>JAGVZN010000028.1 GCA_018302605.1 Candidatus Woesearchaeota archaeon | reverse complement strand
ATCGGTCAGTATTTTCAAAGACCAACAAAAGTATGGTTCCCCACAAATCCAGCGAACGCCGAAGATTGTACAGAAACTCGAGCGGCGTGGCTTGGTTGCGGTACTTTTGATTTCAACCTTAGTGCCAATTACAATCTCAATTACTTCAACGCCGCTCGTGGGGTACGTCGTTAGTCTCGCCCGCAGGGCGGCGCGTTTGAAAAATCCCCTACTCCATTTCTCCCAATAAATCACTCTTAGAAATAATCCCTTTAATATCTCCTCTTTCGGCAACAAGGACGATTGGATAATCCCGAAGAATATTTGAGATCGTCCTGAAGCCCGTATTCATGGTAATAACCGGGGGAGCTTCTTCCATCACATCTTCCGCTTTGAAAAGATTGCTTTTTTCCGGTTGTTCGAGCATTTTGCGGAGGATCGACCCTTCCGTGATGATGCCGCAGACTTTCTCTTTTGATAATACTGGAAGCTGGGAAATGCCTTTGCTCTTCATCGTCTTGATGATCTCTTTGAGTGGCTCCCCCATCTCCGCAAAGCTGATTTTTTTATTCATGATATCTTTTGCTTTTGCTTCCTCTTTCTCCCGTAGTTGGTCCAATGCTTCAAAAATAAGTTTAGCTTTGCTGTAAGAAGGCTCTACTTTTCCTGCTTCAATCTTGGCGATCAGGCTTTGCGATACTTCCGCTCGCTGGGCGAGCTCTTTCTGGTTTAAATGATATTTTCGACGCAGCTGTTTGATTTCAGTAAGGTTGCGGAAGCTCATTCACTCTTATTTTCTTCACTGCTTAATAAATATTCTGCGTGAAATATTCCTATTCGAATATTTTAAGCAGGATTGTTTAAATAGACCCATTTTTGTTAAGGAATGATCATCTGTGGAGAGGCAAAACAAAAATGAATACCAAAAATTATTTATTTACATCAGAAAGTGTTACGGAAGGACATCCCGACAAAATGTGCGATCAGATCTCTGATGCATTATTAGATGCAATTTACAAAGATGATCCACAAGCACGTGTAGCAATTGAAACTCTTACCAAGACTGGTTTTGTCGTTGTTGCCGGCGAAGTAACGACAAAGACCTATGTTGATGTGCAAAAAGTAGTACGAGATACGATCTTGAGCATCGGCTACGACAAGCCGGAATATGGATTCGATGGTTCGACCTGCGGCGTATTATCGGCGTTATCAGAACAATCGCCGGACATCTCTCAAGGAGTTAGTGAAGGCGAAGGGTTATTTCAGGAACAAGGGGCGGGCGATCAAGGGCTGATGTTCGGTTTTGCGACGAATGAAACACCCGAACTGATGCCTTTGCCGATCATGCTGGCGCACAAATTGACGCAGCGGCTGGCCAGCGCGCGCAAGCGCGGAGAATTATGGTATCTGCGTCCGGACGGCAAATCGCAGGTGACCGTGGAGTACGTCGACGGCAAGCCGCGGCGTGTTGATACTGTTGTCGTTTCGACGCAGCATCATCCCGATGTGGATCTGGAGACGATCAGACGTGATGTCATTGAGAAGATTATCAAGCCGATCTGTTATGAATGGGTTGATGGCAGTACAAAATACTTCATCAATCCGACGGGGCGATTTGTCATCGGCGGGCCGGTTGGGGATGCTGGCGTAACTGGGAGAAAGATCATCGTTGACACGTATGGCGGCTACGGCCGGCATGGCGGTGGTGCTTTCTCGGGAAAAGATCCCTCAAAAGTAGACCGTTCTGCCTGTTACATGGCGCGCTACGTCGCAAAGAATCTTGTTGCGGCGGGGTTAGCAGACAAATGCGAAGTCCAAGTGGCGTATGCGATCGGCGTGGCCAAGCCGGTTTCGGTATTAGTCGATACGTTTGGCACGGCGCAGATTCCCGAGGAGAAGATCTCTGAATTGGTACAGAAGCATTTTGATCTGACCCCGAAAGGAATCATCAGTACACTGAATTTACGCAGGCCAATTTATCGCAAGACGGCAGCTTACGGCCACTTTGGCCGGAATGATCCAGATTTCACCTGGGAGAAGACGGATAAGGTTGAAATCCTCAAGCAAGAGGCATTTGGCGCGGTGGTGGAAGCGACGATAGGACGAAAATAGAGCGTTAGACACGCTTTCTTTTTTTCTTTATTCTTCCTCTAGTCTCTCTCCGGCGAGGAAATCATTAATAATCTTTTCCAATTCTGGTGGTGTTATTTTTGTTTTGTGTTTTCGGGATGATCCAGCAATGATGTTGCTCCCACCCCATGCTGATGGATCAGCCGCGGCATAACTCTCTCTTTGATTAATATGCTTTAATAGTTCTGGAATCGGCAAATTGATATATGGCGAAAGCCTCGCTAAAGTATATGTATATAACCCCTCGCCTGCATCACGTACGCTGACAAAAGCGGCGATCCCATCGGCGACCATTCTTCCCCGCGCTTCCGCCCCGATTTCTTGGACCATCGTCCAACCAGCGCCACCACCAATCTTTTCATAGCGCGTGTCTACAGATATTTCTTCTCCCCTTCCGAAAGTATACTTATCGATCCTAGTGATTACCGCGTCGATAACATTCCTCATCTCCCCGACCTCCATTTGAAGGATTCTTCCGGAGAGGCGCGCGTCGGTATATGGTTCAAAGATCCATGCTCTTCCACGCATTAATTTTGTATTTGGATCTAACGGATAAAGTCCTCCTGTCGCATCCATGAAATCGGTTATCGCGACTAATTGTGAAATAAGCGGTTCACTTTTAACCCCGGTAATTCGCTCGTGATTTTGCAACAGCCACCAAGCCACACAGACATCATAATCTGCGTCATTAACATAGGCTCGGGCTGTGGGGAAACCATCCCTATTAAATCTCTGAAATAGTCCTTGTTTTATCGCCAGATGAACTTGCCCGGTCGTACTGCGTGTGCTCAACCGGTCTACAAATTCATGATGATTATAGTTGACACGTGGTCCTTGAGAATCGAAGACTGGTTTATCCGCAACATAGCCATCTAATGCTATCGAGAAAGGGGGGTTTTCGTCTTTAAATTGATTCCATGTTTTTGTTACACGTGGTTCAACATATAATTCAATCACGGGATATTCATTTATCTTCTCTTTTTTAAAACTTTTGGGTGTTATTATGAGCAATCTTCTCTCAACTATCTAAATTCATATAAACCAATCATTTTCACTTCCCGTGATGAACATTCTCTCCCTTCCTCAAGACCTCCGTCCACGGGAACGGCTGCAAAAACAAGGTGTCCAAGCGTTGAGCGATGCCGAATTGTTAGCCCTGCTGTTGCGCACCGGCAATCGTCAGGAAAATGCGGTCATGCTCGCCACGCGATTATTACAGCAGCATTCTCTCGCTTCTTTATCCCGAGCAAGACTTGCCGACTTGCAGAAATTGTCCGGCGTCGGTGTCGCCAAAGCTTGCGAAATCACCGCGTGTTTTGAATTGTCACGCCGAGTACAGACTTTTCATGACGAGAAGCAATTTACAATCAGCTCTCCCCGAGATGTCCTGACGTTGATCGGAGCAGAGTTAAGGCACTTAACGCAAGAACAATGTGTCGGTATCTATCTCAATACGCGGCATCAGGTCATCAAAAAAGAGAGCATCTTTGTCGGAACATTAAATGCCTCATTAATTCATCCGCGAGAGATTTTGCGTATTGGAATCAGCGAAGGGGCAGCGGCGTTTATTCTGGTGCATAATCATCCCAGTGGCGATCCGCAGCCGAGCGATGAAGATGTTGTTGTGACCGATCAATTGCGCGCAGCGGGAAAAGTTGTCGGGATTGAATTTCTCGATCATGTGATTATTGGAAAAGGAACGTATTATAGTTTTAAAGACGAGAAAAGAATATAGATATTTCTGGCGAGAACATTTTTAAAGGATTCTCTTCTTTTTAAGGAAATGATCCGAAAAGGAATGACTCCAGTGAAAATTGATTGGGAACAGCCCCTCCAAAAAGTGTATGTAGAAAATGGCGGTCCTTTCTATAATCCACATTCATCTCCTCTTGAATTGTATGTCCCGGCAACAGATCAATTAGAACTCCCCAAAGGAGTTTCTTATACGATTGTTGGTGATTCTCTCTATTGTGATACCGTCCCGAGAATGATCGGTCTTCCACGTTCAATCGGAATTGGAATTTACGCGTTGATTCCGGTATATGGGGTGCTTTCCTCCCCCGCAAATATTTCTGGCACTGGCGGTGATGTGAATTTGGTCATCCCGCAAGAAGGATTTACTTTGTCACCATCTACAACCGGGGGAAATCTTGTTATTGATGGCAGAAGCAGAGTAAAATCTGAAAGAGCAATGAAAGGTGAATCTCTCCATGCTATTCTCAACCGGAAAAAATTGAAATTAAGAGGAGAAGCAGCTGATCCTCAATTAGTCATCACTCAGGATGGTGTTTCTGCTCGTTTTGATGAACAACAACTGAGGGAGATGGATGAGCTAGATGTTTGTTTAGAAGATCGTCTGATAGTCATATCCCGAACTTCCGGTGACATTAACCTCTATCGTTTTAATTTTAATAACTTCGAGGATGAAAACGCGGGGGTGAAAGTCATCCCCCTGTTTCCTAAGAAGAGATTTGGTTTATTCTAATTCTTCCCTTTCCTTTCCAATTCCCGCAGCCACATCAGGCCGAAGAACTTCTCGATCACGTCATTATTGGGAGAAAAAGTTTTTATAGTTTTAAAGAGAATACTACAGAAAATAATGATTCTTAATATTCAATCTGAACTTTTTCTTCTGGTCTGAGATACACTCTAACGCCAATGGGATAAGAACCACCTCTCAGGTCAAAATCAGTCGCGGTTTCTGCTTTTTGATATTGTGCGGCTTGATTTATTCCCTCGATGACTTTCCTCGCGTCGTCATGAAGACAATATCCTTCTGCTGAATCTCTTAGTTCTATGGTCAGTACCCCGTTATGATTCTCTGGGAGACCATACGTAAACATTTGGAAACCCCCACACTCTTGATTTTCCCGACTAACTTTAACAGCAATAGAAGCTCCTTCGGGTGGAGTCTGAGTCAAGAAAGGGATCGAAGTTGATCTAAGATTAATCTCGGTAGACGTAACTTTGATAATATTTTCAAGCATGAAACTTGAAAGCGATAGTCCTATTTTAACCTTTCCCTTTCTTTTCCAATTCCCGCAGCCACATCAGGCCGACTTTAATCATCATCTTATTGAACCTGTCCGAGACACGATACGTTTTCTTGTAGAGATCGTATTCAATCATCCCCATGCCCCGCATGGGAGTCAGGATCCGGTCATAAAATTGTTTCTTGTTATAAGATAGTTTCATCTCCGGCTGCAAAGGGGATTTGCCTTTTTCCTGAATAACTGCCTCTCCTGCATCCAGCCTTGCGGCGAAGACACCCATTTCAGTCTTGCCGATCTCGCCGCTGTTCTGCCACATATATCTGAGCAGCATCTTGGCGACGATCTCCTGCTGTTCGGTAGCGAAAATAATCTTGAAAATATCTTCCGGGAGATTATATTGATCGAAAAGGATTACCATTAAGTTGTTAAATAGTTGAAAATATATAAAGATTGCTGTAAAATGACCACTGGTGTGTTTTTTTGGTTCAACATTGGGCCGGTGCCGCCCACCTACGGAAATCCAACGCAAGCTTTATAAATGACTCCCCTCTCGGATACACTTATGGGCAGAATCAAGACTACTTTTATCAAACGGAAAACAAAGGAATTGTTCAAGATGTATGGCGATCAGTTTACAACTGATTTCACCGCAAATAAAGAAGTCGTGGGGAAAACAGTTATCGTTCAGTGCAAGAAACTGCGTAATATCATCGCCGGCTATATGACCCGGCTGAAGAAGAGAGAACAATAATCCTGTTTTAAGGCTCGTAAATCTCCACTAGCGGACGAAGTTTTTCCGCTTTTGAATCATCATAAACCCATGGGCCGGTGGCGGAGAGTTCTTTGATCATGTTGGATTTATAGGTAAGGTTGTTGTCAATACGATATTTGTTGTCTGTCATCACGGCTATATTCACTGCTTCTAATGGTTTTTCATAACGGCTGGCGGAGATGCCGCCACTATTAAGGTATCTCCATTTGTTCGTACTATCACGAAAAATAACTAACGCATGCACGGCACCAAGCTTATCGGGTTGTCCTTCTTTTTCAACCGTTCCTTTGATCTCGATCAGTGTTACGTCTTTTACTTCTGGAATCTGCAGCAGGAAAGGGAGGGAGTACATCGCCATCTCATCACAGACACCATAGCCACGGTTATGAGTCAGCCAAGGGGCGCCGTATCTTAAAGACAGAGTTTCTTCATGCTCTTTGGTACCTTCTGGAGGGTAGGCTATTTTTCGCTGTTTGAGGATAGTTTCCAGATTGGATAAAGAGTTTACTGACCGAATGAGAAGAGCAAATTCCTCTTTGGTCAGGGTCGGCTGTTTGAGCAAATCATCAAGTGTGCGTGGCGGGGCAGTAGGTGTTTCGGCGTGTTCCGCGGGAGTATAGATAGAGGAACTCTCCAATTCGTACGCCATGTCTTCTTTGCATCCGAGAGCAAACACTCCTGCCGTGGCGATGGCCATCAATGTTTTTTTCATGATTACACTCACTTTCTTTTTTCTTTATATTATTTTTTTACAGGGGGAACCCGTCATCTTTAGGCTGTGCTTTATATGGATTTCTCTTCTTTGGGATTGTTTAGCTTTTCTGGCTGGCCGTCTTGACCAAGTCCGCACAGACTTAACTTAATACGCACCTGCTTCAGGCTCTGTAGAAAATCTCAAAAAGTCAGCCTGGCCGTTGCCTTCGTGCTTCTCCAGTTGCTAAGATTACAGCTAAGAAATATAGCAAATGTGTTAAGTAATCGAATATTTGAATCACACATTTGCTATTAGTAATTGTGAAAAAAAGTACGAAAATATCTCACAATTACTATAACTTGGGGAGATTGCAGTTCTCAGGCAACCTCTTGGCCAGGCGGCTGACTTTTTACACAAAGCCCCTGCTTCGGGAAAATATTTAAAGATACTTTAGTTTAAACCAAAAATGGCTGAGCCAAGGACTATCCCCGGAACGGAAACCATTGAATTCAAGAAAGCATTCATTGAACGCTATGCTGCCCTGACTGATTGGGAGGAATTCAAACGCTATTCACTTTCTTTCCTGCGGCGAAGTATTCGCGTGAACACGATCCTGGGCACAGTTGCTGATGTCTGCTCTTCGATTAAAGCCAAAAATTGGAATCTCCAGCCCATTCCCTGGTGCAAGCAAGGCTTCTGGATCGATCATCTGGAACGGAGGGATGTGGGAAATTTATTGGAATATCATGTCGGAAAGATTTATGTTCAGGAGGCAGCATCGATGATTCCACCACTCGTGCTTGATCCGCAGCCGGGAGAGATTATCCTTGACATGTGCGCCTCTCCGGGAAGCAAGACAACACAGATGGGCATGATGATGCAGAATAAAGGAATTCTTGTTGCTAATGATTACAAAAGCCAGCGTCTGCAATCGCTGGGAGTCAATGTCCAGCGCAGCGGACTGACCAATACAATCGTGACGCTGATGCCTGGCCGGCGTTTTTCCGGGCTGCAGTTTGACAAGATCCTGGTCGATGCTCCCTGTTCGGGAACGGGAACGATCCGCAAGAGCCTGAAGACCGTCCGTATCTGGAATGCCGGGATGATCAGCAAGCTGGCCCGTCAGCAGAAAGAATTGATCGTCACGGCTTTTGAAAATCTCAAACCAGGGGGCATTATGGTCTATTCTACCTGCTCTCTTGAGCCGGAAGAGAATGAAAGTGTCGTTGATCATTTGCTCAAGACGTTTCCTGCGGCAAAGATCATGCCGGCGAAATTGGCCGGACTGAAAACGTCTTCGCCCGTGCTGGAATTCGCCGGGAAAGCATTTGATCCGCAGTTGAAGCATGTCCTGCGCATCTGGCCGCAGGATAACGACACGGAAGGCTTTTTTGTCGCAAAAATCAGGAAAGAGGATTAATCATGGAATTATCCGATAGATTGGCAGATCTGGGAGAAAAGTATGTTGCCCCCTTTTTAACCGGCCTGGGGCATCTTGCGGCAAATCCGACAACAGCACGTCTTAGAGAGGAGCTTTATCTTGATCCCCGATCTGCTCATCTGGAAAGTGCCTTACGCCGGGCGAACCGCCCCTATGTCTGCGGCGAGCTTTGTGCTGATATTGCGTTTCCACTCCTGGCAATCAGAGGGATGGATGATCTTTTTCGTTATGATGATCCCGCTTTTGTCTTGGCGCTGGGTGCGACGCTGGTGTTCAGCAATATCGCCTCTTTCCTGTACGAGATGATCAAAAGAGAATGGGGCGGGGATGGCCTGGTCAAGATGCGGCGCGAACCAAGTCATTTCATCAGCGCTGCTGATTCCATTCGTGGGTCGAAATGTTCAGCGCGGTCTTTGCGATCATTTCGACAACAACGATTCGTGAGACAAAAGTATTGGGCGAGAATGGGAGTCACTCCAAGTTCGAATAACGAAAATTATATAAAATAGAGGTGTCTTGATTTAATGTCCAGAAAGAGGGAGTCATTCAACTCTTTTAGATGGTTTAATGAAAATAATCAAAGAGGAATTTGCTAATGGGTTCAAAAGAAGAATATCAGAGACTTGGAAAGGCGGTTATTCCATATTTAGAGATTTGTGAAAATCAAAGTAGTTGGGAAAGAAGAACTGATACTTGTAGAAATGGGGCACAATTTCTGAATAATTGGATAAATTTAGCAAAAAGTTTGTGGAATGTAATATTGACTGAGGAAGAGTCTGGTGTAATCTCCTCGGGTGATAAGAATAAGTTAAAAAAGTGGATTGCTGAGTTAGAAGCTATTTTTAAAGAATTGAGGGATGAAATGCTTCAAGATGTTAATCGAAAAATGAATCCTCATGGGTTTCAAAAATTTTTTAATAAGTCCAATTTTATTCGTCAATATATGGGATACATTGGTACCAGATTGGGAGTGAAAGGCTAACTATATAGTCCCAAAAGGATCAGTGAAAGAAAAAGCACCACAGTCAACACGGGCGCCTAAACCAAATAGTCTATGTTCCTCGAATCTTCCGAAAGAATAATGGAGCCTCCTGTAACAAAATCTTTTTAATGAACAGGTTTATCTGAAAGATATGCTGGGAATCTCTAAAGACGTGTCGCAATCTGTTGACAAGTTTCAGGCCCGGTTCTATAAAGTGTTAAAACATTCTCTGAAGTTAAAAGATGAAGAGATCTTGATCATCAGTGATTATGGCCGGAAGGAGAATACCATGGCGAGCATGATTGGCTATGGATACTATCACGCCGCCCAAAAGAAAAAACATTCAGTGACTCTGCTCCATCAGGATGTCAAGAAAGGATTCATGTTTGCCGATAAGCATGTTGTCGAAGCGATGGGGAAATTGGCGAAAGAGAATGTGATTATCCTTGCCGTCTCAAATAAGCTGGGGAGATTTGCTGACGAGAACAGTTTCCGAACATTCTGCCGCAAGCGCGGCCATCGCTTTCTCTCCGCGACCGGATTGGGCGATGTCAAAGCACAGCATTTTCCTTTGTTTCTGGATGCAATGCAGGTAAATTTTCGCCGGATGCAGAAGATAGGGAATAAGATCAAGAAAAAATGGGATCAAGCAGAAGAGATTCGTGTGCGGACACCGGCGGGCACAGATGTGACTTTTGATGTTTCCGGCAAGGAAGCAATCGCCAATGTCGGTGCGTATCATGCGCCGGGAGAAGGGGGAAACATGCCTGCGGGAGAAGTATATATCCCTCCGCAAGGGATGCATGGTGTACGCGGGAAGATCGTGGTTGATGGAACACTAAAGACTGAAGCAGGTGCATTTCTGATTGATTCCCCGCTGACCCTGCACGTGCGTGACGGCATAGTGGAGAAGATGGAGGGGAAGCATGCTCTCCTGCTGCAGAAGACTTTTGAGAAATTTGAACACAGGGCAAAATATCCGGAACGTATCCGGCAGGTGGGCGAGCTGGCTATCGGTATAAATCCCGGTGCAGTATTGATCGGCTCGACGATCATCGATGAAAAAGTATTGGGGACCGGGCACATCGCTATCGGCAGTAATCATTGGTTTGGCGGTGATATCAAGACGATCTATCATGGTGATCAGGTGTTTAAGAAGCCGATCTTTTATCTGAATGGAAAGAAGATGGAGTTATAGGAGAAAATGTCGTGCCTGCTTTAGAGAAGTTTGAAAAATAGTAATTTTGGCAGATAGATTGTTTATGCAAAAATAGCCAGAAAACCATTGACTTTAGTCAATGGATGAATGGCATAGCATC
>JAGVZN010000013.1 GCA_018302605.1 Candidatus Woesearchaeota archaeon | reverse complement strand
ATCAGAAGCGACGGCTCGTTAGGCGGCTTCATGGGCTGGAAGAAAGGCGGGAAAGTGGAAGAGAAACGCAAACTGCTGGAAAAAGAGGGTGTCAGCGTGGTCGAAGGGAAGATTGATCTTGACAAATTCTTGTTTATTTTCAAGTAAACTCTGTTTAGGGAAGTTTACAGAATTCAATTATTTATCTACAAACTTCTCTTTAGAATTACCCCCTGCAATAATATTCGGATACAACATTCCTCCTCTTAAATGATAATCTTTAAAAAGTGCTCTCTTATTTAGGAATAAAATTTAAGGAGGAGAGCTAAAATGGGAAAATCATTAACATCGGGATTGGTTGGTTTGTTGTCAGCATTAACAATGAGCTGTAGTGGTGATGATGATGCGATTAGCGCCGCGCGCAGTGCGGGATGGAGTGATGTGCAAGTTGAGAGTTCTAATTATTGGAATCTCACTTGTGAGGAAGAAGAAAAAGCCTACCATATTGTGGGGGTAAATCCCGCTGGTGAAAAATCTTCGGCCACTGTCTGTTGTGGTCACACCACTTTTGTAAAAGGATGTACAATTCGTTATAAATAAAGAGAACTTTGCATCTCAAAAATGAATTATACAATGTCCTCTGAACTCATCTTTCTCTTTTTGTGAACTTTCCCCAGAAAACTATTTAAACAACTATTCTCCGCAGGGGTATATGGTGATCCAGACCTTTAGTGGAACAGTTGTAGAACAGAAGATGCTGACGGCTGACGTCCTCTTCCTGAGCCTGGCCATTCCAGAAACATTTTCATTTAATGCCGGCCAGTTTGTGACCATCAAGATCACTCAAAGTGGAGTTACCCGTTTAAAATCTTATTCTATCTTCAATCCCCCCACGCCGCGGGGAAAATTAGATTTCTGTATCAAGATTATCGATGGGGGATTTGCGTCTGAAGAGTTCAAAAGAACAAAGAGAGGAGATTCTTTTGAACTGAAAGGCCCTTTTGGTCACTTCCTCTTTGATGAAAAAAATACTTCTTCGGAATATTGGTTTCTGGGTGCGGGAACGGGTGTGGCTCCATTGTACTCAATGCTTGCCGAATATGTTCCGAAGCTTCCTCAACAGAAGTTTGTCTTATTATTTGGCGTGCGTGAACAGAAAAATCTGTTCTATGATGATATTCTCAAGATGTTAGCAAAAAAAAATCCAAATTTCACTTATGTGCCAATTTTAAGCTGCGCCCAATGGTCAGGCAAGCAAGGCCATGTCCAGGATCATCTTCCTGAAGACGTGAGCGGAAAGATGTTTTATGTCTGCGGATTGAAGGAGTTGGTGTTGGAGACCAAAGAATTATTGGTTCAGAAAGGCGTGGCGTTAGACCGGATTAAATCAGAACGCTATGATTAAAACGCGGAGTATTCCCCCCCTCTTTTGACCGGTGGTTCCCAGCTTATTTTGATGGAAGTGTTCTCAAATTGATGAAACATAACCCTGTCTGTCTAAAGGCGCAATCTTTTTTGTGAGTGATGGTGAGCCGTCGCTGAAGCCAATTTTAAGAAATTTCAGAGATACAGAAGAAAATTGGCCCAGTTCCAGTATTATAACTATCCTTCAGCGACCATTTGGCGTCACCATCACTCACTTTTCGGATTGTGCCCGTCTAAAGGAAGGTTTAAATATTCTTCTTCTTTACTAGGGTTATTATGTTCAAAAATATCCATTTCATGAGGGCATTAATCTTATTAGCATCTGTTCTCCTGCTGATGGCCACAACTATTTTTGCAGCAGGCGACTTGCTCGTGGAATTAGGCGAACCACAGATCCAGCCGCGTGATGGTTATAGCGAGGATGTTTTTGTTCCATTTTTTGTCAAGAACATCGGTGACGAGCCGATCGTTTCGCGCTTTCCGGTAAGGATCATCAATCCTGCTTCACGGTCTGGTATCGGTTATCCCCTCTATGCCTATTCTGATGTCAAAAAAGAAGTGCCGATTATCAAGTCTGACGGTGAAGCAACAACACGGCTGCCGACAACAATCCGGATAAAGATTGGCGATGGTGAGGCAGAAGTACCGGCAATCCAGCTCTTTCCTGGCGAGAAAATTTCGTTCCATGAAGACATCATGAAACCATTGCTTACTTTTAGTTATTCTGATTCCGGCACATATACAGTCGGATACGAAGTTGATCCGGTAAATGAAGTTGTAGAAGCTGACGATACTAATAACATAGCGACGGCAGAACTCGCTCTGGAGGTTAAACCATACGTGAAAGGCCCTAATCTAAACTTGGCTGAGAATCAATATTGGTTTTACTATCCCAATAAAGAAGGGTGTCATACCCTGGATGTTCCTGAACCGCTGGAAATTTGCTTGGTGAGTTATGGTCCTCTCACGGCGAAATTGACCATTGGCGGGGAAGAAGTAACGCTGTGGCATTTCTTTGAGATTTGGGGCTGGACAAAGAAATTCAATAATCTGGAATTGGTTTCGGCGGACGGGTTTTTATTGACTTATCAGTAAACCGTAATTCTTATAAATAATTGATGATCGGAAGAGCTTATGGAAAACTTGATCATTCTCGGAACCGGCATCGCCGGTTGCACCGCTGCGGTCTATGCTGCCAGAGCCAATCTGAAACCACTGCTGATCTCCGGGCCGGAAGACGGCGGTCAATTGACATTGACAACAGATGTCGAAAATTTTCCCGGCTTTCCTGAAGGGGTGCAGGGACCAAGATTGGTTGAATTGTGTAAACAGCAGGCTGAACGGTTTGGGGCGCGGTTTATGGTTGATATTGTGGAACACTGTGTAAAGAGAGACGATCTTTTTGAGTTAAAATTAGTTGGTGGAGAACTACTCCAATCAAAATCATTGATTGTCGCAACGGGAGCGTCTGCCCGCTGGTTAGGTATTCCTTCTGAAGAGAAGTATAAAGGCCGGGGAGTTACCACTTGTGCTACGTGCGATGGCGCATTTTTCAAAGATAAAGAAGTAATTGTCATCGGTGGTGGTGATTCGGCGATGGAAGAATCTACGTTCTTGACAAAATTCGCTTCGAAAGTGACAATTGTGCACCGCAAAGATTCGTTTCGCGCATCGAAGATCATGCAGGAACGGGCGCTGAAGAATTCTAAGATCAAAGTTGTGTGGAATTCGGAGATCGCAGAGATCATCGGTGATGGGAGAAAAGTAAATGGTGTTAAATTAAAAGATACGACTAATGGTGCGATCAGTGATTTCAAGTGTGATGGTGTATTCTTAGCGATTGGTCATGTTCCCAATACTGCATTCTTGAAAAGAATGATCGAAGTTGATGAATTGGGTTACATCAACGCGGATAAGAATATGCATACGAATGTTGAAGGCTTGTTTGCCGCCGGTGATGTTCAGGATAAACGTTTTAGACAAGCGATCACGGCTGCCGGTTCGGGGTGTATGGCGGCGATGGAAGCGGAAAAATATTTAGCAGAAAGAGGGGTGCATTAATGTCAACGCTGTTAACTTTAACGGAACATAATCTAGATCATTTCCTGGATGCGTATGCGCGTGCTGGACAGCCGGTTGAACTAATGGTGCCCTATGACCAGCAAGGTGGCGAAATAACCCTCCCTGCACCATTGAGGGCAGATGTTCAGTGTGCGGTTTTGGAATATGATTTTAGGACATTTTTTGGTTGTGATGGGATTACAGTTCGTTTTCTAGGGGGTGATGCTTTTTCCAAGAGAGCACATATTATTGACCCCCGTCATCCAGAATTAGAATCACAAAAGATTGCCGACGGCCTTTATGTATATTCCTCAGGCGCAACATTTCTTTATTCCACAAGACGAGATAGTCCACGGGGATTGGAACGGCTTGCTCAGGCAGTACGTCAATTTTCTAGATCAGAAGATGCGTACTGGAGCATCTGGATGTTGGCTTGGCTCTGCTGAGGTATGATTATACTGAGAACTGACCGTTTTTCTTCAAAACAATTTCTGAATCAGCGGAAAGAACAGATTTAATAATAAGATCAGCAAGAAAAACATTCCTACCTGGCGGTAGCGTCGTTCTCCCATTTCCGGCCCTTTCAATTTATGAAGAAAAGTCTGGGCCATTCGGCCACCATCAACGAGGGGCAGCGGCAATAGATTGAATAGACCAATCCCAAAACTGAGCAGGAAGAGCCAGCGGAGGAAGCCGGCAAGCCAATCGACAACGTAATAGACGATTTTCCAAAGACCAACATCATACATTGGCTTAACCTCAAATTCATTGCGGATAGATTGAATTCCCAAGAACGGCTTTTTTTGATCATCAGGATTGGCGGCGACTTGGAGAGCATAATCTTTTTCTGGAGTCTGGACAGTAATTGTTTCACCTGGTTTGATCGAGGTCAGTTCATCACTGAATTGCTGGAAATCCAGCGTCGCAATCCCGTTAATTCCTGTGATTACTGTCCCTGGAGCAATTCCGGCCTGGGCAAAAGGAAAGTTTTCATTGACGTAGGCATCGAAAGTGAATCCCGTCGGCTGAACCATTGCCTGCTGGGCGGGAGCGAAGGCGAAGGTAAGAAGCAGGACCGCGAGAACAGCCAGGATAACATTGGTGAATGCACCAGCGGCAAGAATAGAATATTGAACGATGTCTTTGTCTTTTGCCATTTTTTTCTCGTTTGGTTCGACAAAAGCGCCGATGATCGGGCCGAAAAGGACGATGCCCGTATTTTTAACTTCGATCCGATGTGCACGAGCGACAACACCGTGCGCAAATTCGTGAACCAGAGCAATGATAAAGATGGCAATCAGCCAGTACCAGAAAGGCAAGACGCCCAATCCTGGGACGTTGATCCCGGGTAAGACTAAAGAAACACCTGATTGGGCGGTCGGATTAGTGATCAGATCAATCAGATTCTTGACGAGGACATAAGAAATGACCGCAAGACCGACAAAACCAGCACCGACGCCGATATAGCCAAAGAGGATGATCCATTCGCGATATTTCGCGGAGACTTTGTCCATCCATTTTAATCCCCATTTCATCCGGTAGAGGAAGATTATTTTTCCCTGAACATCAATCTGTTTACGTTTAATGTAGAGAAGAACGATAATAACTAGATAGAAGAGGAGGATGTATTTGTACTGGATAATCCAAAGAACGACTGCACTGATCATGATTGGAAGGACGAATGGATGGTATTTATATGTTTTGGTAGTCGGTTCATTTTTAAGATATAATCTACCAAGTGGATCAAAGACGGAAAGATAATTTCCATTCTCGCAATTTCTGCCAATGTCTTGTGATTATGTAGATAACGGCTGGTACGGCGGCATAGATCAAAGATACTGCTGATAAACCGATGACAAATTGCCAGTCTTCTTGTCCAATATACAAGAGGAGAAAGATTGTTATGAGGGCAAATAATCCAAGATTAACAAGATGGAAATTGCGTCGAGTTCTTCTGGTGAATATTTCAGTGAGTGAAATACCAATGATCGCCGCGGTCAGAATAATCCATATCGTGTAATCTGGAGAATCAAAGCCGAAATTAAGTAAGAGCGTCCATATCGCTACGTACACAAAAATGGCTCCACCAAAAAGAGTGGCCATAAACTGAATGAAAATGTTTGACTCACTGTTCTTCATCTCTCTACTTCTTCCTTTTCGGCTTAAGCTTCGTTCCTGCTCCAATGCCCCGGCCACGGACTTTGCCCGCCTGGACTTTCAACGGATTGGCGCGGATCTTGCGCTTGGTCTTGCGATCTACAAAGATGTTTTTAAACAATCGTGCTTCTGCTTCAGGAAATTTAGCCATATATTTTCACCTTATTTCACTTGTTTCATCACTCGCGTGCCCATGACCAGCCAATAGAGGACTTCAACACCTTCTTTGACTTGATCTTTGAGCTCTTCCGGAATCTCCATATCATAGGTTTCGTAGGTCTCCATATCCATGACATGAGCAGTATTTCCCGTGACCGAGAGTATTTGTGCTGATTTCTTCTCGACGATGGGGGCTTCGACACGATCGTGCCCAGGCATGACGATATTTCTTTTTTTGCCGTCAAGCAGACCGACGGCCATCATATTTACTTTAGCATGTCCGTGTTTTCCTGGACGGGAAGTAGCAGTGTCCGTAATCTTGCACGGCGCACCGTCAATGATGATCGTGTCGCCTTTCTTTAATGTGCCTACGCTCACCAGTTTCTTTTCATATTCTGTCATGAGTAACCACCTTTCATATTATCAGGATCTATTGCACGGCTAACCGAATATCTTTCTCAGTAATCGTTTTCCGGCCGGCATGTTCTGCCAATTTCTTCGCTTCCCGGGAAATCTGCAATGCTTTCTGTTCAAGCACGACTGCCAGAGCTTCTTTGGCATCGTCAGAAACCCGAAATGCCCCTGCCTGACGCATAAGCTTATCCATGGCATTATGCGAAAGAACACCTTTTTTCGCCATAATCAGCATAAAAAGAGAAGTGTTTTTTAAATCTATCGCTGGATCGGCACAATCCATTTTGTGAGTGATAGTTGTAGAGGGTGCTGCTGGGCCAAGATGTTCGGTCTGAAGTGCTATCCTCCAAAAATGTTGGAGCGAAAACTATCCTCAGATCAAGATTCTTCAGGAAGCATGATTTCTATCCTGTTTTCGCCAGACCGAACGGCCGGCAGCACTCTCTTTTTGGAACTATCACCCCTTTTTCGGATTGTGCCGCTGGATCGTACACCGGGTCAGCATTTTGTACGTCTTTCTTGCTCAAATATCGATCATTCTTTTCCACAATGATTGTTGCCGTCTTTTTGTAGTCCGTTTTTGATGAATAATTTGACTAATTTCTTTGTCTATCCGTGAAAAATCAGGGTATTGCCGTTCTGCTTCTCGAAATTCACTATTGTGATACGAATGACGGCTGCCCGTATGTTTAAACTGGAAATGTTTGTGGAGCATTTCATGATACATTAAATAATCAAGGATATGTGGGAGAGAATCTTGAAAGAGAGTTGAGACCGTAATCGTATCGTTATGAAAATTGTAACAGGCCAGTTTACGGAAAGAGTCCTGCCCCCAGGTAAGATTAGGCATTTCCATCTGGCTGGAGAAAAATTGTTGATTGACCCGTTGGAATGATTCTTCTAACGTGGGATTGCTTTTTGTTTTAGGCGTGAAAATCGGGATATTCCTCACA
The DNA here is from genome assembly GCA_018302605.1 of Candidatus Woesearchaeota archaeon. GTDB lineage: Archaea > Nanobdellota > Nanobdellia > Woesearchaeales > GW2011-AR9 > JACOZP01. Next base: position 297 of record JAGVZN010000013.1, on the reverse strand, counting down.
AAATTAGTATACACAGCGAGGTTCTGTGTTTTTGCTCTCCCCTTAAAAATCTTGAGCAGGAGATGCTGGATGAGGCCAATCTTGATCTCGTCATCAATATCTTTCCACTGCAGATTAAGATGGAGAGTGATCTTATTGCGGGAGAGGCTAATGTTAGCATTGAAATCTCCCAAGCGGCGGTTATATTCCATCTCTGTCTCGTAGATAAATGGCTTTTCGGGGAAGAGGCGCTGGTAGGATTCTTGGATAAGGTTCATCTTCTTGCGTAAAGTGGGGAGGTTTTTAATATGTTTTTAC
>JAGVZN010000019.1 GCA_018302605.1 Candidatus Woesearchaeota archaeon | reverse complement strand
TACGCGACTAATACCTGATCACGATCTTTCAGAAGTCCCTGCTGAACCGTCTCACCAAGAGCGTTATGTTTTACTTCTTGCTGAACGTGACCGTAAATTAACCAAAGCAGAACAAAAATTGCGGAAATATCAAGAACATCGTTGGAGCGTCAGCGGACTGGAAACGCCGGAGAACATAAGAGCCCGCTATGCCCCCATACTTGATTTCTACCGGCCAACTTCTTCAGCTCCCGTCCCAGCAGTTCCAGTTGAATCAGAAAATGTCGGAATTACTTACCGGGTAAGCCCGGCATCCCAATACATTGGCGAACAAAGAACGGAACTTGCGGCAAGAAGAACTGCGGTAGAAGGATTAGAACGCACTCTCACAGAAAAAAGAGCAGAATTGGAATCGGCAGTGAGCACATCTGCACGTTTAGAAGCCGAGTATACTCGTTTTCAAGCACTTTACGCGATTTCTGATGCAGAATTAGTTTTAACCAGTTGCAATACGCGTTTAGCTGATGCTGATCGTGAGCTTTTAGGATCTCTCCCCGGCGGATTACAACGTTCTACGACAACTGAACAATATTATCAGGATGTTTTCGGTTTCGGAGAAATATAAACCGATCATCTCTTTTCACAACAACCTATTTAAACATCCTTCCCTTCTCCAGAAAAAAAGAGGTCATCGTCCATGCTCTTCAGATATGATGTGCTCTGCGTCGGTTCGGCAACGCTAGACCGCTTCCTGACCATTGATGCTCCACTTAAATCGATCCGGCCGGGCGATAAACTGCTCGTGAAATCAACGGAAATCCATTCCGGCGGCGGCGCGACAAATTCTGCTGCCGCCCTTTCTGTGCTTGGATTAAATGCTAAAGTGCTGGCAAAACTCGGCCGGGATCATGATGCTGATCTCATTCTGCGCGAGATGAAACAATATCACCTTTCTCCTCGTTGCCAGAGCAGAAGCCGCCATCCTACGGATTCATCAACAATCATCTCCTCCCACCAATCTTCCGACCGGGTGATCTTCGTCCAGAAAGGCGCTTCCCAGGACCTTACCCCTGCCGATTTCTCTGCAGCGCACCCGCATCCGCGCTGGATTTATCTTGCTACTTTGCTGGGAAAGTCGTTTCAGACGGCCAAGACAATCGCTGCTTATGCCAAAGCCAGAAAGATAAAACTTCTCTTTAACCCTTCTTTCTATCTTGCCCAAAAAGGCCGCTCTTATCTAAAGCAGATTCTTCAAGCGACGACTGTTCTTGTCCTCAACAAAGAAGAAGCGCAGGCGCTGCTTCACGTAAAAACGGGCAATACTTCCCTGCTTCTCCATCAGCTTCACGCTTTAGGACCGGAAACTATTGTCATCACGGATGGCGCACAGCGTTGTTCTGCTTTTAATAATGATCAGATCTACTCTTATCTCCCGCCCCGCGTCAAGATCGTGCATACTGCCGGAGCTGGTGATGCCTTTACCTCAGGCTTGCTCGCCGGCCTGATCAAAAAGTGGAATTTTGAGGATTGTTTACGGCTCGGGCAGGCTAATGCCTCTTCGGTCATCCAGCGTATTGGCACGAAGAATGGCTTGCTAACAGAAAAGCAGGCGCTGGCCGAAATCAAGAAGCTGAAAATTAAGATCGGCGTTTCTTCTTCAGATAGATAATCAAGCCATTGATCAAAGATACCAACAGAAAAACGACGAGTGCGTATAGGAACATAATACCTAGCTGGATTACCGCTAAATCTGTCCTGAAACTGCCTTCGGAATAATAAACTACAAATGCTTGCAGCACCAAAGTAAGTCCCAAGAAAGACAAGGGGATCAATAAGCTCTGAAGGTAAGCAGTTTTTTCTTTCTCTCTGGACAGAAATCGTCCGCTGACAATTAACACGACCAATGGCGCTAACAAAAAGTAAATGATTGAAAAAATGCCAGCCAACGTCGTATAAGGGGTGTCGGCATAATTGTAATATGTTGATCCATTGATGACCTCCGTTGAAGTCAATTCCTCCAGATGTTCCCGGTGATATTTTTGGTCTAAAATCTGAAGACTTGTCGCGATCGTAAAGAGGAGCAATGTGCTGGCCAGGACAATGAGGATGGATTTGGACAAAGTACTCTGTTTTTTCATGGAGTTATATTTTTGAAAAGGGATATATAATCTTTTCGAAAGAAGAGGCTTTGTGTAAAAAGTGGGGATTGCGAAGATGTGCATAGTGAAAAGCGATACTTCAGACCAAGTTCAGAACCGATTTTCAGCGAAAAAACTATTTCTGTCTTATCCCCAATCACTTCTGAAAATCGGCACTATGCGCAAGAAATGAAACAAAGATTTCATTTCTGTGCAGAAATACGATAGTTTTCGTATTTCTTGCGCCGCAACCCCAAACGCAGTGACTTTTTACACAAAGCCGAAAGAAGAAGATGTTCATGTTTCAAAGTTAACAATCGTCTGGAATAAAGTTTATAAACATCTTCTTTCTTCTTCTTTGTATGGAAGAATTAATGTTGGAAAAAGAAAGCGGGAAACAAAAATCACCCCCAACATCAAAACAGTATAAATATTTGGGATTGATCACTGCTTTGTATATTACTTTCCAACTGGTCTCTGATATTACTGCGGGAAAGATAGTCCAATTAGGGATATTTACTGTTTCAGCAACAGTCCTTTATTTTCCTTTCACCTATATTCTTGCAGATGTTTTAACGGAAGTGTATGGCTATGCAAAAGCACGAAGTGTAGTCTGGATGGTCTTATTTAGTTCTCTAATTGCAGGTTTGATCTATGCAATAGTTGTTGCTCTTCCCCCCGCAATGGGATTCGATGCAAATGATGCTTTTACACGAGTCCTGGGACAGATCCCCCGCATCTTGGTTGGTGGTTGGATTGCAGTTTGGGTTGGGGGTATCTTCAATGATTATATCCTTGCTAAGATGAAGATTTGGACAAAAGGGAAACATCTCTGGTCAAGAACAATCGGATCAACCATCGTTGGCGAGGGCGCGAATACAATCCTGTTCTATGTGATCGCACTTTATGCGGTAATTCCTACGGGGTTATTAGTCGCATCAATTCTTTCCGGCTGGTTCTTAAAAGTAGCTGTTGAAGTTATTATGACTCCTGTTACCTATAAAGTTATTAAAAGTTTAAAGAAAATCGAGGGAGAGGATTATTATGATACGAATACAAATTTTAATCCACTGATCATAAGGCAATAAACCAGATCAGCTTCACATCTACATTCCCAAACGGCTCTGTAGAAAATCTCGAAAAAGTCAGCCTGGCCGTTGCGCTCGTGCTTCTCCGGCTGCTTATACCAAAGGACTTAAATTTTCGTACAAATTTAAGCCCTTTGTATATATAACGGACACGATCAATAGTATGAAAATTGGTGTCCGTTAGTATAGATTACAGCGAAGAAGCATCAATAATTTCAGTATATCGTAGTTCTCGCGCAACTTCTTGGCCAGGCGGCTGACTTTTTCTACAGAGCATTCCCAAACACAATCTATAAAAACATCTTCTCCTTTATGACCTTAAAAGAGGTCTTTCATGTTTGCATCTACTCAAACTCTTCTGCATAAAGCACAGCGCGGAAAATATGCTGTCCCTCATTTCAATATCAATAACATGGAGATCGTGCAGGGTGTTGTCCAGGCTGCCGTTAAACTAAAATCTCCGCTCATCCTGGCTACTTCTGAGGGGGCAATCAACTACGCGGGGATGAATTTTCTGCATTGTCTTGCCCAAACTGCTTCCCAATTGGCTTCCGTTCCCCTCGCCCTTCATTTAGACCACGGCCAGAATCTGGAAACGATCAGAAAAGCAATCGCTCTCGGTTATTCTTCCGTGATGATCGATGCATCACAAGATCCTTTTGAGAAGAATATCCGCAGGACAAGACAAGTTGTCCACTTAGCCCACCGTAAAGGTATTTCCGTAGAAGCGGAATTAGGCACGATCGGCGGCGCGGAAGATCTCGTCTCCAGCCGGAACATCCATTATACCGACCCTGAAAAAGCCAAAGAATTTGTCGAACGCACCGGCTGTGATTTTCTGGCCGTCGCCGTCGGCACCAGCCATGGTGCTTACAAGTTCGCGGGAAAAGCTGTCCTGCGTCAGGATCTTCTCCAACAACTCCGTCACAAAGTGGCCATTCCGCTAGTCCTGCATGGCGCTTCTGCCGTTCCACGCCCGCTGGTCAGGCTCGCCGAACGCTATGGTGCTTCTCTTCAGGGTGTGGAAGGCGTTCCCGAAAAGCAAATCAAAACAGCGATTTCCCACGGGATCACCAAGATCAACACGGACACAGATTTACGCTTGGCTTTTGATGCTGCCGTACGCCGCGCTCTGAAGCAAGCACCGCGTGATTTTGATCCCCGTCATATTCTTGCACCGGCACGAGAATTGATCCAGGCAGTTGCTGAACAACGCATCCGCCTCTTTGGCAGCGGTGGGAAACGATGAGCAAACATTCAGCAACAGCCTCATCCCTGCCGGTTGGTTTCGATCAACACGCCAAAATTCTTCTGATCCTGTTTGCTCTCCACCTGCTGGTTGATACTCTCTATCAATATGTGTATCCTTCAGTCAATCCGCTGCGGGCGACGCTGATCGGCCTGACCGCTTTAGTAATCTTAACCATGCCTTTCTTTAGAAAAATCAGCGGGATTTCACCATTATACCTCTTCCTCCCGATCTTCTCTTCTGCCCTGTTTGGCGCTTTATTAGTGCAAGTTGGTGTCCTCGCTTCAAAATCATTACTTTCTGCTCTTGTGCACGCTTTGATTCTCGTGGCAACATATGGTTTTCTTCTTGTTCTGCTTCGCCAAAAGAAAGGGAGGTCAGCATGACAAAAAAAATATACCTTGGCGCCGATCATGCTGGTTTCGATCTCAAAGAGAAGATAAAAGTCTGGCTTGATCTGGAAAAGATCGCCTACGATGATTGTGGTAATACGGCCTATAACTCTGATGATGATTATCCTTATTTTGCAGAAAAAGTTGCGCGGAAAGTAGTGAAGAACAACGGGCTTGGTCTTCTTGCCTGCGGTTCGGCAGAAGGAATCTGCATGGCTGCTAATAAACTGAGAGGGGCGCGTGCGGTCAATCCTCACGATCTGGCGCAGGTGAAAGTTTCACGCGAGCACAACGATGCCAACATCCTTTGCCTTGCCGGCGGTGGGATGTTGAAACCACAGCCGGGCATCTCCCTTTCCAAAGCCAAGAAGATGATCTGGACGTTCCTGAACACGCCCTTTTCCGGCGCCGCGCGCCACCAGCGGAGAATACAAAAGATCGCTTTGCTGGAGAAAAAACAGGGATAATATGATTCAACAACACAAATTGGATCCAGAACCGCCGATCATCGTTGCAGCCACACTTCTGTTCCTGTTTGTCGCCCTGCTCCTCCTCTTTTCACGATACGTAAGATGATTCAAATCTATCCCTCGGTCATGGCCAAAAATCAGCAGGAACTAGACACTACGCTCAAAAAATTAAATGGTATTGCCCGGACTTTACATCTTGATATCGGCGATGGGAAATTTGTCTCTCATCAATATGGCTGGTTTACATTTAAATTATCCCAGAACTTCAAATATAATGCCCACTTAATGGTGCGCGACCCCGAATCGTGGATCAGAAACAACGGAAAAAAAGTCGAGACGATTCTCATCCATCCCGAACCATTATCCGATCAGCAGATTCTTGGTCTGATCAAACAGGTCAAATCGCTGAAGAAGAAAGTGGGTCTGGCCCTGAAACCGGAAACGAACGTCGCTTCCATCAAGAAATATCTCCCTCTCCTCAATTATGTCTTGATTCTGACCGTCCATCCCGGAAGCTATGGTGCGAAGTACTTGCGGGCGCCGTTACGGAAAATTGCCGTGATCAAACATCTGCAGCCAAAGGTCAAAGTCATCGTTGACGGCGGGATGAAACCAGAAACGATTAGGGGAGCGGTTAATGCAGGGGCTGATATCGTTGTTTCCGGCAGTTTTATTACCCGTTCTGAGAATCCGCAGGAGGCAATGCGCTATTTACGTACTGCCCTAAAATCCACAAACATTTAAAAACTTCCTTCTTAAACATCTCCCATGACGAAGAAAACTAGGAAATCTGCTGAAGCAGCCGTCGAAGAGATTGCGGAGACTGTGGCAGAGGACGTAACTGAAGAACTAAAAGAGATCACAGCAGAGAAACTATCCGTTATTCCCGCGGAAGAAATAGTCTCCGAAGGCAAGAAAACTGAAAAGAAAGAAAAGAAGAAGCCGATTTTCAGCATCCTTGCTGGTGAACGCGTGATTACGGAATCGTCTGATGAAGCCCGGGAGTTATATAATCAATCGCGCTTCGGATCATTGACCGAGAATGGCAAAGTGGAACTTTCTTTGCTGGAAGCGCTCTATCTTTTGGAGCGCAGCCGTTTGATCGTCAAGAGTGAAGCCGGGAAAGAAATTGTTTTGGAGACTTATGTCAGAAAAGCGCGGAAAGTGGAGCCTAATTTCTGGATCCGTTATTGCGTCTTCAAAGACATGCGCAACCGCGGATATATCATCAAGACCGCATTAAAGTTCGGAGCTGACTTCCGGGTCTATGACCGCGGCATCAAGCCGGGAGAGGACCATGCCAAATGGATTGTCTATCCCGTCCATGAAGCCAGCGTTTTCACCTGGCACGAGTTCAGCGCCAAGAACAGGGTGGCCCATTCCACCAAGAAGCGGCTGCTGCTGGGCGTCGTCGATGATGAAAACGATGTCACCTATTATGAAGTCCGCTGGATGCGGCCGTGAAGTCCATTCTCTAAAGAGGAGTTTGAAAAAAGGAATTTTGGGCACAAGAAATATGAGCAAGGATCATATTTCTGTGCAGAAATGGAATCTCCGTTCCATTTCTTGCAAAATAACCCTCAAAATATTTCAAACAGAGCCAAAAATTCCGCCATTTCACCTCCTCTTGAGAACTTTGCACATCAAAAAGTGAATTTTGCAAAGTTCTCTAAAGGGAATTTTGCTGATAAATAATCAAATTATGCAAACTTCTCTAAACAATTACAAAAAAATAAAAAAAGATGCTTTGATTAAAATAACTACCCGTATCTTCTAATTCCAATCATCTTCAGCATCAGAATCGTCGTCTTCATCACCTAAATCATCTTTGGATTCTTCTTCCTGATGCTTTTTCTTCTTTATTGGTTTGGCCATTAGATGCACCCCCTTCTTCACATACAAAAGCACTTCCGATCAATCGGCAGTACCTTGACAACGACCACGGAGAACGTGGTCAAAAAAGTATTGAGGCGAATTACCTATAAAAATCTTGCGAAAAAGCAGTCCGGTTCACAACAGGAATAACTTCATTTCTCTGAAAATCCCCACTTTTCACTATCCCACTTCCACAACACTTTTAAACCATTTTTCTCGTCTTGGAGACAGATGATCGCGATTATTCTTGCTGCCGGCTACGGCACACGCCTCGGTACCCTGACGGAAAATAAAGCCAAACCTCTTCTTTCCATTGCCGGAAAAACCATCCTGGATCATATCCTCAGGAAAGTACAGCGGTTAAAAGATATTTCATCCATCTATATTGTGACCAACAACAAATTTTATCCGGATTTCCAGGAATGGAGACCAAAAAATGGCCTTCTTGCCGTCAACATCATCAACGATCGGACGATGAGCAACGAAGATCGTCTTGGTTCTATTGGTGATATCCACTTCGTCCTCCAACAGGAAAAGATTGACGATGACCTTCTGGTCATCGGCGGTGATAATCTTTTTGAAGATGATCTGGAGAAGTTTCTTTCGTTCTTCAAGCAGAAAGGTTCAGCGATTATGCTCCACGATGTCCGATCATTAGCCTTAGCACAAACACTCGGCGTCGCTTCGATTAATCAGCAGTCTCAGATAACCTCATTCATCGAGAAACCAGAGCAACCGTCCTCGACAATGGTCTCAACATTGATCTATGCTTTAAAGAAGGATCATCTTCCGCTGATTAAAGAGGCGCTTGCCGTCGGCAAAGCGGACCGTGCCGGCGATTTCATCGCCTATCTCGCTGAACGGCAGCCAGTGTACGGGATGTTGCTTGCCGGGAGATGGTTTGATGTCGGAACAATTGAATCGCTGAACGCCGCGGAGGAAGCATTCACCCGATGAACATTGCCGTTTTTGGAACAGGGTACGTTGGGTTGGTCACCGGCGCTTGCCTCGCTAATCTTGGCCACAACGTTCATTGCATTGATATTGATGAGCGTAAAATCAAACAGCTCCAGAAAGGCATAATCCCTTTCTTTGAACCCGGATTGGCTGACCTCGTTGCCCGGAATGTCAGCCGGGGGCGATTATTATTCACTGTAGACGCGCAAACAGCCATCACCTTTGCTGAGGCAATCTTCAATTGTGTGGGCACCCCCAGTAGGGAAGATGGCTCTGCCGACCTCCGTCACGTCTTTGCCGTCGCCCAGATCGTCGCTCGCACTGCCCGGGGATATAAACTGTTGATCAACAAGAGTACGGTGCCGCCGGGAACAGCACAGCAATGCCATTCTTTGATCCAAGAAACAAATCCATCCTCAGAAGTGGAGGTTGTTTCCAATCCGGAGTTTTTGGCGGAAGGGAAAGCGGTGCATGATTTTACGCATCCGGACAAGATCGTGTTTGGAGCCAAGACCCTGAAAGCATACTCTCTCCTGCGCCGCATTTATACCGGGAGAGCGCGTACTTATATTCCCGTGCTGGAGACCGATTGGGAGACGGCAGAGATGATCAAATATGCCAATAACTCTTTCCTGGCCACAAAGATCAGTTTTGTCAACGAGCTGGCTAATATCTGCGAGAGGGTTGGCGCGGACGTGAAGATGGTGACGCAGGCAATGGGGCTTGATTATCGGATCAATCCACGCTTCCTCAATCCGGGCATCGGCTACGGCGGAAGCTGTTTTCCCAAAGATGTACGCGCATTAATTCATGCTGCCCGAGAGAAAGGGTATGAGGCTCAGCTCTTACAGGAAGTTGATCTGCTGAATGAGCGGCAGAAGAATTATCTTGCCCATAAGATAAAAGCGAGGTTTGGCCAGACGTTGCAAGGGCACCGGTTTGTGGTTTGGGGGTTAGCATTCAAACCGCAGACGAGTGATATTCGTGAATCTCCAGCATTGGCACTTGTTCAAGGACTCCTCAACCACGGTGCTGATGTGACCGTGTATGATCCCGTGGCTCACGTTGATGTGCGGGAAGTGTTTGGGGAGAAAGTACGGTATGCGTCCTCACTCTCCGATTCAGTTATTGATTGTTCCGCAATTCTTCTCGCAACGGAATGGGACGAATTTCGTAACGTTAATTTTGCGGAATTAGGAAAGACGATGAAGCACAAAATGGTTTTTGATGGGCGAAATATCTATGAACCGGAAATGGTCAAAGAAGATGGATTTGAATATGTTGGTGTGGGGAGGAAGTAATTGCCCGTCTGTGCTGCGGCTAGTTTCACTCAAAATCGATCCGGAATTCTTTTCCATGGTCTTTAAAACCAAGGCTCAGATAAAGATCGTGAACTTCCGGCTTGTTATGGCGGCTCGTGCAGATCAGCTTGTAACAGCCACGGGCCTTAGCTTCCACAATTATTTTCCGGACCAATTCTGTACCAATACCTTTCCCCCGTGATGCTTCGCTGACAAAGACATCTTCCATCAACCCCAAAGGAGCCTGATGAAGGCTATTGGGAAGGATATACAGATAAGCCCTTCCGATTTCTCTCTTTTCTTCTTCAACAGTCAATTTGATCCCACTTGCTGTGATGGGCGCCAGGCTGATGTGCCCGGTGATGCCCACGCAATTGATTTTAAATGATTTGGGGATGGCTGTTGCATAAATCTCTTCCGGGTTCTACTTTTCAGAATCACAACATTTAAAAGGGTTTTTCTTGTCTAGCAGGTCTGATGAAAGTGTTGGTTACGGGCGGTGCGGGATTTATTGGTTTTCATGTCGCTAAAGCGCTTCTGGAGCGGGGCGACGAGGTTGTTGTCGTTGACAATCTGAATGATTACTATGATGTTAATCTCAAAAAAGCGCGCCTAGCCCAGATCAAAGATCAGATACAATTCTATGAAGCAGATGTCAGCGATTTCGCCGCGCTGAAGAGTATTTTCCAGAAGCATCACTTTGATAAAGTCTGCCATCTCGCTGCCCAGGCGGGAGTACGTTATTCGTTGGAAAATCCTTTTGCCTATCAGAAAGCAAATAATGTCGGCACGCTGACCATCTTAGAATTGATGAAAGAATTCGGCGTGAAATATCTCGTGTTCGCCTCTTCCAGTTCGGTCTACGGCGGAAACACAAAGATTCCTTTTTCGGCAGATGACCGAGTCGATACTCCTGTTTCGTTATATGCGGCGACGAAAAAGCATAACGAGGACATGGCCCACGTGTACCATACGCTCTACGGCTTGCATTGTTTTGGCCTGCGCTTCTTTACCGTATACGGTCCTTGGGGCAGGCCGGACATGGCCCTGTTCACTTTTACCAAGGCAATGATCGACGGAAAGCCGATCGAAGTGTATAATCACGGCGACCATTCCCGCGACTTTACCTATATCACCGATATTGTTGACGGCGTGGTCAAGGCTTTAGACAAAGTGCAAGGCTTTGAAATCCTCAATTTGGGAAATAATCGGCCGGTCAAATTGATGTATTTTATCTCCTGCATCGAAAAAGAGCTCGGAATAGAAGCACTGAAAAACTTTGTCCCGATGCAGAAAGGAGACGTTCATCAAACCTTTGCGGACATTGAAAAAACGAAGAGAATACTGGGCTGGGAACCAAAGACGACAATCGAACAGGGCATACATAATTTCGTACAATGGTATCAAGATTATTCCGTAAAGAAAAAACAAAACGGAGAGAAAACCATCGCCGTTGTCGGACTGGGCTATGTTGGTCTGCCTTTAGCACTTGCCTTTGCCGCGCATTTTCCGACAATTGGTTTCGATGTTAATGCACAGCGGATCAGCGAATTACAACAAGCAGACGACCACTCACGAGAAACGAGCAGTGAAGAATTAAAAGCGACAAATATGTTATTTACGCACGATCCAAAAGAGTTGAAGAAAGCAAACTTCATCGTTGTCTGCGTTCCCACGCCGATCGACGACTATAATAAGCCTGACCTCGGATTTATGGAATCGGCATCAAAAGTCGTCGGTGAGAATCTCTCCCCAAAAACAATCGTGGTCTATGAAAGTACAGTCTACCCGGGAGTAACAGAAGAAGTGTGTGTTCCGATTCTAGAAAAAGCCTCACAGATGAAATGCGGGGTTGATTTTAAAGCAGGTTACAGCCCAGAAAGGATCGATCTCGGCGACAAAGAGAGAACAATCAACAAAGTTGTTAAGATCGTCTCGGGGATGGATGAAGATAGCCTAAATACTATCGAACAAGTGTATGGGAAAATTACGAAAATCCACCGCGCGCCAAGCATTAAAGTCGCCGAAGCAGCGAAGGTCATCGAAAATATCCAGCGCGACTTAAACATCGCGTTAATGAATGAATTGGCAGTCATCTTTGATAAGATGCAGATCCCGATTAACGATGTTCTCGCTGCAGCCGGAACAAAATGGAATTTCCATCACTATCACCCCGGTCTCGTCGGCGGCCATTGCATCGGCGTTGACCCCTATTATCTGACCTATAAAGCAGAAGGAGTTGGGCATCATCCGGAAGTGATTCTTGCCGGCAGACGCATCAACGACAACATGCATAAATTTTATGCGGCTAAAGTCCTCAAGATTCTTGCGAAAAAAGAACGATTACAGCTGTCACCATCCATCCTCGTCCTCGGATTAACATTTAAGCCGAACGTCGCCGACTATCGCAACAGCCGGGTAAAACACTTCATCGAAGAACTCCAAGAACATAATGTCCGCGTTTTTGGATACGATCCTTTGCTCAATAAAGAAATCGTCGAAAAATCATTTGGCGTGCAGTGGCATGACCCGACAACAGAAAAGAGCGCATTTAACCTCACTGTCCTTGCTGTGGAACACGACGAACTGCAGACACTGCTGAAAAACGGAACATTTACCCAAACAGAACTCTTCCGCTTGAAAGATGTCTAAATAATGAAACGTGGTGATGTGCTGTGAAACTCAAAGAATACGAATCAAAGAAATTATTCCAATTAGTAGATATCCCCATCAGTAAAGGATCATTAATCGCAGAGAGTAAGGATATTCCTCCGTTCAACGACGTGCGTCTGCTCAAAGTGCAGACGTTAGCCGGAGGCCGAGGAAAAGCAGGTGGAGTGTGTTTAGTACGGGGAGCGGACGAGGCAAGGAAACTTGCTTCCCGCTTCCTTCATTCTGTGTTTATGGGAGAACAGATTACAGAAGTGCTTCTTGATGAAAAAGTAGAAATCGCCCAAGAGTTATATCTTGGAGTTCTCTTTGATACAAGCACACGGAAACCAGTATTTATCTATAGCGAAGCCGGCGGAGCGGATATCGAAGAGCTAAAGAAAAAACAGCCGACGAAAATTGTCCTACGTGAAATTGCCTACCACGAAGGATTAACAGCAAAAGATCTTTCTTTCCTCTTAAAGAATTCTGAATTAGAGCCAAAAGTAAAAGCGAAAGTCAAAGAAGTGATGACCAAATTGTATACGTGCTTCACCCGCTTTGACTGTCGGATGCTTGAGATCAATCCCCTCGTTGTCACTTCAACAAAAGATGTTGTCGCCGTCGATGCCGTCGCCGTGCTGGATGATGAAGCGCGCTTCCGCTGGGAAATTCCCTTCCCCGAACGGACAAATAATCGTCCCGTAACAAAACGCGAAGCTGCAGCACACGAAATTGATAAAGATGATTACCGCGGCGTCGCCGGAAAAACATTCGTGGACTTGGATGGAGATATTGCCATCCTGACCAGTGGCGGCGGCGCATCAATGACGCTTCTCGATGCACTTGTAGACTACGGGGGCAAGCCGGCAAATTTCACGGAATACAGCGGTAATCCTCCTCAAGAGAAGGTAGAGAAATTGACGCGGATAGTTCTGGATAAAGAAAAATTAGCTGGATTATTAGTGGCGGGCGTCATCGCCAACTTCACGAATATCGCCGAGACCTTGCGTGGCGTCTTGAATGTCTTGATTGAAAAGAAACCGCGTTTTCCGATTGTCATCCGCCGCGCCGGGCCGCATGATGAAGAAGCACGAGCGATGCTGATGGAAGCAAAAGCAAAATACGGCTTAGACATCCACTACTACGACGAAAAAATCCCCCTAACACAAGCAGCAAAGATCATGGTTGATCTCTCACAACAGTACAAACAACAGAAAGGAGGATATTAAGATGGCGATTCTCATTAATCCAAAAACAAACTTTCTCATCCAAGGTATCACCGGAAAGCAGGGAGAACAGGCTTGTCAGGAAATGCTCGCTGCCGGTTCAAAGGTTGTTGCCGGTGTCACACCAGGTAAGGGTGGCCTGAAAGTTCAAGATGTACCGGTCTACAATTCAATCAAAGAAGCGCAAGAAAAACATCAGATCAATTGTTCCGTCATCTTCGTCCCGCCCAAATTGGCGAAAGGGGCGATCGTGGAAGCAATTGAAGCAGGCATTCCTCTGATCAATGTGATTACGGAGAATATTCCCTTCCACGACATGGCCTACTGCTTCTCTCTGGCCCGTGAAAAAAAAGCACTGATCATCGGGGCGACGTCCGCAGGGATATATTCAGTAGGGAAAGCGAAATGCGGACCAATCGGCAGCGGCAAAGCGGGAATTGCGTTTACTCCAGGGCCAGTTGGAGTAATTTCGCGCAGCGGCGGCATGTCCTGTGAAACCGCGCTGGTTCTCACCCAGGCCGGGCTGGGGCAGTCTACTGTCGTGAGTATCGGCAGTGATATTTTGATGGGTGCGGCGTTTGCCGAACTAGTCCCGTTATTTGAAAAAGATAGAGAAACCAAAGGCATTGTCCTATTTGGCGAGATTGGCGGAACAGCCGAAGAAGATTTAGCGGCCTATCTACTCAAACGGAAAGAACAGGGAAAGCCGTTCAAGAAACCCATCGTCGCATTCATTTCCGGAAAAGTCGCCAGCACCATGCCGGGCGTTTCTTTGGGTCATGCTGGGGCGATCATTCAGGAAGGCAAAGGGACGCGTGAGGCGAAAGTGAAAGCGTTGAAGCGGGCAGGTGTGATCATTGCGGAAGTGCATCACGAAGTTGGTCTGCTGATGAAGAAAGCGTTGAAGCAATGAGATTCGAGGCACAATCCATTTTCTGAGTGATTGCACCATTATCACCACTGCCCAGAAAACCATAGTGGTTTTCGGGGATGAGATGCGATAGTCGCATCTCAAAAAGGAAAACGGTACGGCAAAGCCGTACTGTTTTCAGGTGGATATGGTGCTATCACTCACTTTTCGGATTGTGCCAGATTCGAGGAATGTTTATATAGACTAGGGAATTGCTTATTTTATGCGGCAAGAAATTTTAAACTGGTGGGAACAAGCAGGGGAAGATTTTAAGAACGCCAAATTGAATTATGATGGCAAAGCTTATTATGTCGCCGTTTTTCTTTGTCAGCAAGCTGTTGAGAAAGGGTTAAAAGCAGTATTTATGATTCAAAAAAAAGAATCGCCTGGCAAAACTCATTCTCTTGTTTATCTTGCAAAAGAAATACGTGTTCCAAAAGAGTTTATTGATTTTCTCGTTTCTTTAACTCCCGAATTTGTCTCTACTCGTTATCCAGATGTTTCCGGTGAAATTCCCGCTCGATTATATACTGATGGGCTTGCTAAAGAGATTCTTAAGAAAACAGGAGGTTTTATGTCATGGCTCGGAAACCAGATGCGGAAACACTAAAACTTCTTAAAAATCAAGTACAAAAAATTAAGAAGAGATACCATCCGGAGAAAATAATCCTCTTTGGCTCACGTGCGCGGGGAGACAATCTTAAAGATAGTGATATTGATATTCTTGTCGTTTCTAGGCAGTTTCAGAACATGAATTGGCGGGAGAGAATCCAAGGTGTCTTTGGTACGTGGGATAAAAAACAAATGCTTGAGCCGATTTGTTTAACGCCAGAAGAATTAGAGAAACGGAAAAAACAGCTTGGTATTGTCCAACAAGCTCTCAGAGAAGGGATTGAGATTCAGTAATTACTGAGTTATCACGGGGGGGGGGGGTTCTAAAATTATTTAAACCATGGCTTCTATCATTGTCTATCTTTGAGGTGATATTGATGAAGAAAGGATTTCTGATTTTTGGATTAATACTTTTGGCATTGTTTGTAGTGGCCTGCGCTTCGGGAGAAACAGTCGTTGGACAAGCAGTGAAACAGGATAAATCCTGTTTAACCATGGAAAATCGTTGTGGTTTTGTCACAAAAGATGCCGCTCAAAAGCTGACTCTCATCGGATTTAATGAAATTAAGAAATTCTACACCAATGGTGATTTTCAATTGGGTAAACCTGCTGAAGATATTTGTGATGAGCTTGGATGTGGAGGTTGTTTTGCCGGTCAAATAGAAGGAATGACCACTTATTATGAGAGTACGGGAAATGTCTGTTCTAATCCCCAGACGTATACCTCTAATTCAGAACTTGTTAGTTGTGATGTCTATGGCTTTAGTTCGGGTCCATGCGATACCACTACGATGTTGGTGGTTAAAGAACCGGCTTTTGGAGATTTCCAATATCAAAGACACTTGGATAGTGTTATCTGCTCGGGTTGCCCTGCAAATTTAGTAAAAGATTTAAAAGCTCTTCCTTGGCCTGAAGATGGAAAACCAGAAGGATCACCAAGTGGAGGCTCAGGTGGAGGAGGTGGAAAACCATAAACCATTTTCTTTTTTTTCTTATTCTCCTTCCACAACCATTTTAAACACAGACTACTTCCCCGAATCTTCTTACTCTTGTCCGGACGGAAACCAAGTTCCACTGAAAGTGTCTTGTTCGAAAAGATGCTTATTTCCGTCATTGATCATGGCATGGGCACGACCTCAAGCATGACCGCCCGTTTTATCGCTTCCGGGGGAAATTCACTGAATGTCGGCGTTGGCGGCGG
This sequence comes from Candidatus Woesearchaeota archaeon, assembly GCA_018302605.1. Lineage (GTDB taxonomy): Archaea > Nanobdellota > Nanobdellia > Woesearchaeales > GW2011-AR9 > JACOZP01. The sequence goes on along the minus strand of JAGVZN010000019.1, from coordinate 101,883 downwards.
TATCTTAAGTATTGGGGATCATCATGGCGGGGCCATTGAAAAAGCGATGGAGCAGTTTTATGCTTGGGAACAGTTGGGTAAAGAGAAAGCACGCGGGCAGATCAAAGAGATGATTTCTGGCAAGAAGACAATCTACGGCTTTGGCCACAAAGTGTACAAAGATGAAGATCCGCGGGTTCTCGTCTTGCTGAAGGAGATGAAAAAGCTGAATTTCAAATCAAAACATCTCTTTTTGAAAGAAGAAGTCGAGAAAGCGTTTCAGGAAACGAAAGGAAAGAAATTACCTATTAATATCGATGGATTTTTGGCGCTATTGTTATGCGATTTTGGTTTTGACCCGCTCTTGGGAAAAGGAGTATTTATCATCGGCCGGACGCCGGGATTGGTGGCGCAGACCTATGAGGAATTGAAATATGAGAAGCCAGTGCGCCGGGTTGAAGAAGAAGAGATTGAACTGCTGAAAGAGTAATTTCTTCCACAATCCATTTAAATCCTTCTCTTTCTTAACCCGATCATGCCCACAATCATGCCTGAAGAAGAAGCACGGATGGAAGCAGTCTTACCAATTCTGGTTACAGATGTGATGCAGGCGTTAGAAGATCGAGGAAAACATCCCGAAGAAGATTTTACCGAGCGCTTGCGGGTTGCCTTGCGATTAGTTGTTCCACGTTATCCCGAGATTGAAGATGCCGTCTGGGATCCAGAGAAAAAGAAGCTGATTGTGGAAGAGACGTGTAAAGTGATCCAACTATGACTTCCATCCTGCAAGCGATCATCATGGGGATCGTCCAAGGCATTACGGAATGGCTGCCGATCAGCTCCAGCGGGCATCTTGTGCTGTTTCAGAAGTTATTTGGCATATCTCCTCCGCTCGTCTTTGACATCGTTCTGCATCTGGGCAGCCTCCTCGTCGTCTTATTGGTCTTCCGAAAGGACTTATTACGATTGATCAAAGGTCTGATCCAGCGGGAAAAAACGTCTTGGAACTATTTCTTCTGGCTGATTGCGGCCTCGGTTCCGATCGCTCTTGTTGGTTTTTTTCTGAATGACCTGATTAAGCAGGCGTTCGATAGTCTTCTGGTCGTCGGCTTTTCTTTCCTCTTCACTGCACTTCTCCTTTTACTTTCAAAGTACCCCCAACAGAAAACCAGAAAGTTATCATTGCCAGCAATCATTGCCGTTGGCTGTGTCCAGGCTTTGGCCATCCTTCCAGGTGTTTCTCGTTCAGGCTCGACAATCTCCATCGGCTTGTTGCAGGGGGTGAAACCTGAGGAAGCCGCGCGCTTTTCTTTTCTGCTTTTCATCCCGGCCATTTTGGGAGCAATGCTCGTCGAGTTGCCTAATATCAATCAGCTACCTAATCTTACCACGTTATTGATCGGGACGGCTGTGACAATTCTCGTCGGCTATTTTTCGTTAAGATTATTATTGAAGATACTCAAACAGCAAAAGTTTTATTATTTTGGCTGGTATTGTTTGGTCATGGGCGTAATCACATTATGGTTGGCCTAACATTGGAATTCCTGTTAGTTTTGTCTGACCAACGGGAAGACCTAAAATTTAGTGCAACGTTCCGAAAGAAAATTTTAGAGTTTGTGTTGGGGCCGTAAAATCAGTAAACTTATTAAAGAATACATCTTTTATTAATCATGGAATGAGATTAGCCAAAAAAACCGCTCTTGTTACTGGGGGATCAAAAGGGATAGGAGAAGCTATCACTAAAAGATTTCTAAAGGAAGGAGCAAGAGTTATTGTCTTTGATATTGAAAAACCTACTTTTGATGTCGAATTTTTTAAGGTAGATATAAGTGATGAAAATCAAATAAAAGAAGCTCTTAAAAAAATTGATAAAATTGATGTTCTTGTTAACAATGCAGGAATATATTTTTTAGAATCTGTTGAAACGACATCAAAAGAACAATTAGATACCATCTTCGACATCAATATCAAAGGAACATACCTTATGTGCAAACATTTTATACCACTAGTATTAAAGTCAAAAGGAAACATAATCAATATTGCATCTGCTCTTGGAATTGTCCCAGAGCTATCTTCTCCTGCTTATTGCTCTACAAAAGCGGCAGTGATTATGTTGACGAAATGTTTAGCACAAGAATATGCTTCGAAGGGCATAAGAGTAAATTCAATTCTTCCCGGACCAATTGATACTCCCCTATTAAGAAATTCTTTTAAAACAAAAGAGGATAAAAAGATTTCAGAGAGTAAGATTCCAATGAGAAGAATTGGTAAACCGGAAGAAGTGGCAAATGTTGCGGTTTTTTTGGCGTCAGATGAAGCTAGTTATGTAACTGGTGGAATGTATTCTGTTGATGGTGGAGAATCTACTTCTAGTGTATATTCAAAATAGGCCCCAACTCAAATCGAAACTAACGTAACCTTTAAATAACCATCCTCTCTTATCTTTCCCTATGGACACGCGAAAAGCAGCAGCCTGGTTCATCATCGCGATCATGGTCTTGAGCATCGGCGGATTTATCGGTGGTTCTTTCTTTACTCCGGATAGTTCTGCTTCTTTCAGCGAAGAGTTCAATGGCTTTGTATTCAAACGTGAAAATAACCTCTGGGTAACGGCGATCAATGGCCAGGAGTACGGTCTTCTCTATCTGCCCCGAGAACTTCAGTCACTCTCGCTGCCCGTCTCCGTAACGGCGTGGAGAGGCGTGGAGAAAGTACATCTGATTGACGAGTCCGCGGACAATGCATCTGTGGCTGCGTCTTCCCTGGCTTTGTTGCAAAACGTACTTTATGTGAATAACGTCCGCTTGCAGGAGGCTTGTCGAGCGGAAGATGCCTGTGTTAAAGATGTGCCTATCGTGAACTGCCAGCAGCCGGCAATCATCATCCGTGATGCAGACTCTGCGGTGACAGAAACAACACTTCTGGGTGACGATCAATGCCTGATCATCCGCGCGTCATCGTCCTTCGAATTTGAGAAAGTTTCAGAAAGAATTATATATGAGTTCTTGGGCGTACTTCCATAATTCCCGGAAGAGAAGTTTGTTAATCAATAATTGAATTATGCAAACTTTTCAGAATCGAATAGTGGTGGTTGAGGAATGACAGACAACGAAGCACAGGATAATCTACAGCAAAAACGTAAAGAGATCGTTCAGAAATTCACTTCATTCTTCTCTTCAGCAGAAGATAAAGCGGATCCTCTTACCCAAAAAAGAAAGGACGTGCTGAAATTTCTGAAAGAAAACAAGACTTTTTGGACAATCCTCTTCCTGGTTGTGATCATCTTGCTCGGCGGATACATCCGCACGCTTAATTTCCCCCTTCTCCACGATGTGACCAATGATGCCTGGGTCTCCACCGATCTCGATTCCCATATCTATCTGAAATACGCAAAGATGATCCAGACGCAGGGGGCTGTGCCGGAGATCGACATGACGCGGTTTGTGCCGCTGGGGGCTCCGACGGCGAACTATGCGTTTACTGCCTATGCCATTTATTTTTTGTATACCGTATTGCATTTCCTCAGCCCAACCGTAACTTTGGAGTACGCTGATGTTCTGTATCCCGTCGTTGCCTTTGGCGTGGGCATCATTTTTTTCTTCCTCCTCGCCCGGCGTTTGTTTGACACTAAGACGGCACTGTTGGGCAGTTTTCTCCTGACGATTTCTCCGGCCTTTCTCCAGAGAACGATGGGTGGCAGTTCAGATCACGATGCGCTGGGGATGATGTTCATGTTCCTGGCGCTGTACCTCTTCGTCGCTGCCTGGCAGGCCAAGACGACGAAAAGTACTTTATGGTGGGGAGCCGCAGCCGGCGTGGCCACGGGTTTGACGGGTTTGACGTGGGGAGCTTGGAAATTTCTGGCGTTGATTTTTGCCCTCTTTGTCTTGCTGGAATATGTCTTTCAGAAGATAGAACGGCGGCAGATGTACATGTATGGTCTCTGGTTTGTCGTTGCCATCATTGTCATGGTCTCCTGGGTGCCTTTGTTTCCGTTGTCTTCGCTGGTGAAATCTGTGCCGACACTGATTCCGCTCTTTGTTCTCGTCGTGTTGTTCATCGACATTGTTATCTATCGTTATCATCTACTCAAGCTCGATCAAAGACTGCAGAAACTGAACCGCAGATTGCCTAACACATTCATCTGCATCATTCTTGCGGCAGCGCTGGGTATTGTGGGAATGAGTATCGTCGTCGGCCCGATGCACTTGGGAGCGCAGCTGGATGAGGCGAAAGCCTTGCTTCTTCATCCGATGGGTAAAGACCGCTGGGAACAGACCGTTGCTGAGCAGCGCCAGCCTTATTTTACCACTATCCTGGCTGATTTTGGGCCTGAATTCGCGGGCGTGCCCGTAGCCTATTTTCTGTTTCTCGTCGGAATGGTGCTCGCTTTTTATGGAATGGTCCGAAAGAATAAGAACAAGCTAAAACTCGTCGGCGCCTATGTCCTCTTCTTATTTCTCCTGCTCTGGAGCAGATATTCCCCGCAAGGGGCGCTGAATGGAAGCACACCTCTCTCCATTATCCTCTATTTTGGGAGTATGCTGGGGTTGGCTGCACTGACGGTCTATTACATTTTGCATGCTTATTACAAAGATAAAGAAACATTTGAACAATTCCAGAATTGGGACAGCCGGCTGTTGTTTGCCCTTGTCTGGGTCTTGTTCATGGTGATCGCCGCGCGCGGGGCTGTCCGCCTGCTCTTTGTATTTGCACCGGTTGTCTCCTTACTGGCAGCGTATGCCGTTGTGGAATTGGGAAAGATGATCTGGGTAATGAAGAACAAGTCGCTAAGAATTCTGCTTGCCGTCGTCCTCCTGCTCGTGCTTGTCAGCCCGCTGGCGCATCCGTTCAAAGGACTGGTTCCGGATAACTATGAATATTCCGTCAAGCAGGCAACATATTCCTCTCCCCCTTATAATCAATTTTGGCAGCGAGCAGGAGCCTGGGTGCGCGAAAGTACACCAAAAGATGCCGTCTTTGCTCACTGGTGGGATTATGGTTATTGGGTGCAGAATGGTTTCGAAAGGGCAAGTGTCTTGGACGGCGCCAATAAAGTGAAATATTGGAACTATCTGATGGGAAGACATGTAATGGCTGGCCAATCTCAGGAAGAAGCACTGGAATTCCTGTCTGTCCACAAAGCTACTCACATGCTGATCCTCTCTGACGAGATCGGCAAGTATACTGCTTACTCCAGCATCGGTTCTGACGAAAACTATGACCGCTACAGTTGGATTAACACTTTTACCTTTAATGAACAAGGAACACAGGAGACACGTGATTTAACTATCCTCATGTTCCAGGGCAGTCAGGCCTTCGATGATGATTTCACTTGGGATGGCCAGGTCTTCCCCGCGCGCCAGGCGGGCGTAGGTGCTGTCTTTATTCCGATCACCAAAATCTCAGAAAATGAAACGACGGGATCAGTCACTTTTGGTCAGCCGACGATAGCAATAGTTAAAGATGGCAAAAGAACAGATGTCCCACTGCGTTGCCTCTATTTTAATGGGAGGATGTTTACCTATCCTACAAAGGGATATGATGGCTGTTTTAGGATCATTCCCGTGCTAGGCCCAGATGGAAAAGTAGCCAATGCTCTCGGCGGCGGATTGTTTGTTTCAGAGGAAGGGATGAAAGCGTTGTGGACAAACTTGTATCTGTTTGAACAACAGAACCCCCATTTTGACACGTCAGCTTTTGAAGAGATCTATGGGACGAGTAAAAGCGGCGTTCCTTTGGCAATCTATCAAAACAGATTAATCGGTCCGATCAAGATCTGGAAGATCAATTATCCCGAAGGATTTAAAGTCGATCCTGAAATCGAGAAGAGATATCTGGGCGGTAATGAATATTTGCCGGACTATTTTTTTGAGGTAGATAATTAAAAATGGGCATGAGAGAAGAAGCGCAGGAGAGAATAGCAAAAGATTTAGGATTTACTGCTGAACAGCTTCTCTTTATGGGAAAGATAATCTCACTTCCCACTAAGACCACTGCAATCTCCAAAGTTGAAGTGGTGTATACAAACGTAAATGATGAGGTGGGGCCGGTCTTAGAATTATACCAGCCGCGTTCTCTTTCTCTGAGTGTTGTACTATATGGGGGATTATCGGAAGAGAATCATGATACTCTCCAGGAGAAAATTGGGACGGCTTTGGAAAGGGTAGGAATTAAGAGGCAATCATTATTTTCGTATTGCACTAGATCCTACGGCATAGATCGTGAAGACCTGAGCATCGATGTGCATTTTGGATTTTATGACTAACCAAGCCGATAACCATCCTGAAGACAATGTTCGTCAATTCTTTTCAACAAAGATTTTAAACCTTATTCCTCTTCGCTCAAGAGATGGTCGATCCTTTTTATCAATTAGTTGTCCTGTTCTTTGTCATCTTTGATCCGCTGGCCAGTTTCGTTGTCTTTATGGTCGCAACGCGCAAGATGGAAACCCGCCAGCGCAAGATCACGGCGCTGCTGGCCGTTGGTGTGGCGGCATCCCTGTCGTTCCTGGTCTTGTTTTTCGGTGAGACGCTTTTGGAGTTGTTCAACACCAAGATTCCTGAATTTCAGATCGCCGGGGGGATCATCCTGGGCATTTTAGGGGTGAAGATGGTCTTAGGCTATTCGCTGATGGATGTTGAGAAGTTGAAAGACAATTCCGGCTGGGCGCTGGCTTCGATCATCGGAACACCATTGCTGACTGGACCGGCGGCGATTACGTCAATCATCCTTTCTGCTCATGAGTATGGAAAGAGTATCACCGGACTGGCCGTAGGTGTCGTCTTACTGGGCACAGCAGTTTTATTTTATAATGCCGAACGCCTGCGGAAAATCTTGGGAAAAATTCTTATTCAGGTTATCTCTACTATTCTCGGGTTGATCACTTTATCCTGGGGCGTGAAATACATTTTGCAGGGGATGGGGCTATGACTGATTATGAGGAGAAATACGACCAAGCCCGAGCGTTCCTCCAGGAGTGGCTTGATCAGCAAGGGCATGACCGTTGCTGGTATTATCCCGACCTTTTCCGAAAACTGGTGGGGATCTATGAAATTGTCCCAGCGCTAGAGCCGGAACTTCCGCCATTGGAAGAATTCAAAAAAGGCTGCGAGAGATATCAACGGGAAGAATATGAGCAATCATGATCTCTTTGTTGTTACGACGATGACATTAAAGCACCAGTTAGGGATGATCGAGAACGGTTTGAGGAGAGTGTAGAGCCAACTCGTGTAGTGCGGAAAAACCTGTGTGGCTTGGAAGGCGATGGGAATTGTTGGGGAAAGGCCTTTCGTCTTGATGATCTGCAGGTGTTTTTTCAGCAGGCGGTAATATTCGGCTATTGGCCGGTCTCCCGGATGATATTCTATCTTTGCCGTGCGCAATAATCTGCCGCTGAGCAGGAAGAGAAGACGTGAAGAAAGATGAGCCTGATTTGGGATGCTCCAGATGATTTTTCCTTTTGGCGTAAGAATTCTGGTTAATTCTTTAATCAGCGTTTCCTGTTCGGGAAAAGGAAAATGTTCAATGACATCAAGGCAGAGAATGAGATCAAACTGGTTGTTGGGAAAATCATTCTGGAGGAGGTCGCCTTTTTGGACATATTCCGAACCGTAGAACGCATCGATGCCGGTGATGTTGTATCCTTGCTGTTGGAAATGTTGCACTAATAATCCTTGTCCACAGCCGGCATCGAGGATTTTGCTGGTCTTTGCTGTTTTTTGGAGAAGTTTCGTCACGTATTTCATCTTTGCCGCGAACGTATGACGGTAAGACCATCTCTGGTATGTCCACTGTGGATTGATCTTTTTGAGATGTTCTCCCGAATAAAGCTGTTCGTAATTCATTGGCTGTGCGGGGAGAAAAGGGTTTTTAAAGATTGTGAAGAAGAATGCTTAGTAGAAAAAGTCGTCCGCCTAGCCTGAAGATTGACCGTGAGAAACGATATGCTGGAACAGGTGCGAAAATGATCCGCTGGAATGGCTGGTTCTGAAAACAGGATCACAGCTAGTTTTCGCCACGGTCAATGGCCAGGAGGAATTTTTCTACAGAGCCGAAGAAGAATGCATCTCAATAAGATTCGCCCCCAAAAGACTCTTTAGAGATTCTCGATTTTAAATAGGCGACATTCGTCTTTGCTAGTGGGTTTTAACCAATAAGCACCATCTGGTTGGTCTACCATTTGTGCGACTGGAACGTCTATTCTCTCGGTGTTATACTCCAACCGTGCATTTCTTTGGACTCCTTTGATCCACTGATCACGCATTTGATCCAATTGATCTCTTTGTCGAAGTTCTCGCCGGAGTTCGTCCTTTCTATCTTGAATCTCTGTGCTTTTCATCGCCGTCGAAAGATAGACACCAACAATATCTTCTCGAACTAGCACATCTTCCCAAACCCCTAAACTGGGACTATCATGATTGGTAACATACAATTGCTTTTTAACCAATGTTAATGAAAGTTTGTCTGGTTCTTTAAGCGCTTCCTGTCTCTGCTGTTCAATAAGAGCAAGATTATAATTCCTTTGATGGTCAATTAATTCTGTAAGTGTAGGCATAATCTAATTGTTATCGTTCCCTTTTTAATAATTTATATCTTGAGAGATGGATATCCTATTAAGTTGAATAATTGTATCTGTTTAGCTGGTGGCTGGGCCGGGAGGTGATTGATATTTTGGGAACGAACCATTGTGGGTGGGAAGGTGAATTGCGTATAACGTTTCAGAATATGCGATGTTTGGCAGGGCTATAATATCGCGAAGCGGTAGCCCTGCCAAATATGAGTGTAGCGAGGTGCAACCGAGCGAAACCGCATATTCTGTGTTATACGCGCCGCAGGCCGAGCCAGAGTGCAACGTCCCGAAGGGCTGGCGAAGAGTTCAAAAAATATTTTTCGTTCTCATTTATTTGATAGGCTTTCTTTTTCAAGAATAAATTTGATTTTTTCCGTTTTGAAAAATGAAAGAGGGGTGAGGGGTGAATTTCATTTTTCAAAACACATTATTATTTCTTATTCTGATAGTTCCGCAGGTTTCCATGCTGTTTTTCTTGGCATTGCCAGACAGAAAACGGTGCTGATAGCGATAATGAATAACGACGCTCCAACAGTCCAAACTGGATTATCAATGACATTGCCATAAATAAAGAGTGGCAAGCCGACTACAAAGGCGACAAGTACGCCCCAAAACACGCCTCTTGCGTCTAACCTGCTCCAGTACAAACTAAGAATTGTTGGCACAACGATACAGGCCGCAATTGTGTTAAATATCCACCACAAATGGAATAAGCCAAATTGAGGGGCAATTGCCAGACCAACAATTGTGATTCCAATCATTGCCGCCCTCGCTGATTTTATCGCTTCATCATCGTTTTTGGATTTTTTAACATCAGTAACCCACAAAGAACTTGCAGCGGATAAACCAGAGTCAAGCGTTGAGCTCAAACCGCAGAGGAGCATTACAACGAATAAGAATACCGCCCATGTTGGCAATAAGTTAGCGACTGTTTGCACGCCAATCATTGAAACATCAACACCTGCTGGCAGAACAACACCAAGCGCAGGGTTGGCAGCCAAAAAGCCTAGAGTCGATAAAGCGATTGGCACAATGCCAAAAAGTAATGCTCCGACAACGAATGCTTTAACGAGTTGATTTTTCTTGATAGCAAAAGTTCTTTGCCAATATTGTTGATCGGATATAGCGCCTGCGATTAAACCGATTGCGGTAACAATTCCAAGCGAGAAGGCTACGCCAGGATCAAAGATATTTTTGATTCCCTCGATTCCATTCAATCCTGCACTGATTGCTGATGAGCCACCGGCTGCCGCCCAAGTCATTGGCAAAATAATTGCGCCGATAACGAATATCATAGCAAGCTGCACAAAATCTGTAATGATTGAAGCTTCAAGCCCCGAAATGAGGGTATAGACTAAAGCGATAACCGCTAAAATTGGCATAACAATCGTCAGCGGTATACCTGTAAGAAGCGAAACTAAACTACCTCCAGCAAAAAGCTGAACGGTTATCGCCATGAGTTGATAAAAAAAGTAGGGAAACAAGTAGATTTTGTGCACTTTTTCGCTTTGCAGACGGTGGCGAATATATTGCGGAAGGGTGTAGCCTTCGGGCAATAATTTTCTAATGCGAGGAGCGAGGAAGGCAAAAATTGCCAATGCTAAAATGTTTGGAGCAGTAAACCAAAAAATACCAGCTAACCCTTTTTGATAAGAGAGTTGAACTGAAACAAAAAGAGCAGGCGCCCATATCCAAGAGGCGGCGATGCTTGATGCTCCAATACCCCAGCCAACTTGTCGGCCTGCCACTAAAAAACCCTCTTTTGTATGCCACTTTTTCCATCTGGCAAAGAAGTAGGTGACCAGCACCATAGCAATACCAAAGATTGCCAAGAACAAGTAGCCTGCGGATTGTGAGATGTATCCCATAATGTTTTAAGTTAATGATTGAACTTTATAAATAATTCGTTTTCGGAGCGTAGCGGAGAAAACACCATATTATCCCCCTCTATAATAAAAGAAAAAAGCAAATTTATCCATTTCTTTTGAAAGCCTATCTTGTTATTCATAGTAGAAAAATATTTTTTGAATTGCGTATAACATTGGTTATACCCCATTTTACCCCTAACCACCCTCAATACACCCTTCTAAACTGATTATACAGCCTCTTCCCAAAATGTGACCCGGTAGCAAAACGTCTTAAAGCGTTATACGCTTGATCATTGCGCGATATTTGATAAATCGCACTGCCGATCACCGGCCCCAGCCGGTATTTTAGATGAGACTTCTTCGCTAACCCACGGCCGAGTTTCAACGCCTTGACCCTCTCAGCATAACTGAATTCATCTGTCTCAAACACGGGCAATCCTAATTTTGTCGTCGAATTTTTCAGGAATTCTTCTTTCGGCACTAAAAAGCGCGCCCGCCCCGATTTCTCGTTATTGCAGAGCCACTGATAGATCTCCGTGCCGGGATAGGGGATCATATTGGAGAAATTGACATAATCCGCAGGGATGGATTGGGCATACCTGATCGAATCCATCGCCCGCTCAAAAGTCTCTTCCTGATGGCCGATGATGAAATTAACCGCGAATTTCAGCCCGATTCTTTTAGTGAGATGAAACGTCTCCGTTGCCTTTTCCAGCGTGATCGCTTTCTTGATGATCTTGAGCATTTCCGGGTTGCCGCTTTCGAGGCCATAAGCAACAAATTCACAGCCGGCATCTTTCATCAGGCGGAGCAATTCTTCATCGACCCGATCCGCGCGGATGCCATTGGCGCAATTCCAGCGAAATTTCATTCCGCTGCCGAGGATCATCCGGCAGACGGTCTTGGCCCGATTAAGGTCCATGGTAAAAACATCATCGACAAATTCAAAGAAACGATAGCCTTGATCATAAAAGTATTTGATCTCGGTGAGAATATGTTCCGGCCCGCGGGGGCGGAAGGCTTGGCCCATGCTGATCTTGACATCGCAATAGGTGCAGCTATAAGGACAGCCACGGGAAGTCTCGATTGGCAGACGCTTGTCAATAAAGTGGATATATCTCTGTAATTCAAATTTATGGTACGCTGGATGAGGGAGATCGTCCAATTGCCAATTCAATTTTCGGATCTGGTTCTCAACAATCTTCCCCCCTTTATCCTTCCAGACCAGACTTTTGATCTGGTCGAGAGGATATCCCAGACACAACTGCAGGAGGGGAATCTCTCCGTCGCGGGTGATGGCGTATTCGGCTTTTGTTCTTTCCAATACTTCGCCTTTGACCGTGGAAATGTGCGCGCCGCCGAGAATGACCGGCAAGCCGGTCTTTTCCTGGATCTGGTCAATAATATTGTAGGTGTTGACGAAATCGAAACTAAACATGGTGATGCCGATCGCGTCTGCTTTGGACTCCTTTGCTTTCTGAACGACATCATCAACGGTGTAATCCAGCTGTAGATCGATGACCGCATTTTCTATCCCGTGCTTGTCAAGATAGGCCATGAGCATGGCTACTCCCAAGTGCGGGTTGAGCGCCCGGCCGTAGCTGGCCGATACTTCGGTCACCACAAACAGAATCCGTTTAAAACGAGGCTGATATTCCGGCTTCCAGGCATCGGCCTCATCTTGCGTAGGCAGGCCAGTTACCGTCTGTTCTCGTTGAACTGTTTCCGTAGGGGGAGCCATAACACACCTTAACATAACTTAACATAACTTAACTATTGTTAATCTGATCAATGGACGCCGTGTTTTATATAGTTTTTGGAATGCTGGCACTCTCCTTTTTTGAACTATCACTCATTTTCGGATTGTGCCGGAATGCCAGAACTCAGTAAATAAGATTTTTAATGGCTGATGTTATAATCAGGTAGTGGACAAAACAGAGGCCAATACCCCAAAGACGCTGGAAGGAGTCCTCCATTTTTTTTCCGAAACGGGCACGGAAGGCGGACATTGGGCGTTTCAGGATGCCCAATACATTAGTTTTGTGCCATGTCCTGAAAGACGACGATTTCCTGACAATCTATGACCCAGCTAATCGGGAAAAGACTGTTTGGTCCGGCAAAATCTTGTTGCAATCGTATAATTTATTCACTCAGGATGCGCGTGGTTTTTGGATTCATGCCGATCAAGTCGGGATCGATCGTGATGTTTGGGCAGAGTACTTCTTTAGGGAATATCCTGCTCAGCTGACAAAAAGAAAATGATACCCGCCCGCTTCCTGTAATGAATCTTTATAAAAAAAATCCTCTTGAACTTGCTGATGGTTTCACTGGCTTTAGATCGTGCTCTTTCATTTCGGGGGGGGAATCACCCGCACCATCCAGATTATTCTCTTCCGCGTTCCGTACTTCTGGCTCGGGAAAGTGATTCTTTCACTAATGAAGTAGCGCGCTTTTCTGCCGCAGAAATGCTCGGTCAAGATTTCGATGCCCTGCAGATTATCTCAGAATACCATCGGCTGCGTGGCTGTTATGAAATTAAAGAGCCTTTTCCCGAATTAGAGCGAGATCTGTTAAAGCAGTGGTATGCGTTTACTCGACCGTACCAGGGTCTGCGCCTGGACCGGTTTGTGAATGAGCTCTCGCAGTATTATCTGGGGAAACGCCCCTCTCTTGATGAAGTTCTCCCCGCCGATCAATACGAACAGATTTATCAGGCTTTCCAATCATTAGTCGTTCCGGGATTGATGCGGGGAAGGATTGATGCGTTGGCTGCCGGGAAAGTGCGTGCTTATACACTAGAAAAAATTTTGGCGGGGTATGAGGAGTTTAAGGTGTTTACGCAGGAAAGGTAGGCATTTAAGAAGAGATTATTTTTCCATATTTTAAAGCACTGCGTACGATGAATGAATGCTTCATTTTCGCTTTGAATTCTTTGAAGCCAATGAATACCCCTACTTTGGCGAAACAATGATCAAATCGTAATCACTCTGTTTCCATTCCTCTCAAACAGAAATAATGCTTTCAGAGCTTTTGTAAGAAAAATAATCTCTTTTTCTTCCACAACCCATTTAAACTATTTCTTTTTCTTTCTCTTCTTCATGTCCAAACAATACAAAATAATCTATCGTAAAAGTCAATGCATCGGCGCCGGCGCCTGTGAGTTTGCCGCGCCGGAATTATGGCATTATGACAAAGAGAAGAGTATTGCCACTTTAAAAGATGTCCAAACTGTGAAAACAGATGAGGTGGAAGAATTGATCATTGAAGAATCCGCTTTGGCGAGACATCTGGAGGCAGCGCAAGTCTGTCCGGTAAACATCATCGAAATATATGACCTGGAGACGGGCCAGAAAATTCACCCCTGAATGAATGTTTTCGGCGGACGATTTCTCGAACAATCGTTCAATAATCTACTCAGCCGCTGCTCGAGCGCAAGATATGTTTGAGGAAACGATTTGGAGAACAATTCTTTCTTCTCCACATCAAGAAAAGTGACCGAAAATCCGTTCTGGACAGCGCCAAACTCAATCTGGATAGAGCAATCATCTTGATTAGGCACGACCTCTGTAGGTCGCTGATGATCATAATAGCGGGAAATACCCGCAGCATCGGTCAAACAGCGGTAATAATCAGTGATTCCATTATAGACCACTCCGGCAACAAGACTAAGATGTCCCGTATGATCATATTGCGCTTCCACACCCAGACGGATTCCATCATAGTGCTGGGCAAAGAATTGATGGAGATATTCCAAATCGTCAGAGAAAGGAACGAAAACAGCTTCCCACGTTTCTCCCGGTGTAGCGCCGCATTCAGCTAATTCTCCTCCCATCAGGTGAAGGTAAGCCCCGTTGTCTCTCTTTTCCAGAAGATAATCCCCCAATTCTAAAGGCCGGCCTTGCGTCCGCGCTGCCAGGAACTGATGGACTTTAAGGGCGAGGTGATTCATCTCCGAAATTGAGGAATGATTTTATTTAAAGATTATGTGCAGGAGAACCGGCCATTTGATCTGATCGTTTTCGCACCTGTTCCAGCATATCGCTTCTCACGGTCAATCTTTAGGCCAGGCGGACGACTTTTTCTACAGAGCCGCAGGCGTTGTATTCTCTGCCGCCAATTCCCCATTATTCTCCTTACCGCGCCGCAGCTTCTTGATCCCGTAGACATTCAACCAAATTTTCAGCAATACTGTCAACGCCGTCGCGATCGGTGCGCCAATAATGCCCCATGACCACACCAAGAGGATGGTCAGCCCCGTATTGACCAGCAAAGACAAGACAAAGTCCAGTCCGACGATTTTTAAGACTGCTCCTGAAACACGATTTTCACCGACAAAGACAGAATTAAAATACGAATAGACAACCATGATCGCGGAAGAAAGAACCAAAGCCAGCGGCAGTGTCCCATGGAAATATTCCGGACCATAAAGCAGGGGAACAAGCAGATAGGTCGCTCCCAAGATAATCGTTGAGAAAGGAATCAGCAAGAGTAGGATCTTCGTTAACGATTGTTTCAGTTTATACTTGTTGACCACCGCCAGAGGCAGGACAACGACAGGAAAGACGTAGGCGATCAATCGGATGATATTGCTTAACGAAGAATGTGCAGAATATAATCCCAGCTCTTTAAAATCGGTGAGATAAGGGATGATGATCAAGTCTGCTTCACGCAGGAGATAAAATCCCGCTTGCATCAAGAATAATGAAAAAGCGAGGAGCAAGAATTCCCGGAAAGGAATAGTGCTTTTTTCTGCAGCTGCTCTCCACGAGCGCAGAAGCGCGGGCAGGGTTGGAAGCGTGGAGAGGAGCAGCGCGACGGAAAGACCGGATAAGACGATCTCAAATGGCGCAGAGAGATACGCCCCCGCAAAGATCGCTCCGATAAACAACAGACGGTTCAATAAAGAATACGCTGTTCCGGTGACAAACTGCTTCTGGCCGCGAAAGAAAGAATAGCTGAGATAAAAGAAGGTGTATGTCATGAGGTATAACGCAAAATTAATTTTCAACCCTGTTGTTGGAAGAAAGAAATTGGTAGTCAAGAAAGGGATGGTCACAATCACCGAAAAGATGAGGATCAGCCTCCCGGCTTTCTTGGCAGCATCGGGGAAAGCTGTTGGATTTTTGACGATGACTTGAGTCAGCGCTTCCGGACAGCCGAACGATGTAAACAAAAAGACAAGACTGACCAGGCCGAAGAAAAAAGAAAACAACCCCAACTCTTCCTGACCATAAAAACGAGCGATGAGAACTTTTGTGATGATGATGCTTACGGCGATTAAGCCGTACATCAAGAAAGTCTTAATCAGATAAGAAGAAGTCTTTCCTTGCTGAAGATAATTCTTGAGGCGATGGATCATTAGTTCTGTAAAGCTCGGTTAATTACAAGATGAATGGTTGAGGACGGCGGTTGATATGTTGCAAACGGATGACTCTCTGCTTTTTTTACAAAATCTCCCACTTTTTCTACTGCGTCACAGTAAAGCAGGGACGTCGTTTCTTTGGCCATCGCTTCCAGATATTCTACTTGGTGCCGGGGATCAGTGCGGTCGCGGTTAGGAAGAGCGATCAGTTTTTTGTTCCGGCGCAGGATCTCAAAGACCGTTCCCGGTCCGCCGTGGCTGATAATCAGATCGGCCTGTTCATAATATTTTTCCAGATGCGGTTCAAAAGTGAACCAGCGGCAGTGTTGCGGCTGATATGTTCCGTGGCCGAGCTGGATAATGATCTCGTGAGAAATTTTTCCTTCTTTCTTCAGCCGGTCTATCTCCTGGATGAGCGGATCAAACTTGCCATTTCCCACAGTCACAAACAATATTTTCTTTTGTCGAGATTGGTCGTCTTGTTCTTTTGCTTCCGAAGTCTTTCGTTCCTGCTTTTGAGAATTTAATTCTCCCATCTTTTGTTTCTCCAACTGTTGTCTTCTCATGATAATCTGCCGGCGTAGACCGCTTTTGGATAGATATTCTTCATGCTCTTCCACTGGACAAAGAAAAGATCACTGACCGGATACACCAGTTTCCCGGTCAATGACTTATGATGAACGCGCACCCAAGATTCGATAAAGATCGTTCTTATTCCTCGTGCTTTAGCCAGCCAGAAGAGCGGGATAGCCAACGCCGGACCGGCGCTGAGGATGGCATCAGGCTTTGTTTTTCGCAGGATGGAAAAAGCTTGGAATGTCGCCGGTACCATATTAAATACGACTTTTAGTAATCTTCGGTCTGTCATCAGGCGGGGATTACGCATCGTCAGGATCTTTCCTTCATGTTTGATCTTGACAGCAGAAGTGTGATCATCGTGACCAAGAATGTATTTGTATTCATAGGCATCGCCCAATGCTTCAATCAAGTGAAGGATCTGTGAAGTGTGTCCACCCATACCCAGGACCACCAGCATCTTCTTCTTAGGCATAGGGGTTTGTGGTTCAACAAATTTTATAAAGGTTGGGGAAGAAGGGATCATGTTTTGAGGGTGTTATGGCTATCAGAAAGACTAAAAAAAAAGAAAGTTCTTCTCAACGGGAAAAAGAAGTCGAGGGAATAGCTAAACAAGATCCAAAGACAGCTAGATTTATTGTTGCACAAACTAATATCGATGAAGTGATGGATTTTACCTCTCCTGACCTTAATCTCACAAGTGATATTCTTGCTGCTCCTATTTCTGAAACAGCCCACTCAGATGATACTCTCCGATCTCCATCTCATCCTGCACCCCATCCCTCCGAAGTTCATACCCCCCCTGGGAAAACGAGTGGTGATCGGAAACAAAAGCTAATTACGTTTTTTAAGAATCCTTGGAACCTGGGGTTTTCGTTGGTTTTCTTGATCGGGTTCTTTATTCGCTGGAGATTTATTCGGCAAGAGAGCTTGTGGAATGACTCCGCAGTACATATGTGGGTCGTAGTCAAAGCTGCTCGTGAACCTCTATACCTTTTATCCCAAGACTTTTATTACCAAGACCATATTCTTAATCAATTTACTGCGTTAGTGTTCTATTTTTTTAATCATGACATATTTCTAACGAGCAAGTTAACTGCGCTCTTTTTCGGCATGCTGGGGATTCTCCTGATTTATCTTCTTGGTTCAGAGATTAAAGATAAATCTCTCGGATTGATTGCAGCCACACTTCTCGCTTTCCATAATCTATTCTGGTTCTTCAATACTCGTTTTCTGGGTGATCCAACTCTTGCTACAGCAACGATCTTTATATTATATTGTTTCGTGATGATGAACAAAAAGAGAAATAAGTTCTGGTCTGTAATGACGGGCTTTTCTTTTATACTTGCACTATTTGCGAAGTTTCAGGCGGCTCACTTCTTTATGATCCTCATTATTTATTATCTCTTCTTTGAGAGAAAAAATATTTTTTCGAAACCTTATCTTTACGCTTGGGCTATTCCTCTCTCGTTTGCAGTTTTAACCCAGATTGTCAGTAGTTCACCAACATTATTTAGAGCACTGCTTCTTTTTGTTAATTTTAGAGGAATGCCTTATGGTCTGGATACGACTAAATTATTTCCTTTTGTGTTTCCCGGGTATCTCCTACCTTTGGCGGTCATCGGTTTGCTCTTGGTCCTCGCCTACCGGTTAAGGCAGTTCTACTTTCCTGCATTTCTGTTCTTTTTCTATTGGGTATTTTCAGAAGTCGGGTTGGACAATCCTGATGCGCGGCATCTTCTCTTTATGGTTCCTATCCTGATCCTATTCAGCAGCTTCGCAATACAAGAGGCGGCGAATTATCTCTCTCTTCTGATGAGAGATACAAAAGTGCGGGCAAAAATTCGAGTGGTAGTGATCTTACTGACTCTCATTCTTGTTTCTGTTCATCAGTATAACACCGGAAATGCGTTTATCACCGCAAAATCGTATGGCTATACTGGTTATCCCGAGGCGGGTCAGTGGTTAACAGAAAATGTTCCTAATGATATCCCCATCTTTGCCGGTTCACCACGAATGATCAGAGCTTTTACAGAGAGAGAATATCATTCTTTGGGGGAAGCTGATTCCGCTATTGATATTTTTACGGGAGGGCCGATTTGGTATCTTCGTGGAACAAAATATCTTGAAAACAGGACTGCGTTTGAGGAAGATCTTAAAATGCTTTCGAAAACAAGCGATGTTTATCTAGAGGTTGATATGTGGGAATATACTCAACCTTCTTGGTATTATCCTCTCTCCCAGGAAAGTATTAATTATTTCTTGAGTCTTGGTTTCAAACCAGTGAAAACAGTAGAAAGAGAAATTCCTACCAATAAAGGTCTTTCGAAATTATCCGTAATCCTTATCTTTAAGAAAGAAAAAGAAAATGGTTAATCTTCGGAAAATTCTTAACTTTCTTCTGATTCTCTTTGGGATTTATGTCCTTTATCAGTTGATCGCTACGTTGGATTATGGTTTGGTTCTTTCAACCGTCGACTATTTTTCTTTCTCTTCTCTTACAACTATTCTTCTTTTTGTCTTTATCATCGTTTGGCTACGAGTTTTCCGCTGGAGGTTTTTAGTTAAAGAGACTCTAGGGATAACACTCCCCTGGAAGTTCTCGTTTTACTCTTTTATTGTTGGGTTTGCGACGGGTAGTTTCACTGTGGGGAGAGTTGGTGAGATCTCCAAGCCACTCTTGCTTAAAGAGAAATATGGTGTTAGAGTTTCTCAGTCTCTTCCTCTTATTTTTCTAGAACGCCTGTTTGACCTTCTTGCTCTGATGCTGTTTTTCTTTGGTTCCCTCTTATTTGTTAATTTTGGGAATTATTTTCAGTCGGCGATTTACTTCTTGTTAATTCTGTTTGTATCCCTCATAGTCTTACTCTTTATTTACCCAAAGAAGATCCACCAATTTGCTACATTGGTGATTACCAAGCTCATCAAAAATCATGTGCTTGCGGAGAAGATACATAATCTCAACAGGAGTATTCTCGTTGGTTTACTTAAGCTTACGGAAAAGCGGGTGTTGATTATCATTCTCATCAGCTCATTTGGGGCGATGTTTTTTGAGTTGATGCGGCTCTCTTTTATTTTTAATGTCATTAAACTCCCCATTCGTTTTGCAGATATTGCTTTTGCTTTCTGTGGATCAATTCTCTTTAGTCAATTTACTTTTGTGCCTGGTGGAATTGGGGTTACAGAAGCATCACAGGCGTTCTTGTTTCAAACGGTCACCACCCTCTCTCTTGCAAAGCTTACGACTGGTGTTCTTTTTGATCGTCTTTTGACGTACTATCTCTTAACTTTTATCGGGATTGTGATCCTACTTTTAGCAAAAGGAATATCTGGTTTGGATACTTGTTGCAGAAAGTTTATAAAACCAAAAAATGGGTTTAGAATCATGGCTTCACGATCTTCTTTTGATGAAAATAAAAAAATAATGGAATTTGGTCTTCGAGACGAGCAAGAGCTCAAAAATTGGAATAAGAAGCTTAATAAGACTAATTCGATGGCTCTGCTTGAGAAGAATAGGAACCCTTTTATTCGTCTAGAGGAGAAACAACGTCGCAGTATGATCTTACGATTAGTTCGTCAGCCATCCGGGAAAGTGATTGCAGATGTTGGTTGCGAGGAAGGTTATAATGCTCAAAAGTTAGTCAAAGAGTGCTCGAAGATTTATTGTGTTGATATCGATGAAGAGTTACTAACAGTAGCAAGAAAAAAGATAAATTCTGATAAAGCACACTTTATTCAGTCTGATGCCCAGCAGGTTAATCTTCCCGATAATTGTGTGGATATAGCAATCAGTTCTCACGTCTTGGAACATCTTCCCTCTCCCCAGAAAGGCTTTAATGAGCTGTACCGCATTGTTAAGCCTGGCGGAGAAATTGTGATTAATGTTCCTAATGAAAAAGTAGTTCTTTTCCTTAAAAGAATGTTGCACTCTCTGGGTCTAGGAACATTATTAGGTGGTCTGAACATCGGTTTAGCACCTGGCCATCTCCATGTTTTTGATAAGAAAATGTTTATGGATATTATCGGTGATAAAGCGGAAATAAAAAATTTCAAGTACAACTTTCCGTTTTATACTAATATGTTTGCAGTTTTAAAACCCAAAAAATGAATCCAAAATTCTCCCTAATTATTCCCTGTTATAACGAGGAAGAAGGGATTCCACCTCTTGCCGCAAAAATTGCTCCTGTTTTAACAGAGTTGGGACAGAAGTTTGCGCTAGAATTGATTTTTGTTGATGACGGGAGTAAAGATAAGACATTTGAGTTGTTGAATCACTATTTTGGCTCTCGTCCAGATACAAAAATTATCTGTCATGAGAAAAACAAGAATCTTGGGGCGGCAATGCGGACAGGATTTGCTGCCGCGACAGGCGACTTTGTGGCGACGATGGACAGCGATTGTACCTATGATCCCCAAGGTTTAGTAGAGATGATGAAATTGATTGATGATTGTACATCTATCGTTACTGCTTCTCCTTATCATCCACGGGGTGGTGTGGAGAATGTCCCTGGATATCGTCTTTTTCTCAGCAAGGGAATTACTTTATTATATCGTTTGGTTACGGGGATTAAGATCCACACATTCACCGCCCTGTTCAGAGTCTATACAAAAGATGTCGTGAAGTCTGTTCAGTTTCATTCTCCTGATTTTTTAGCGACAGCAGAAGTGCTGGTAAATGCTCATGCAGCGGGTCATACAATTCGCGAATATCCGGCTGTATTGCACGTGCGGGAATATGGTGTTTCCAAGATTCGTCTATTGCGAGTAATGAGGAGTCATGCTAGGTATTTATTGTTGATAACGCCAAGATCAGTAGCCAGAAGATTGCATCTTTTGAGGAAAAAATAGCTATCGTTTGAAGTTAGAGTGGTACGAATAGGGGTGGTACGAATAGGGTTTCAAGCCCATAAAGCATAAAAAGGCAGTTTTTCCTCTCTTCTTGATGAAAATAATTACTATTCTCGGAACAAGGCCGGAGATCATTAAATTGTCTCCGGTAATCGATCTGTTGGAACAAGACTCTTTCTTTGAGAACAAGATTATCCATACGGGACAACATTATGATTATAATATGGATAAAATCTTCTTTGAAGAATTGAAATTACCAGAACCATACTTTATGTTAAACATCGGGTCTCATCCACGAGAGGAACAGTTGGCATTGGTGCAAGAGAAGATTGAAAGACTTCTCGATCAAGAAAGACCAGATTTAGTTATTGTCCAAGGTGATACGAACTCAACACTAGCCGGCGCTCGAGCAGCAAAAAAAAGTAAAATCCCGTTAATGCATATTGAAGCTGGTTGTCGGTCGTTTAATCGGGAGATGCCGGAAGAGATTAATCGGATCGAGGTTGATAGATTGTCTGATTATTTGATGGTACCAGACGTCTATGCTCGAGATAATCTGGAAAATGAAGAGAAAATAGAGGGGAAATTTTCTGGGAAAATGTTCACCTGTGGAAGTACAGCATATGATACGGTTCAAAGAAATAGTATACTTGCAAATAAAACTATTCTTCAAGACTTGAACCTGGCGGAAAATAATTTTGTGCTGGTCACCATTCATCGAGCAGAGAACACTGAAGAACCAAACTTTACGGAAATAATGAGATCTTTAGTTCACATCTCCGGTATTGAAAAAAACTTAGTTTTCCCTCTTCATCCACGCACTAAGAAGAAGTTAGATCAAACTGGATTTACGTTTCCTCAAAATGTGAAAGTTATAGAACCACAATCCTATTTTAATTTCTTAGCTTTGCTTTTGTCATGTAAATTCTGTATCACTGATTCTGGGGGAGTTCAGGAAGAAGCAGTGAGTTTAAACAAACCGTGTCTGATTCCGCGTAATGAAACTGAATGGATGCGACCAGTGAACGATAGAAAGAATATTTTAGCGAGAACTACTACCGAGAATATCAATTTGTGTTACCATTCTTTTTTTGCAGGCGATGCTTTATTATACCTTAGGGCCAATATCCACCAATTTTATTTTGGCGCGAGTAAAGATATCGTACAAAAAATAAAAGAACTTCAAGTTCACCCTACTGCCGAAGTCTCTCCTCAAGCCAAAATAGGGAGCAATGTCAAAGTCTGGCACCATTCACAGATCCGTGAGAATGCCCTTATCGGAGACAATTGTATTCTCGGAAAAAACGTCTACGTTGATAAAAATGTCATCATCGGTAAGAATTGTAAGATCCAGAATAATTCATCAATCTATCACGGCGTAACATTAGAAGAGGGGGTGTTTATCGGTCCACATTGTGTGTTGACAAATGATAAACATCCGCGGGCGATCGGTTGTGATGGTAAATTAAAGACTGACAGCGATTGGACGGAAGGGAAAATTCTTGCTAAGGAAGGAGCTTCTCTCGGCGCACGCGTCGTTGTGCTGCCTGACGTGACCATCGGCCGGTTTGCTCTAGTAGGTGCCGGTTCTGTTGTAACTAAAGATGTTCCGGACTTCGGCTTGGTGTATGGCAATCCGGCACGAAAGAATGGTTATGTCTGTTATTGTGGAAAGAAGTTGGAGGAAGGTAAGAGGGCAGGAGATAATTGCCCGCGATGTTCTTTTAGTGATGATACTAAACTTTAGTTCCTTAAACTTTATAAACAAATTTTGACCCATTTTCTCAATGGTTTCCATGACGATTCCGATAGCAAAACCGCTGATCGGTGAAGAGGAAAAGAGAGCGGTTTTGGAGGTTCTTTCTTCAGGGATGCTCGCTCAAGGGGAGAAAGTAGCGGCATTTGAAAAGGCCTTTGCTGATTTTATTGGTGTGAAACACGCGATTGCAACATCGAATGGGACGACAGCATTGCATGCTGTGCTCGTGGGGCTAGGTATCGGTGCAGGAGATGAAGTCATTACTTCACCTTTTTCATTTATCGCAACGGCGAATGTGATCAAGATGTGTGGGGCGATGCCGGTATTTGTTGATGTTGATAAAACGACGATGAATATTGACCCTCATTTGATTGAAGCAAAGATTACACCACAGACAAAAGCAATCATGCCGGTGCATTTGTTTGGTTTGCCTGTAGAGATCGATATGATCATGGCGATCGCGGAAAAACATCACCTTCACGTTGTAGAGGATGCCTGTCAAGCGCATGGTGCCGAGTGGAATGGGCAGAAAGTTGGTTCCTTTGGCATCGGCTGTTTCTCGTTTTATGGTACAAAAAATATGACAACTGGTGAAGGTGGGATGATTACAACTGATGATAATGCATTAGCAGTGAAATTAAGAAAAATAATCTCTCATGGTTCGGAGCGAAAATATGTTCATTCTTCATTAGGATATAATTATCGAATGACTGATCTTGCCGCGGCTATCGGATTAGAACAACTAAAGAAATTGGGACGATTTACTACGGCACGAAGAGAGAATGCGAAACAATTAACTGCTAGACTCTCAACTATTAATGGGATTATCACTCCTTCCGTCACTGATGGTCATGTGTTTCATCAGTATACCATCCGCATCACGGAAGATTTTTCTCTGAAACGGGATCGCTTGATCGAAGAGTTGCAGACACGCGGCATCGGCAGTGCTGTGTTCTATCCCATCCCCATCCATCGCCAGGAAGCGTATTCTTCTCATCAACACTTGTCTTTTCCGTTCACAGAAAAAATTGCGAGAGAAGTCCTCTCCTTACCCGTTCATCCCGCGGTCACGCAACAGGATATCAATTTGATCGGAAACGTATTCTTGGAGTTATCCCAACGATGACGCGGCTGGCAGTAATCGGTTTGGGGAATATGGGCAAGCATCATGCGCGGAATTATGCCGCTATGACCGGAGTAGAACTTGTTGCGGTTTGTGATCTTAATCGAGAATTAGCGGACGCGACGGCAAAGAAATCAAATTGTCGGGCGTATTATAATTACTCTGAAATGCTTGATAAAGAAGAGGTTAAAGCGGTAAGTATTGCCGTGCCGACGAGCTATCATAAAGAGGTAGCTTTGGCGTGCATCCGGCGTGGAATTGATGTGCTGATTGAGAAACCGATTGCGGGCACAATCGAGGATGCAACAGAGATTATAGCAGCAGCCCGAGAGAAAAATGTTGTGTTGCAGATCGGCCACATTGAACGATTTAATCCGGCGGTCCAGAAACTGAAAGAAGTCATCAGTGAGGGAAAGTTAGGGGAGATCACCTCTATCATTGCGCGTCGGGTAGGAGCTGTTCCTGTACAAGTACGAGATGCGAATGTGATCATCGATCTGGCGGTCCACGATATTGATATTATTAATTACCTCTATGAAAGACTGCCAGAGAAAGTATTTGGAAATATCGGTAAAGCAATGATTGAGAAGCGGGAGGATTATGCAGAAATATTCCTCAAGTATGGTAACCGTTCGGGATTTATTCAAGTCAATTGGATTACCCCTATCAAGATTCGAAACTTAAGTGTGACAGGCAGCAAAGGGTATGCCGAATTAAATTATCTGACACAGGAGTTGATTATCTATGAGAGTAACTATACCAAAGAAATGATCGATGAAGATGGTGATTATGTCATTAAATTTGGTATTCCTAACAAAACACAGGTTGGGGTAGAACAATTCGAACCGCTGTTGTTAGAACTGCAGGCGTTTGTCCAGTGTGTGAGAACGCGAAAAACACCTTTGGTAACGGGTGAGATTGGGTTAGAAGCGCTGCGTATTTCATTAGATGTCATGGGACAGAAAAGAGATAGCGTGGGGGAAGAGTAATAAAAATGGTTAGGAGATTATGGTTCCTTATCGTCTTCGGAATACTCATCTTCGGCTTACGTTTGGCAAATCTTAATGAAGCCATTTATGATGACGAATCTAATTTTGCATATTCTCTAACCGTGATGGATCCCTATGGCTTCAATGAGGATTACTATTCTCCACAGCCGTTGAATCTTTTGTATAAACCGTTGATTTGGTTATTTGGATTGGAGACGTGGGTATTTCGACTTGTTCCTTGGTTATTTGGAATACTCAATACACTTCTTGTTTATCTGTTCGCACGGCGGAATTTTGGTGAGAATGCGGCATTCTGGTCAACTTTCTTGATGCTGGTAGCTTTTTATCCTACTTTGGCATCACTACAATTTGATGTAGAAGGAAATTTAGTCTTATTTTGTGTTCTGTTAATGTTCTTTGCATACTTAGAATCTGAAAAGACAGTTGAGAGAAGGAAGAAGAGAGGCTGGCAGTTACTTGCTGGTGTTGGTCTGGCTATAGCTGTCATAACTAAATATAATAATATCTATATTATCCTCATTCTCTTTCTTTATTCACTGTTTAAGAGGGAGGGGAAGATTACAGAATCGTTCAAAGATTTGTTCTTCCTCTCTCTGATTGCTTCTTTATTGTTCTTTTGCTATCTCTTATTGGGGGTGCTTATTTCTCCTGAGCGATGGTTAGTCTTTACCCTGGGGATCGGCAGGGGTGTCCTTCTCCATCGATATCATCCTCAGATGGTGAGCGCTCTAGCTATCACGTTGTACGCTTTATGGTCAACCTCGTTATTATTCGGTTTTTATCTCTTAGGGATATTCAAGAGAAAAAAAGAGTTGTTCTTACTCGTTCTCTGGGTCACGATCGCTCTTCTGTTTTATACTTTTGGATTAAATTATGGTTCAATTGAGCGATATTTGATGAATACAATTCCTGCATTAGCGATGATCGGCGGCTTTTATCTCTCTCAAATCTATTTAAGATATCGCCATCGTCTATTTGGCGTAATCATTTTCCTCATCTCTCTGGTCACTTTTTTTGTCCTCAATAGCTTTCCATTGAATTATGTTCCTCGCATCCCTGCTCTTTATTTGAAAGAATTATTACAAGGCAACTTTCATTTCGTATTTTCGTATACTTCTGCCTCCGGTCCTACTTTTGGTGTTTCTATGGCAACGATCCTTATTGCGTTTATAGTCGGTTTTATGGCATTGTTCTTTTATCTTCTCTATTCTACTAAGAAATATTCTCGTTATTTTTTTGTTTTCTTCTTTTCTCTGTCACTTGCTTTTAATATTTTTATGACTACAGAGTATCTCTTTCATCCGACGAGCTCCGATGTCAGTGAAGTTAAGTGGGAGATGATCAATTATGTTAGAGATAATGATCTGGAGATGCCGATCCATACTAACGATCAAGGGATCCAGTGGTATTTCGATCATTCTTATTGGGGAATCGAAGACGGAGACACATATGGCTTTGACGATAATGAGCTCGGTTACTATCCGAAACCAGCAATAGATGCTGTTCGGCAGCGAGGAGGAACGATCATCTTACTGTATTGGCCGCCTCTTCCTTCCCAGAGCCCGGCATTTGCCGTCGTTAAATATTGTGATTTAGATAAAGACTTTTATTCTCATAGCCAGTTGACCGGTCAAGTCTATCGTTGTACAAAAGAATAATTTTGTATTTGTTTAGCTTTTCCGACAGGCCGTGCATCCGAGCAGAAATTGGCTAGAATTTTGTAGAATGTTTACCACGCGGTCCAGCCGCCATCAACAACAAGATTTGCGCCGGTCATGTAAGAAGAAGCATCGGAACAGAGAAATAATAACGCGCCTTTGTATTCGTCTTTTCGTGCCATCCTTCCCATCGGAGTTCGTGCACTATAGCGTTTGATGAATTCTTTGGTCTGATTGTTCTCTACTCCCCCCGGACTGAGACAGTTAACTCTAATTCTTTTGTGAGCCCAGTATGTTGCGAGATGGCGAGTGAGATTGATGACTCCTCCTTTACTCGCTGCATAGACTGCAGAAGGAAAGGCGTTTGATTCTGGCCCTTCATAGATACTAAGGTCATTCCCCACAATGCCGTATGTTGACCCAATGTTGACAATGACCCCTTTTCCTTGCTTGACCATGTAGTCTCCAATGATTTTAGAACAGATAAACACGCCGCGTAGGTTTACCGACATGACCATCTCCCAATCATCGACAGGATATTCTTCAAATGGCTTGAAATAGAATTGTGGCCGGGCGACAGCATTGTTGACCAAAACATCAACCCTTCCGAACTCTTTGCTGATCCGGTCCAGCATTCTCTGGACAGATTCTTCATGTGAAATATCAACTTCTACGCCTAATGCTTTGATGCCACTGCGTTGCGTGATCTTTTCTGCTGCGGCATCGCAGATCTCTTGTTTGATATCAGCAATGACAATGTGGGCACCGGCATCAGAGAGAATTTCTGCATATTGCATGCCGATCAATCCTGCGGCGCCGGTGATAATTACGACTTTTCCTGTAAGATTGAAAAGGGAATGAACTGCTTTTGTTCCGGCCATCTCTTTTTTTTCTTCTCCTTTGGGCAGAGCGAGTTCAGGATGCTTCTGTTCATTTCGTTGGCTGATAATGATTTTTACTAACTCTAATTGAGTCGGCCCGTCGATGTCAACAGCATGGGCATTCGGGCTAATCGAGGCATAGCTTTTTTCTGTTGCGAACCAGGTTTTATGTTGTTTAAGGAATTCCCAGCTGGCGACGTGGACTAATCCATCTAATTGGTAATAGATGGGAAGCTGTTGCCGGTTTTTTCTTTTAACATCTTCTGCAATAAAGTTATCCATTGATTTTTGATCGTCTAAAGTATTCATCCAGAAAGGATGGGTGAATGCTTCCGTAACGGTAATCACTGTATTAGCATCTTTCTTTACGAATGTCTCGATCGCTTGATCAATATCATCAGCTGTTCGGAGGGGGGATGTCGGTTCGAGCTTGAGAACGAGATCATACTTTTCCGGCCAGTTCTGTTCAACCCAACTCATCATGTGTTGACAGGAGTCCATCTCCACTGCTGTATCGGAGGCCAATTCCGCTGGCCGGAGGAATGGCGCTTCTGCACCGAGTTTCTTGACGATTTCGGCATATCTTAGAGAATCTGTAGAGACGATGACAGCATCGACATATTTGCTTGCTTTTGCAGCTTCGATAGTATAGGCAATCAACGGCTTGCCGCAGACATCAACAATATTCTTATCAATGATACTTTTGCTGCCACTGCGGGCAGGGATGTACGCTAAGACACGTTTGTTGTGGATCACGGGGAAATTGTTTGAAAAGGGAGGAGGAATAGTTTAAAAAGATTTAGGAACAGTGGTTCACTTGGAGTGATTTCTGAATTCTTTTGCTTTTATGATTTGATAACAGGTTTCTATCGTTGGGATTCTGATACCATGGGTAGCAGCATGTTTGAGCAAAATACCCATTGTGTCATCTGCTTCAGTTATTGCTTTTCTTTTTCTTAAGTCTTGGACAAGAGAGGGTACATGCGGCTCACTTGTAGATTGTTCATGTTTCCTTGTTAACGTATCAATTAATTCTTTTCTCCCTGCTGCCTCGGCGAGGAATACTTGACTGAGCATCGGATGTGGTGTGAGGGGGATACCTTCGGCATTAGCAACAGCAAGAATTTCATCAATAGTACGTACAAAAAGGCTCCGTGCGTACGGGTTTGTGAATTTTTGTGCAGCGTTTAGATCAAGCGCGCCGCTAACACAAACGGTATTTGCACCCATGAATTTATACCACGTGATCGTATCAACATTTTCAGCAACATTTGCAGTTAACCCGGAATGTTGCAGTGTTTCTGAGAGGGATTTAGCAACAGCAGTCTTTATACCCCTCTCATTTTCGGAAGTAAATGTTCCAAAATAGCTGCACCCATTATTTGTGTAGCAAACACGGCCCGGAGCAACCATCTTCGCTGCTTCATCAACGACGCAACCTAAAACACGTTCAATTCCAAACCTCTGGATAAGAACATCGTCTTTTAATCCATTTTGGATCGATGCAATATAATCAAATGATGCTTCCTGTCTCTCTAGATCAGCGAGTACTCGTTCAGTATCATAACTCTTTACCCCCACGATGCCTAAGTGAAAGTGCTGGCCGCGGAGATCGGTTGTTGCTGGGAGATCATAGACCATCTCTCCCCTTATTCCGGAAGTATGCAGACCATCTTTGTTGACAGCTTCAACGTGTTCTCTTCTTCCATAGAGGAGAACCTGATGTTGCGTGGAGAGATATGCCCCGACTAATGATCCAAGCGCTCCTGCGCCGATGATGGCAATTTTCATGGTAATGTTGGTTGTGAAGGTTGCTGTGTTTTCTGTCGAATGACGTCAGCATAAGCGACCGTATCCATCGAACCGGAAGTGATTACATCAAAAAGAATCTCTTTAAATTGAGCACTCCATCTATCTCTTACCCCATCTCTTACTCCGTGATATGCCGTTACAGCAGTAAGCGTTTGACCAGCAGCGAGGATAGTTTCTAATTCTTTGTTGATGGGATCGTCAGGTTCATATTCTCCACCAGATTTTCGATAACCTTTGTAGAAAGCATCACGTGCTAACGCCGCTGTATTCCGATTAAAATAGTTGAATAACTGCACTTCAAGGTAATACATTTCAAGAGCCGGATGGCCGGCCTGACAAAATTCCAAGTCAAAATAACCCGAAGGCTTACCTGCATCATCAACAAGGAAATTCATGGGATGCAAATCTGTTAGAATAAGTCGCGGCGTAGATTTTAATCGTTCGAAAAGAGGATATAAATTATCTAATCGGCTAGTAAAATATTGTTTTACTTCCATTAACTCCTGAGGTGAAAGAGCGTTCGTTTTCTCTTCCCGTCCAATCTTTAGATCGAGAATAGACCTCAGTCTTAGCGCAAAATTAGTGACTCCTGCCGGCTCGATAACGCCTCCGGCCATGAGATTTCCGAAATAATCGAATGTGACTTGATGAGCTTGTGCCAGATCGGCTCCTAAAAACTCAAGGGAATCTAGATACGCTTGTTGAGAATATCCTTTTTCCTCGAGAAATGTTTTCCAGTGTTTGCCTGGTAATTTCTCGACTACCACAAATTCCTGTTCGCTGAGGAGATGGGTGCTTTCCACTTTAGGAGCAGGGAGACCAGCAGCACGGACAAAGTGACAAAGATAATTCTCTCTTTCAAGAGAGAGAACTCCGTTATAATGGAAGTCACGGCGCGGTTGGCCTTCTGGGGAATGTTTTCCGAAACGTGCAACAACGGAACGGCCATCGGAGAGAGATACGTCAAAAACATCGTGACTTCTCCCTTCTGGGATTAAGGTGATAACATTAAGATCATATCCACTCTTTTTCAGTAATGATGCGGCTTGATCTGAGTCCATAGAACACCTAAAGCAGAACCTTCATCACGATTTTTCTTACTCTTCCTGTGCCAGCCATTGTAGCATGGGCATCGTGAGGGAAGAAAATTGCAAAATAACCAGGAGCTACATCTACCCCTGTTTGCGGATGGTCATTATAAAAAGTCGTGTCATTTGCAGGATTGTAATGTTTACTTACAGTTGATCTTGAAACAGGCTTCCAACCGATGCGGTCAACGCCGGTTATCGTATAATGAATATCGATATGTTCTTGGTGGCTCTCTAATTCTGCTTTCTCTTCACCAAGATTATCACCATCAACAACGATAGTGACAAGCCCATTTTCAACATCGTACTTTCCTGGTGTTAACATATCTAAGTCTGATCTTTGTAAAAAGGAGAATGCTGCGGGAAAATGCGGATTTAGGCCGTGATAAGGAAGTGAAGAATCTAATCGGTCGTAAATCATGAAAGTTCTCGATGGAATTTGATTTATAAATGTTTTGAGGAATAGTTCTCTTTGAGTTTAGTTCTGCTTGATATCAGCTAAGTTCTGTTCTTTTATCTCTAAATTCTGATTCTCCATCACTAGTCCCATCTCCTTTTCAATAATAGATCTGGTCTCGGGAAGACTATGGTTGAGAATCGGAAATAAAAGTACCGCTGATAAAACGAGAAAACCAAGCGAAACGAGATAAACATTTTTTCCAGGGATTATTATCGCCGTAAATAAAGCTGCAACTGTGCCCACATTCTGAACTGCCCAGAATTGGGAGGTCAGTGATCCAAGATTTTGTGGGCTGGAAATATCACCAACTAAAACGAACGTAATCGTTCGCGTGGCTGCGTAATATGTTGTTAAAATAATAATGCCAAGTATCATCAACCAAAGTGTTGTTGCCAATGACAGAATAATTAAACTTATTCCGCAGAGAACAAAAGAAAGGATAATCATCGGCTTTCTTCCAAGCTTATCTGAAACTTTACCGAAGAGATAGGAAAAAAGAATCGGCATGACATAGAATAGAGTGGAGAGGGGTCCAATTAGGTGGATACCAAAGAGATTCTTGATATCGATGGGAAGAAAGCCGAGCGCCAGACCAGAGACAAATGCCAATCCAAACCAAAGTAAAGAGAAACGAAACGCAGTAGGGCTGGTCAACGACCGTTTCATCAACTGGAATTTATTTGGGACATGTTCTGTCGGGACAGAAGGTAGAGTCAGTAGGAGAAAGAACCCTACAAAAGGAAGAATGCTAAAGATAAGGAAGATAGTGGCTAACGACAGAGATTGTTGCAGATACCAAATCGTCAAAATCCCGGCGGCTGCACTTGATGAAAGAGCAACCATAAACAGGCCAGCGCTTTTACCAGCACTGTTCTCTGTACTGGCTTTAATGAGATAGACATTTTGTCCATTCCATAAGAACGCAGCAGCAATGCCTAACAGCGCCGAACCGAGATAGACTAATGATAGCGAACCTGGTAAGAGAGAAAGTATAAAGAGAGCATAAAAGAGCGAGGCGAGTACCATCGCTTTCTTGGGACCATATTTACTAACGAAGGCCCCAGCAAGGGGGCTACACAAAGAGAGAAGTACGTAAATAATAATCAGAGAATAAAAACCAACTGAAAGCATTCCTTTCTCAGCAAAGAATACTGTTACATATTGCTGGACACCATTGTACCCGAAAAAAATAATGAAAAAACTTAGTGCCAATAATTTAATCGAGGAATTGATCTTAGTCATTTATAGTCCTCAGTAATGTTCCAATTAGACTAAATCCTCTTTGTTCAATAAAACATCACTACTAACGGCTCGTTTTAGTTGGCGGCCGATAATGAACGATAGATGTTTTGGTTCAATTCCCGTCCCCGGACGTTTGAACTCAATATCCTCCCTACGCAGGATATGTCCTGCAGGCAACGGCTGTTTTATGACGATACTACGTCGAAAAATGGGGATCATATTTCTCTCTTTTGCAGAGAGAGAACGTTGGTAAGAACCCAACCCTTGACTGATTGCACGAGCACCATCGACAATTAATTTTATCTCGGTTGGATCCGCAGAGATTCCGTGATCCCAGCCTTCCAGATGGTGATCCGTAGTGAAGTGTTTTTCGACTACACATGCTCCGCGTGCTACTGCTGCTAGAGGCATAAAGACGCCCGGTGTATTGTCGGAGAAGCCAATAGGGTAACTGAAGTTGTTCCGCAACATGTCGATATTTAGGAGGTTAATCCCCGCTCCCTGCAAAAATGTCCTTTCAGCTTCACCACCAACTCCCGCGCGAGGAGAATTCTTATTGGGATCATCAGGATAGACGGAGAGGCAGTGTAAGATAATCAACTTCTGATTATGTTTCGTGATAGTGGCTACTGCTTCGGCAATTTCCGGAAGAGTGGAAAGGCCTGTCGAGAGAATTAATGGCTTTCCTTTCTGCGCAAGGTATTCTAAAAAGGGTAGGTTATTTACGTCCATGGAAGCAATTTTGACAAAATCGACATTTAACTCGTCTACAAAAAAGTCTGCTTCTTTTTCACAGAACACGCTTGTCCCAAATAAAATGTGCTTTTCTTCACAATATCTCTTAAGCTCGCGATACTTTTCTGCTTCAAAGCTGTATGTATCAATATCTTTCTCTAAAGCGGCGTTGTTTTCGTAAACTCCTCGTGAGAAGATACTTTTCTTGGTCCATGATTGAAATTTTGCACAATCCGCGCCAGCGGCAACTGCAGCATCAATCATTTTCTTTGCGAGGTCAATATTCCCGTTATGATTGGCACCAATTTCAGCGATGATAAATGGCCTTCCAAAATTTTTGATTTCAAATTTTCCGATGAGAACACTTTTCATATTTTCTGCAGCAGCTTCAATACTTACGTTATTATTAATATTATTCATAATTCCACCTCGAGAACTTAATTTTTCTTCTAAAAATATCTTTGATTCCACAGAGATTGTCCTGAAATCACGCTCATCTTTCATCCACACCTCGAGAACAACATCAATCTGTTTTTCCGTTGGGAGAGAATGAAGCAGCCGCGCAATAAAGGAATAATCCAACTTATCTGAAACATTCTCGCGAGAGAAGCCTACGGGTAAATGCTCCCCAACAAGAGGCAGTGTCGTCTTAGGATCGAAGATAAAGTTGCAACAATCTGAACCGTTGATGTGAATATGTTCAATCTTATTCTGAAAACGGCTAAAGAATGATTCCAAATGATTCTTAAATCCAACTTGCAACTGTTCAAAATGTTTTTTAATAAATGTCTGGCAATCTAACTCAAATGCTTTTTGTCCATCAGCAGTATAGCGTTTAAGGAAATCATCTTCCCCACCCAATGATGTTATAAATTCCGAAAAGTGGTAAGATATGTTCAGGTGTTCAAAGTCAGCCGTTATCTTCAGCCTTCCTCCCAGTAACAAGTCTAAATATGCGAAGTCTTTTTCATCGGTCAATAACGCTCGTCGATGAAAGTAAAGATTGTGCCACAACGTATCTGTCTCAAAGCAAAAAGAGATTTGTGGATATTTTTCAATGAGTGGTAGTACTCGCGATGCCAGTCGGCCAAATGCTTCCTCTTTCGTTTGAGTATAGATATTCCATGTCGCACCGTGGATTACAATGACTCGTGCACTCACTTTCAGCGCGAGATTGATCGTTCCACGTAAAGATTGATCAGAAGCTTCTCCGACCACACCTTCTGCAGACAGATCGAAGGGATGCAACCGACCATTCACTTTCATCCAGGTGGGATTATGAATAGAACTAATTTTGAGATGATTGGGGAGTGCAGCTATTCTCTCTGAGATCATGTTCTCTTCGAGAAGCGGCAAATACAATTCGTATCGTTCAAAATCTGTTGGTGTAAACGAGCATAACCTCACCAAATCACTTTTTCCCACAACCCTCAAAACCATATACTGCTCCGATCGAAAATCGCTTATAAAGATTATGCAATGGGAGTTAAGTAGCTCTGTAGAAAATCTCGAAAATGTCGCCTTGGCCGTAGAATTTGTGCCGCTCCGGCTGTTTGTCCATTAATGATGCGGCACCAATACGAGGAACTAAAGCTGTTCAAATTCCTACCTCTTGGTCATGGCGACTTTTTCGAAGGTTTAGCTGAAGCAGAACTCCTGTTTAGTAGAACTTTAATTTAACAAAATTTAAAAACCATCTTACTTCTTTCAGGGGTCATGGTGTGGTCGGACGAAGTTAAAGAACATTACAAAAAACAGGCGGAATTGTTTCAAGGTTCAAAGCAATCAACGATGATGGATGTTATCATTCGTGATAAAGAAATTCAAGAACTACTTAAAGTATTGAATCTAGTCAACAAGAATCTCGGTTCGACACCGCCCCTTCTTGAAATTGGTTGCGGCAACGGTTTTTTTGCTTCCGAGCTAGAAAGAAATGATTACCTCAACCCCTATTATGGGGTTGACTTCTCTAACGAGTTATTAGATATCGCTAAAAAGAGAAATCTGAAAAAAGCCCATTTTCAATGGGGCGATGCTCTTCATTTAGATTTTCCAGATAATTCTTTTTCACTTGTCATCACAGAGAGATGCTTAATCAATCTTGACTCTTGGGAGAGTCAACAACAGGCGTTGAAAGAGATCGCTCGTGTTCTGAAACCCAACGGTTATTTCTTGATGGTTGAATCTTTCACTGATGGTTGGGACGAGTTAAACAAAGCAAGAGATGTAGTTGGTCTTGAGCCTATCCCTCAGCCTTTTCACAATCATTTCTTTGATAAAAAGAAATTGCGAGAACATAATGCTTCCTTGTTTAAAGAAGTAAATGTAGGGCAAGATGCTCATTTCTTGAGTACTTATTACTTCGGAGCACGCGTCTTATACCCTAGTTTGATGGACAAATCTAAAGGAATTGTTTATAATAACAAATTTGTTGAGTTCTTCAGTTTTCTCCCGGCCATGGGCAACTATAGTTCCATCCAAATGCTCGTTTTCCAGAAAGAAATGAGAGAAAGGCTATCTCAACCAAGAGAGATGATTCCCATCACAAAGCCAACTCTTCCTTCTTATGAAGAAATTGAGCCGGAATTACGTTCTATCTTTGCTTCAGGATTGATCACTAATCATAAATATGTTCAGAAGTTAGAACGCTCTCTTCAAGAATTCTTTGGTGTCAAGCACGTCATCGCAGTTTCATCCTGCACTTCCGGTTTGATGTTAGTGATGAAAGCATTGGGCTTGAAAGGTGAGGTAATCGTCCCTAGTTTTACTTTTTCTGCGACAGGACATGCTATTTTATGGAACGGACTAAAACCTGTTTTTGTTGAAGTAGATCCAGAGACTTATACTATTGATCCCCAGAAAGTAAGAGAAGCGATCACCGATAAAACTTCCGCGATTTTAGGTGTCCATCTTTTTGGTTGTCCAGCAAATGTCATAGAGCTAGAGAAGATTGCCAAAGAACACAATATCAAATTGATTTTTGATGCTGCTCACGCCCTTGGTTCTAGGGTTGGTTCAAGAAATGTAAGCACTTTTGGTGATGCCGAAGTTTTCAGCTGCTCTCCGACGAAGTTATTAGTAACTGGTGAAGGGGGAATTGTCACGACAAATGATGATGACCTTGCGCGGAAGATCAGAATCGGTCGGGTTTATGGAGACCCCGGAGATTATAATTGTCATTATCCCGGTCTTAGTTCTCGGATGAGTGAATTTCATGCGCTTCTTGGTTTGCATTCGTTGGCAATGTTAAAAGAAAACATCCGTCGACGAAATGAGCTAGTAGCGTATTATAAGAAGCAGCTCGGGTCATATCCCGGGATCTCTTTCCAGAAAATCGGTGAAGGAGCAGAGAGTACTCACAAAGACTTCTCGCTTCTGATCGATCCTGCTCTCTTTGGTGTTCCACGTGATGAACTTTCCTCCCGCTTACTGGAAAAAGGGATCCAGACAAAGAATTATTTCTATCCGCCTCTTCACCAACAGGATGCGTATCGTGATACAGAAGCGCGTCATCCTCTTCAGTTGACAGAAACGATTTCCCAGAATATCATCAGTCTGCCTCTTTATTCTCATATGACTCCTGAGGAAATAGATTTTATCTGCGATGCAATCGGAAAAATTAGAGGTGAACTATTAAATGCTCGGAGTAAGCAAAGATGAGCTTAACGCTTTTTTTGTAGGACCCCATCATTCCTTACGTGAAGTGATGAAGAAGATAGACCACCACGGCCATGGTGTTGCTGTTGTTGTAGATTCTACTCAGCAATTTCTCGGCTTAGTTACCGATGGGGACATTCGAAGAGCAATTATCAAAGGATTTGGACTGTCTACCTCGATAGATGCGATCATGAATACGTCTGCCGTCTCTTTGCAGGAGGGGTTTACTCAACAGGAAGTCATGAAATTATTACACGATAAAGATATAAACCATCTTCCCATCGTTAATCAAGGGGGAAAAATAACAAATATTGTTCTGCGGAGCCGTATCGAGGCGTCGAAGCAATCTCTTTTGTCTCCATCGTTCTTCTCGTCCCACCCCAAGGGAGGAAGAAAAATTCTTGTCGTTGGCGGCGCAGGGTATATCGGGTCGGTGCTTGTGGGGAAGCTTCTCGCTCGTGGCTATAAAGTTGTGGTTTTAGACCTCCTGTTATTTGGACGAGAGGCGATCGAGCCACATCTTCAAAATGAGAATTTTACTTTGATTCAAGGAGATATTGGAAATATTAACAATATTATCACTGCGACGAAAGACGTCGATGCGGTTGTCCAACTTGGGGAGATCGTCGGCGATCCTGCCTGTGCAGTAGATTCACAAAAGACACAACAGGTTAATTTCCTTTCTACCCAAATGGTTGCTCAGGTCTGTAAGTATTTCCAGATCAATCGATTTATTTACACTTCCTCTTGTAGTGTCTATGGTGAAAGCATTAATGACCAATTATTGGATGAAGAGTCAAACTTAAATCCTGTATCTCTCTATGCGCGGATGAAGATTCAAGCCGAGCAAGCTATTTTGAGCATGGATGATGGCTTTTTCTCTCCCACAATCTTTAGACTATCTACGGTCTTCGGTGTTTCTCCGAGAATGCGCTTTGATCTCGTTATAAACTTATTGACGGCGAAAGCTCTGAAAGAGAAGAAAATAACTGTTTTTGGCGGTGATCAGTGGCGTCCTTTTGTCCATGTTGAAGATGTGGCGCAAGCGATTGTTTTGGCTTTGGAATCTCCGTTGGAAAAAGTTCGTGGCCAGATCTTTAATGTTGGTACGGAAAAGAATAATTTAACCATTTTTCATGTTGCGGAAGCAATCTCCCAAAAGGTCCATGATGCTATGGTTTCTGTGGACGACCAGGATGTCGATAAAAGGAACTATCGCGTTTCGTTTTCAAAAATAAAAGACGAATTAGGTTTTGTTGCGAAATGGAGTGTTCCGGAAGGAATTGCAGAGATCATGGATTCTCTAGAGAAAGGTCGTTATGATGATTATACTCATGCGAAGTATTCTAATTACAAAACATATCTTGATAAGATGGGGGAATAATTGCAATGGAAAAAAAAGGTCATCCGGGAAGAGTCAGTTCTAAGGCGTTAACGTATCTCAAAGAAGTTGTTGAATATGGGTTTGGCAATTCTTCTGGTCCAGGCTGTACTAATCGTTTTGAGAAAGCCTTTGCCAAAAGAATGGGTGTTACCTATGGCATTGCGCATTCTAATGGTACCGCAACAATGCATTCATGCCTGGCGGCAGCCGGTGTGAAGCCAGGCGATGAGGTTATTGTCCCCCCATTGACGGCAGCGGCGACTACGTATTGTGTCTTACATCAAGGGGCAATCCCCGTGTTTGCGGATATTGATCCACGGACGTTCAATATTGATCCAAAGAGCATTAAAGAGAGAATTACCCCTCTCACCAAAGCGATTATTCCAGTACATCTTTACGGCTTGCCCGCGGATATGGATGAAATCATGAAGATCGCTCGCGAACACAATTTGGCTGTCATCGAAGATAGCGCTGAATGTCTTTTGAGTACCTATAAAAGCAAGTTGGTTGGAACTTTAGGTCATATGGCAAGCTTTAGCCTACAAGCTTCTAAACACATCACGTGTGGTGATGGGGGAATTGTTATCACTAATGATGAAAAATTAGCGACAGCAGTACGAAAATTTTCTTGTTTTGGATATCATACACTAACTGGTTCGAGTGGAGGTGTGATCGCCAAGAAAGATCGAGGTGATCCAACATCTCTTCGTCATGATTCCATGGGGTGGAATTATCGCATGTCTGATCTTCAGGGCGCAGTCGCTTTGGAACAGACTGAGAGAATTGATGAACTTGTTGAAATGAGGATGAAGATTGGCGCTCTCTTTAGAGAAGCTGTAGGGGACTGTTCCTGGCTCGTACCACAATATGCACCTCCAGGTTATATTAATTCCTACTGGACATTTGTTTGTCGTTTTGAAGAGAAAGAAGCGGGTTGTTCCTGGCAGGACTTCCGTAAGAAGTTTTATTCTCTGGGTGGTGATTTTTTCTATGGCGCTTGGCAGTTAACGTATAATGAACCAATCTTTCAAAACCGACAATTCCTCGGTGTTTTTTTCCCAATCGATTCGGATTTGTATAAAGGAAAAAAACAGGAATATAAGCCGGGCCTTTGTCCTGTTGCCGAACGATTACAGCCAAAGTTAATGCATTTTAAAACTAATTATCTTGACTTAGAAGAAGCTCGGGAACAGGCAAAAGCTTTGCGTGAAACGATTCTTCAAGTTGAGGCAGAGAGGAAAAAGTCTTCATGAATCTTCATAACACCGACCCCAATGAACTATTGAAGAAAGAGGCTGAAGCTTTTGACCGTCAAGTTGATGAGAGAATTAAGAATGGATTTATTCCTGATCTTCGACGTTTAAAGAAGGTGGATTGGTTTTATAATAATGTCTGGCGTGATCCTGAATTTGTGAAGATTCATCTATTACCAAAAGTTGATTTTGTGCTAAATATTGCTCGAGAGAGAGGGGGAAAAGTTGTTGAACTCGGCTGTGGTTATGGTTATCTTTCTCTGGAACTTGCCAGAAATGGTCTTGATGTCCTCGGTGTAGACTTGTCTCCTCAAAGCATTAAGATTGCTCAGGAATTCACTGATCACCATTTAAAATTGAAATTGCATTATCAATGTGCTGATATTCTTTCGTTCGATCTCGGAACAGAGACCTATGATTCTATCATTTTTTTTGGATCCCTCCATCATCTTGCGGACATTGATCGTGTCCTCCAGAAAGTTCATCGAGCGTTGAAGAAAAAGGGCAACCTCATTGTCTGTGAACCGATAGAAGATAATTTTACGAAAGATCAGGCGGAGTTTGCTGCGATTCTCAGAGCAGTTTTACCAACGTGGATATCATTTGAGGAGAAATTCAATAAGATCGGCGATCCTGCTTCTTGGGATGCTTATGTTAATGATATCTACAATGAATATACTTTCCAGGGAGAGCATGAACAGTCTCCGATGGATAATATCAATTCGTCTGAAGAAGGAATGCTTGACGGGATAAAGAAATACTTTCAGGTTCAAAGAGTCGAATATTCGGATGCATTTATTGATAAGTTGATTGGCGGGTTGCGAGGAGATGATAAGTATGCTTTAGCTCGTTTCCTTAAATTCTTAGATTCCCATCTGATTCGGAAGAAAGTATTACGACCAACGTTTATTCAGATTCACGCAGTCAAAAAATGACCCAGCCTACTTTGACAGTGCGGGGGTGCAGTTAGCTTTCTTTTTAATGGTGGTAATCTTTTCGTAATAAGCCATAATGGATATGATCAATGTATCTTCCTTCAAAAAGATCATGTTCTTTGAAGTGTCCTTCTTTGCTAAAGCCGAGTTTTTCAAATATTTTTTTCATCCCTGTGTTGGGCTCGATACATCCACCACAGATCTTGTGTAATCCCATGATATTAAAACAGAAGTCAATCCCCAGGCTGATAGCTTCGCTAGCCAGACCGCTTCCCCAGAGTGATTTGTCTCCAATCAAGACTCCCAATCCCGCCTTTTTAGTGTAAATATCAATGTCAGCGATCTTGAATGTTCCAATGAAACGGTTATTTTCTAGAATTTCAATGGCGAAGAATATATCTCTTTTGCTTGCCCTGATGTTTTTGATGTATTCTTTGACGTCATCAAAACTGATCTTTTGAAGATATTCTCTCCGATTAATAAACTTGACAATATCATAATCTCGCAACCACATTAAATAATGCGGGTCCTGAAGATGCTGGTCAGTAAACGAGACTAATTTGATCCTGTTTCCGGTGATAATGATCTCTTTTTTGTTTTTGATTATTTCTTCCATTTTTGGTACTACCTCTTAATCTCTCTTCCCCTCCCACCCCTATCGATGTATCCCCTCCCAATAAGAGTATATCTCTTCTCTTCAGGTTGATCTTTCTTGAGATGAGTTAGTTGGAAGATACAATTCTCCACTTTATCGAGGGCTACTTCTTTGGCACCAGCATCATCGGAGTGGTTGGTCACAGAATCTCTTAGTTCCCATTGATTTCCTTCTTTTTCTTTCCAAATTTTCTGATCTCGATGTTGGTTGACGAGGTAATAAAAACCTTTCTCTGTCATCCCGATCCAATTCAGAAATAGCTGAAGATTTTGCGGTTTTTGGTCTTGATACCTCTTTACTAACTCGATCCCCTCTTTTCGTGTTAATCTTTTGAGACGTATCTCACGTGTGGCATGGTCGGTTATTTTTCCATATCCCCATTTTAAAAATTTGATATAATCGTGGAGATCAGAATAATGGAAACAGTCTACGTCATTATACGTATCAATAGTCCTCTCTTGTGCGATCGTTTCATATTCATACCGTTGGATCATCTCTTCATGCTGTTTTTTCGAGTCCCAACGGATATAATTACTGAGATAAATTCCTCGAACCCCTACTTTCTCTATCTCTTTATCATGGGGATAGACAAATGGTTTTAGATCTTCTTCACTCACTTGCATCAGTTCTGAGATATTATCTTCCGCTTCGAATCCTAATAAATCGTGCTCTTTGCGGTACCTTCTCGTCATCTCAACTTCATCTATATGAGAAAACATCCCCACCTGATCGCATCCTTGATGAGCCCCCCAAATGATCAATGGGATCTTGAAGCGGACGGCGACTTGAACAGGGAAAACAGTTTGTCCCGCTAAGCAATGCCAATATATGCTCCCCATCTTAACCAAGGTTGCTCTTGTTATTTTCTTTACCGTTTCGGGGTTGACGGTGAGAGTGAGAATATCACAATCAAATATCGTTCTGAGATTCGCTAGATTTCTAATGCCGATTTCCGTGTTGTACTGTTTATTGTACGTTACTAATAGAGGGTTAAGGCCGTACACATTTTTTACAAGATGGACAATATAATAAGAATCTCTTGCTCCACTGACAGGAATGATACAGTCATAGTTCTCTCCGGATTTATCTTTATATCTTTCTAGAAGAATCTTTAGTTTCTCTTCTCGTTCTTTCCAATCGAGAACGTCCTTCTCTTCATGAATTCTACATCCACTGCAGACTCCTTTGTCATCGAAGATGATGCCCAAAGGGTGGTTTTTGGGATAAAGACACCGCTGACAATATCTCATATGACCTCCTTTGGATGATATTTGAACCGGGTATCTTTCAAATATTGGTCTTCTTTCTTATCGATCCGATGGGTCATTTTCTCATTCATAAACGAAAAGTGGCGGTAGTCTGCATAAGTGTCAAATCTTATTTTTGCATCTGGGCATTTGCTGATAAATGCTTTTGTAATCATCGGGCTGTGTTCCGTAAAATGAAAATAATTTCCTGCGGCCACGGCACTGACCGTACTTTCTCTGATTGCTTCGACAAAATGAGATGGGTTTCCTACACCCCCGCAGGCTACAACGGGAATGGAGACCGCACGAGAGATCTCTTTGATCAGTTCAAGATCGTATCCTTGTTTCGAACCATCTCGAGTGATGGAAGTGATAAATATCTCTCCGGCCCCAAGTGCTTCGGCTTTCTGGGCGAAATCTCGAGGATTTATCCCTGTTGCTTTCTTTCCGGAGTGAGTAAATATTTCGTATTCCCCACGGCCATTCTTTTTGACATCGAGAGAAACGACAACACACTGACTTCCTAATACGTGTGATGCTTCTCTGATCAATGGAGGATTTTGGATTGCCGAGGTATTGATACAAATCTTGTCTGCACCTTGGCGAATAAGCTCTTTCATTTCTTCAACAGTGGTTATTCCTCCTCCAACCGTTAATGGGACAAAACACTTCTTTGAAATTCTCTGTACGAGTTCGATATCCACAAGCCTGCTTTCTCGAGTGGCATCTATGTCTAGTACCACAATCTCATCAATGCCCCAATTGTTGAGAAATTCTATAGTAATCTCTGGTCTTCCGATAGGCAGGTATTTTTCGAAGCCAATACTCTGCACAATTATTCTTTCTTTAAGCGTGAGGCAGGCAACCAATCGATGTTTAAGCATTTTTACTTTCCCTCTGTTTGATGTAATTAAAAAAGCCTCTCAGTAAGAGCAATCCATTTTTTTGGCTTTTTTCTGGGTGGAATTGCACTCCAAATATGTTGTCTGATTGGATTGCTGCGGTGATCTCGCTTCCATGGGTACACGTCGCGGAAATAATGGAATGATCACAGGCAATATGATAACTGTGATCAAAATAAAAGTGTGCTTCCTCATC
The DNA here is from genome assembly GCA_018302605.1 of Candidatus Woesearchaeota archaeon. Lineage (GTDB taxonomy): Archaea > Nanobdellota > Nanobdellia > Woesearchaeales > GW2011-AR9 > JACOZP01. The sequence goes on along the minus strand of JAGVZN010000019.1, from coordinate 58,681 downwards.
TGTTCTTGTGAATAGCGGGTCTTTTTGATGGATGGATAGATTATTCCATCCTACGTGGGGTATTTTAATATCTTTGTGAGAATCGATCCTCATCACACTCCCTTTGATGATGCCGAGACCTTTATGGAAACCATTTTCTGTTGAACTTTCTGCCAATACTTGCATCCCCAAACAGATTCCCAGTATAGGCTTTTTATGGTTAAGAATTTGCTCTTTGAGTGTATCAATAATTCCCAGATTCTGAAGATTAGTCATTGCCTCACTAAACGCTCCAACCCCGGGCAGAATGTATGCTGGTGCTTTTGCGATCTCCTCTTTCTCGCTGGAAACTTTGTAGTGATATCCCAGAAGAGAAAGGGCATTAAGGACTGAACGATGGTTCCCCACATGATAATCTATCACTAAAATATCGTGCTTCTTGGTATCTTTTGTGCTGTTTTTGTTTTGTTCTTCTTCCATTTTTCTTACAATATTTGATTTTTCAGTTTCCAGTTTCTTTTTCCATCTTGGTGCCAGATCTCGCGATTTCGAAAAGATTCGGCAACTTTCCAGAACTGCTCTTCCGTGATCTCCAGGTATTTACAAAATTGAATGATATATTTTCGAGCACATTTCCCCTCATATTTTCTAACTAGTTCGATTCCTTCTTCTCGGGTCATTTTATCGGCGCGAATAAGTTCACAGACCTCATCTGTGACTTTTCCAAATCCAAATTTAAGATATTTCATCATCTGGTTGACAAAAACAAAATCTTCGTCTAGAGATTCGAAAGGATGCAACGCTCCCATTTCCTCTGAAGTATCATCGCGTATCTCGATCCCGTGCGCAATGGAAAAATTCGCATTATTTGTCTTGCTCCAATCACCCATAAAATATCCGAGGTAGACAATCTGCAAGTTTGCGGCTTCCATCTCCCAGTCTTCAGGATAATGATACCACAAAGTATCTTTTTTTGAAATAGTCTCCTGAAAAAGGACACTGGGTCCGCTGGCAATGGTATTGGCCCGCTTAAGGTTATTTCCATTCCAATCTAGAGATCCGGCTCCCAGTTCTCCGATTTGTGTTGCTGGATTCTCTCCCCACAGGATGAGAGGAATATGATAGGCAATGGCAACTTTCGGGACACTCGCAAACAAGGGCATTTCTGTTGATTTGAAGATGTTTCCGTACTTGAAGAAACCCTGTTTCATCATCTTTTTCCAGGTCTCAGGAGCAGGGCTGATCGTGATCGTATCAAATCCAAGGGAGATCATGTTGCCGAGATTATGCGCTCCTCTCTCTGATTGCTGTTCAGGTGGGTAGGTACAGGAAACGAGTAGCGGTTTAAGACCTAATTCTTTTACATACATCACTTGGCGTGTACTATCTTTTCCACCGCTGACTCCGATGATACAATCGTATCCGGAAACATTTTCTCTCTTACACGTTTTAATGATCTCTTTTAGTTCTTCTTTTCTTGCTTTCCAATCAATATTTGGGATTTTCTCTACGTATTGGCATGCCGGGCAAATACCTTCGTCATCGAATTTGATATTTGGCCGCGTATTTGGCTGTACACACTTCTTACAATAGATAATTGATGTCATGTTTTTTGTATTTCTAATAAATGGTTCTATGACTATTGCTTCCTATTAAATCTAAATACATCTAAAGCCGAAGATATGCTACGTGTTTTTCAAGGCCGTCGACAAGGAGCTTGATATTTTTTGGCTCAAGCGATCTATTCTGGCAGTCGGCAGGGATCATCCCCAAGCCGGGAAACGAAGAAGCAAGAACAGAACTGACAAACGTCAATGTTTGGTCAAGATCAACAACGGTGTCAATTCTTCTTTTTATGATCGCAGGTAATTCTTCAATCTTTTCTACTTTTTGTACTTGATCAAAGACATTATAAAAGACGTTTCCGAAAGTTATCACTGGTTTCTGGAGTAGTATCCCTTCCCAGCCGACGGTTCCGGTAATTGTGACGATCGCTGAACTATTGGCGATAAGATCATATGACGAAGAAAATGGAGTGATCAGTCTTACGCTGGGAAATTTTTTGATCTCATGATGATAATCACGAGGCCTTGTAGAGAAGTTCCAGACATGTTCTTTAACATAGAGCTTATAATCGCATGGCAAGCTGCGGACAATATTTTCAATAAGATTCAGCTGGTTCTCATACCACTTTCCCATAATGGACGTTGAAGCTTCTGGTTGCACATGCAAAAAAAAGAGAACATATTTTTCACCTGTAACCGGCTTCTCAAATCTAGACATAAACCTGCGCATCACTTTTTCTTTTATAGGATAATATAGGTTATTGACAAAGTTTGGGATCTTTTTTCTTTGGTAGATAATCTTGAGATAGCGTTGATATTTTCGTACAACTTGTGGCCACGATTCTTTCACTCTTGTGGAGTCGGATGGCTTAAAATGTTCTTCTTTGAATCTTTGAATGATCTCTTTGCTTTCTTTAATCTCGGAAGGGGTAAGACCTTTCTGTTTTCTTTCACTATATATCCTATTGAGAAGAGGAAAATTGCTCGCGAGCTCATTCGCAAAACAAAATCGTTCTGGTAATCGTGGGTTGGAGAAGTCGAGGACTTCAATTCCGTACTTTTCAAAAATCCTGATCATCATTACTAAGTGGAAGCCAGCAACACAGCAAAGGATAGCATAGTCTGGTTTAACGTGTTGCGCGATCCATTCCGCTTTTTTACAAATACTTTCCATCAGTGAAAGAATGCTATCCTCGCTTAACTTTAGGCGGCTCTTCTTTCTTTTGGCGGCAACTTGCCAGATATCCCAAATCCGAAAGTCGTATTTCACTTCGGCATGATGTAGATAGTTCTTGTCAGGGTTTTTGGTTAGCTTAAAATTAAGGTGGTCAATCTCATAGAGCTGTTCTTTTTTGACCCCTAGTTCTTTAAAGTTAGCTGAACCAATCTTTGACGTGGAGATATAGAAAGAAGTAGTATTGTGTCTTTGTTCGACTTCTTGGGAGATTCTGAACATAAGTTCATTCCCTCCAGAATCACCGCCGATATAGATTATTTTCTTCTTTTGGAGAGTCTCATTCTTGCTTTGTTTTGTGCCTAAAGCCATCCCTGCAGAATAATGACCTCTTTTTAAATATCTTCTGAAACAATGTACATATTTTTCTGTGATAAAATGTTCTGTGATCTAAAATGAATCTATTTTAACAACCTTTATAAGAAGTCGTTTTTTGGTTAAGATAATGCCTAAACTTGTTATTATTGGTCTAGATGGGGTAAGTCCCTGGCTGATTAAAGAATTACTGGCGCAAGAAAAGATCCCAACGATCAAAAAAGTCATCGATCATGGTCTTTTCGCTACGTTAAAGAGCGTGACTCCTCCGGTCAGTATTCCTGCGTGGTTGAGTTTAGTTTCGGGGAAGAATCCGGGGGAATTGGGTTGTTTCACTCTTTTCTCTAAGAAAGGATATGATAAAACTATCCGCCCGGTTCATAATTTTGTTCCTTTTTGGGAGGGTCTTGATGTGAAGTGTGGGATCATGAATATCCCCGGGACGTATCCCGTTAAACCGTTGAATGGTTTCATGATGTCAGGGTTATTTACCCCCACGGGCGCATCCGATTTTCTTTATCCAGCCGAGCTTAAGAAAGAGATAGAATTAGAATTAAAAGATTTTGCGTTCAGTGTGAGTTGGAATAATGATGATGATTTTCTTAGGCGGATCTTTCATCTTTCGGAGTTGCGCTTTTCGATTGCGACAAAGTTATATCTTAAGCAAAAACCAGACCTGTTCATGTTGGTGGAGACGAACACTGATTCTCTTCTTCACAACATGATAAAGTATATTGATCATTCCAGTCCTCTTTATTCTAGTAACAAATATGAGGAGAAGATTTATGATTATTTTGCCTATCTCGATTCGTTGATTGGTAGCTTCTTGAAAGTCGTCGGGGAAGATGTAGAAGTAATGATTGTCAGCGATCATGGGTTTACCAGCCTACACGGTACGTTTGCGTTAAACAAGTGGTTGGAAGATCAAGGTTTTTTAGCAGTTCATGGTCGCAGCAAAGGCCCACAGAAAGTCTTATCTTTCTTTGGAATCAATAAGACGTCAGTGGAGAAAATTCTATCTACTCTTCATCTCAAAAAACTGGTTTATTCTCGGTTTAGAGGCAGTGGTCTTGGCGATCTTATCCCTGATGCCAACGGAATAAGTTGGTATACTGCGATTCGTCAAGGAATGATTGATTTTAAGAAAACAAAAGCGTTCTCGGCGATTGATCAAGGGTTCATTTACATTAATGATGATAGCGAAGAACAAGGTTCTGTTACAAAAGAGGAGTATCATCATGTCAGGGAAGAGGTCATTGAGTCTCTTCGGAAAATTAAGATCCCGGGTGGGGAACTCGTGATCAGAAAGAAAGAGGAGCTTTTTCACGGGCCTTTCATTGAAGATGCTCCAGATCTAGTGGTGTTTGATCGGTCATTTCATCATTGGCCAATTACCGCAGTACGTTGCCCACAACTCTTTAACAAAGTAACTGAAGGGAAGATTAAATCGGGTGACCATCACAGCGACGGAATCTTGATCTCTTCTCAGAAATCGTTGGGAAAAGAGGAGTACTCTTTGATGGACATTCATGAGATAATCTTACGCTTTTTTGAGGAGAAAAACCAGACGGAAAAACAAGTGGAAAAGAGTGATTTTGATGAAAAGAAAGGTGAACAGGAAGTGATCCAGCGTCTGGAAGATTTAGGTTATTTGGGGTAGGTGAACGAAATATGGATGAACATGCATTTGTTGAACAGTTAAAGACGATGGCTGTAGAGAGGAAATTATCTTCTGATGAGCTAGTTCGCCAGCTTTTCCTTCTCTGTCAGGTAATTCACTCTTCTGAACGGGTAATTCTACTTTCAGATGAAGTCCGACAGAAGGTGGGAGCCGTTGCGCAGGCGGCGGGACTTACGGTTGATCAATGTGTCGAACGAATTTTAAATGAGTATCTGGAAAGACTCGCTTTTGAAAGAGCTGGGAATAGTTCTTCCTCTATAAATATTAACACAAAATCCTCCCGAGCCTATAGCGAGGCTGACGAGGAAGATGTTAAGAAACGTCTGGAAGAATTAGGTTATTTGGGTTAATGATCTGTCGTATCCCAAAAAATAATTAGGTTTCGAACCTAATTTTTTTGGTATATACCAGAATCCAAAGATTTTTGTTCGAAATCTATGGATTTTTGGTATAATATACTCTCCGCTGGAGTTGCCATCTTGTTTGTTCTCATTTCACAATCTTTAAAAGGCATTATCTACCATACAGATACTATGGGTGTAAATCAATAATGGGAAAAGTCTTCTTATTTGGAATTGATGGCGGCGTTCCCGAATTAGTATTCGAACGCTGGAATGATCTCCTGCCAAATATCAAGAAACTGATGCAGAATGGGACATATGCCCGGATGAACAGTACCATCCCCCCTTCAACGATTGTTGCTTGGAATGCGATGATCTCGGGAAAAGATCCCAGCGAGATCGGGGTATTTAATTATACTTACAAAGACGAACAAGGCGATTACCGTTTGGTAAGTTCCAAAAACAATAACGCAAGATTGATCTGGGACATCATTGGAGAAGAACATCAGAAGAGCATCGCCCTCTATGTGCCCCTTTCCTATCCCGTCACGACATTTCCCGGCTGTATCGTCACTGATTTCATGACCCCAGGAATTGAAAGCAACTGTGCGTATCCAGAACATTTGAAAGAGAAGATCAAAGCACTAGGCAATCCCGAGGGGTTCTTTGATGTTGCCGTTGGTCTCGGCGGCCATAAGAGTCTTGATCCGGCAGAGCTTGTCAAAAAAGCAATGGAGATGACTGATATGCAGGTCTCGCTCCTCAAAGACTTGATCACCCATAAACAATGGAATTTCTGTATGGCCGTGATGTTAGGAACAGACCGGCTGCAGCATATGCTCTGGCGCCATTTTGATGAAGGCCATCGTCGGTTTATCGTGAATTCTCCTCATGCAAATGCAATTAGAGATTTTTACATTTATATTGATCAGAAACTGGGGGAAGTACTACAGCTTCTACCGCAGGATACCACCGTTATCGTTGCATCAGATCATGGGATGATCAAACAGGAAGGCAAGATCAACATTAACAACTGGCTCATTAAAGAAGGCTACCTCGTCTTGAAAGAAAGTGTTGATCTTAGCAAGAGCACGCGTTTTAAGATGGAACTTGTTGATCGCGAACGAAGTTTAGCGTGGGGAGGCGGGGCATATAACGGGAGAATCCAGATCAATAAAGAGAAAGCAGGAGATAAATGGAGAAACATCCGTGATGAAATTGCAGAGAAGATACGAAAGATACCCGATGATAAGGGCAATCCTCTTAACACCAAAGTCTACTCTGCCGAGGATATTTATCAGAATGCCTCTCATCCTGAATGTCCCGATCTGACGATCTATTTTGATGATCTACGCTGGGCATCTAATCCTGATCTGGGGCAGGAAGGTCTGTACTCCTGGCATACAGCCATTGGTGCGGACAGCGCCGGGCATTCGCGGCAAGGCCTCTTTATCATTAACGGACCCGAAATTAAGAAACGAGGACTAATGAATGATGTGGATATTCGTCAGGTCGCACCAACAATATTAACTGCTTTGAATGTTGCCGTTCCTGAAGATATTGTTGTTGAGCCGATCAATTGCTTTGGAGAAGAGGAGATTTCGAGTATCCCTCCACGGGTCTTAGATGAAAAATCACGTATTGCTTTAGGATCAGATTCTATCTTAAAAGAGGTACGTACAGATTATGTTCGGGTTAAAGAACTGTTTCAGAAAGATGTTAGTCGAGCTGCGGATGAGGTTGCGCATTCTTTTGGTGAACAGCAAGATTTCTTTAAAGACGTTTTTCATTTTCTCGTAACGGCATTTGGCAATCAGAAAAGGAATGATGGTATCACTCCTTTAGTTTTTCACTCGATCTATCTTGTCAGATTGCTTTACACCTGCGGTGAAAGGGAAGTTTCAGCTCTCCTGACTGCCGCGTTACACGATGTTATTGAAGATACTTCGATTGATGTTCAGAGTTTATCACAACAGCATTTTCTGCAGCGTTATCCGACGGTTATCCAAAATCTTTCTCTCTTGACGGAGGATAAGACCATTTCCCGTGATCCACATCCCACCCTCCTCCCCCCCCGCTATCGGGAACATATCTCCCGCCTGATTGGCGCGCCGCGTGAAGTGGTAAACACAGAGATTCTTGATCGATTTTCTGATTTGATGGATCTGGAATATGTGCTAGGACTTCCGGAACAAGAGAGAAAAATACGTCTTCAGGGAAAGTTACTGAAAGTCCGCAGTTTTGTCGATAATCTTACTGCTGGTAGAACAGATTATCATCAATCGTGTCTCACAATTTTTAATGAGAGAGTGAAAGAATTGGAAAGTAACTATAACCTTTCTGCACAGATGGAGATTGTTCAACCGAGGAAAGCGATTGATGTTCATTACCCCCGCCATCCCGAATCATCGTTAATTACTACTAAAGAAGGCATTCAATGTAAAGTCTACGCTACTCACCACCCATCTGGACGGGTCATTATCAAACCAAAATATATCCCTGAGGATTTACTCCAGGGAGGAGATTCGTTTAGGAAACTAAAAAAACGCTTTCTCTTTCAGAAAAGTGTATTTCGTTTCAATCTCTTTAATGATAAAGACAGTGTTAAAGAAAATCTGGCAATCGTAGAACGGAATTTTCCTCAATTAATCTATTCTTGCCCCCATCACCAGCAATGGTTCTTTGCCGTGCCTGAATCAGATATTGCAACAACTCATGACCCGCGCGCTGGTTTACGGCAATTAATGAAAGTTCCGGATGCAGACTTAGATCCCTACCTAAAAGCGACACGAGGGATCATTAATCTTATTTTACAGAGTGGGGTTTCTGTCAGTGATCTGGGAATAAGCCATTCTACGTTGTTGGGGAATTATACTCCAGGAAAGTCAGACATCGATATTCTGATCTTTGGTGTCGAAAATGGCTGGCGGGTCTTGAGACATATGGAAATGGTACAGCACCCTCTCTTAAAATGGAAGTCGAGAGAGGATTGGGCTCGCTATTATAAAGATCGAGTCGTATCAAAAGTGTTTACGGAAGAAGAATACGTTCATAACATGGTGCGAAAGCGTGATGACGGCTTTTTTGATGGGAATGTCTTCTCAATCTTTGTTGTTGAGATGGGAACTGCCGGTTGGTATGGTTGGGAAGATAAGCACGAGCCTTTGGCTACAGTCACTGTGCAGGGTGTCGTGAGAGATTATAATTATTCTCACCTCAGACCGGGCTATTATGGAATTACCAACTCTAGAATTATGGACGGTTATCAGGAGGTCCCGATAGAACGCATTGTATTTTGGTCGCGGCCTTTTGCTTTACAAGCAAAAGAGGGGGAGAGAGTAGAAGCCTGCGGCTTGCTGGAAAAAGTGACGACACCAAAAGGACGTGAGTTTCATCAATTAGTTATTGGTTATATGAATACGTATACCAATGAACAAGGAGAAAAAGAATACCTTAAAGCATTGCTCGATTGAATGTTGTAACCGGAGGTTTGAAGAAATGCATTTTTATGAGTCGTCAATTATCACCACTAAAGACGGTCTGCAATGCCAAGTCTATGGTAATGAACATCCTTCTTCTTCTATTTTAGTTAAGCCAAAATATATTCCTACCACAGCTGTAGAGAGCAGTGCTCTTGCGTATCGTTTCATCATGGGACGAAAGATGAATCGGCTGAATATGTGGGCAGATAAAGAGGAATTGAGAGCCTATATCACTCGTTTTCGCGAAGCGTATCCTAATTATGTGTATACTAGTCCTGTTCACGATCAGAACCGTCTTTTCTTTTCGATTCCGATCGACAAGATTGAACGAATTTATTTCCCGCGTAGGGGCTTTAAAGAACTCATGTCTATGCCACCAGCGTCTTTGGACCAGTATCTCTTGAGGGTATTTTCTTTCTCTCAATTTCTCCTCCAAAGCGGTCTGAGGATCAAAGATTTCGGGATAACGTATTCTACTTTGATGGGTCATTATAACCCTGCGATTTCAGATATTAATATTGTGGTGTATGGTAAAGAGAACTTCTGGAAATTGATGTCTTATCTCGAACGTGCAACCCATCCGTTGTTACATTGGAAGACAGATGAAGAGTGGCTTGTGTTTCATAAGAAGCGCAATCGCTTCTCAATCTCTGGTGAGAAAGAATTCTTGCATTCAATGAAGAGGCGAAAAACGGAAGGTTATTTTGAGGGTAGTCTGTTTGTGATCTTTGCAGCGGAAAAAGAAGAGGAAGTCTGGTTCAAATGGGGAGAGGAGAAATACACCTCTCTGGGCCCTGCCGTTGTGGAAGGGACGGTAGTTGATAATTTTAGTTCGGTAGTCAGGCCAGGCTGTTACCAGATCAGTAATGCCCTAGTGCGTGAAGGAAAAGAAAAAGTTCCAGTCACCAAGATTGTTTTCTATTCCCGGGATTATTGTATGCTCGCTTTTCCTGGTGAAAAAATGGAAGCATCGGGGATGTTGGAAAAAGTTAATCAGGAGAACGGAGAGTTTTATTACCGTGTTGTTGTTGGATATTTCGATGCTTATCTTGATGAGAGAAGGGAGAAGGAATATATTAAATTGATCTTTTAGCATAGTTAATCAACCGATCAGCTAGAGCGGTGATGCGTTCCAACTCTAATTTTGCGGTTGTGACTGGTCGTGCTCTGACGTATGTATCGCTTACTTGCATTGATATCCCAAATATCGGTTCGTTGATGTAATGGGTGGGCTTTCCGATCCATCCCCGGTCTGTAGGAAATGCTTGTGCTAAACCCCCACTAAATTCATCCAGTTTTAAATGAAGATGAGATTGTGAGTTCTGGGGAGTATGACATTTTCCATAGATGATTTGACCGGGCGTAAATGTGTCTGTACCGGCATATTCTTCTTCTCGGATTCTTTGCATCGCTAAGCTCAATCGTGCCGTTGCAATTCCATAATTTTCTGCTAATCGTATGTCCTTAGCGATTTCAGCAAAGGATTGAATATGACCTAAAGGGACAAGTAGCAGTTGAAAACCACTCTTTGGATCGGAGATCACACTTGTTTGGAGGATACCATACCAATCCTGCCCTAAACCAGAACCAGTTTGAAATACTTTCACTGCGCCGCGGCTATCTTTCTCTCCGACATCGGCTGTGGAGAAATCACAAAAGACACAGTCGCTACTGGTTGTAGTTGCTTGTCCTAACAAGTCATTAAGTGTCATAAGAACATTTTGCTTTCACATCTTTTATAAATGTTACGGCATTTTTGATGTTAGATGATTTATGCATAATACGGTACAGCAATTAAAAATTCTCTTAGCCGAAGACAGTTCTCTCCAAGAAAATTGCGTTTGGTGCCAAGAAGCAATGTTGCCCATCGGAACGCGGACAAAATATAATGCGGTTGTCATCTTTCGCATCGGCGATTCCATTGACAATGGCTGGTTTGCAACATTATCCCCCCAGACGGGGGGGGATCCTCAGCGAGATTTTACAGTACAACTGATGACCTTCGGACATTTTTCTCATTTTGCTCAACTGGCAGGGAATCCTAAACTTGCAAAGAATTATGGTCTTGCTTTTGGCAAGCTGAATGCGGCAATGACGATGATTATGGCCGAAGAACAGCCAGAATTTAAAGCAGTCTCACCGACACGTGAAACGGGCGCGGCCGTTGCGGCCTATGGCAAATGCACAACCTGGCAAGAGAAAAAAGAGCATCTCCATCTCAAACTATTCCCTTTTCGCGGCGATCTGGGACAACCTTCTATTGTCGATAGCACTTTCGGCAAGAAGCAAATTCATTATGATCATCTGACGAAAGAAGAATTCGTTAAGATGAAGCCAATTAGGAAAGTTTTGCTCCCCGAGAAACGTTTGGTGTATCTTGCGGGAAAAATCGTCTCTTTACTTTGTCAAGAGACGGGTAAAGAGTAACGGCGTTCTCTTTCCAGCGAAAGGAAGAGTTATTTTCTGGTAATGATAATATCGCTTAGGGATGGCGCCAAACTGCAACTTAAATTTTGTTCTCGCATCGGGGTTATTATCCTCATCAAAATTCGCTCCGCAAAAATCAAGAGAGGTATACCCATGTTCTTTTCCCCATATGATTACATCCATCAATAACCTGTCGAGAGGGCGAAATTCCTGAAATGATTTATCTAGACCACCCTCTTTGTAGAACAATTTTCTGTCGATAGAATAGACACTGGCAAATGCTACGTTATTTCTTTGGTACTTTGAAATGAAGAGTAGATGTTTACCAACTGTTGTTGCACGTTGATGGTAAGCCCCAAACGCTTCTTTTGTCCTATTTGTCCAAATAGTCTTCTCATCACCAGACCAATATTGTGATTTCTTGAGATCGTAAAAGAAAGAGAGTCCTTCTTTAGTTCTATCAATATTCGTACTAATACCGTTTTTTTGTGCTTTTCGAATCCCATTCCGACGCTTTTTGTCAAAATTTGATTCTAATTCTAATACCGATGGTGAGAGGTCTAGTTCTACAGAAAAAATTTCTTCGACGAGGCTATGCGGAAGAATATCTCGTTTGCAGTCAGAGACTATTGAGATGTATACTGGCAAGAGAAGTAAAGATATTCCTCTTTTTGATCGTTTGATTGTTTCCCTGAGAGATTTTTGCAAATAAATTTGCTGTTCTGGTATACTTAATTCTTTATGAAAAAAACCATTCCCCTCACGTGAGCCGCAGGCAATCCTTGCAATTCCTAGAATTTTGTGTACTTTGATGATCTCAATGTTCCATTGGATGATTGCAGTTGGCTTCTCTTCTGCATCATTTTCTGGATAGTACACATAGCGAAACACCTCTACATCACAGTTACGAAGACCATCACTCACTTGAAAATCTAAGAAAAGATTCTCTTTAACTTCGAAGATGGCAAGTAACTCTTCCCACTCTTCTCGTTTTGTAATCAATCTCTGTTCTTGGTTCATCATTCTCTCCCTATTCTTCTTGGTTGCTGTGGAAAATCTTTTTTGAGAAGTGATTCTCTTTGCAAATCGTGTGGGAGAACAACTTCAAGCTTTTTTCTTTCGATCTGTTTCTCGACGAAATCAATGAATTCGATAAATTTGTGTTTATGTTGTGGCCCTGGATGAGCAAGTCCACGGGGGTGAGCATAAATGACGGCGATGCCGCGTTGGGAGATGGCTTTCTTCACTAATTTCTTTGCTTCTGTGGAAAACCCGTTGCTCAGACGGCAAGGTATTTCTATAATCCCTTTGGAGTATTTTGGCTTGGAGAGATGAAAAAGGGCGAAGCGGGAGGTTAGAGGGCAGGTGCGATATGTTTTATAACCCGTCTGTCGGAGTGCGTGAAGTATTTTTTCTTTGTTGAGAATACTGTTCTTTGGAAAGATAGTTCCGGGTTTAAAATCGATAGCCAGATTGAAGAAGAATTGTGGTTTATCCCAGGGGGGAACAAAAGCAGTACACTTCTGTCCACTTGCTTTCTCAATGGCTTGTTTGCTTTTCTGTAATTCTGCGACTAATTCCGGAAAGTTTAGTTGGGTGATTCTTTTGTGAGAATAGGTGTGACTCCCCACTTCATGCCCCAGTTTGGCCATTTTCTTCAATTGTTGGGGCGCATGATACGGAAGTCCTCCCCTCTCCGCTGTAATTCCAACCACGGCGAAACAGGTGGGGATCGGCTTATCTTGAAGATAGTTTAAGATAAATTCTGTTTGATGATAGTCTTCTACTCCATCTTTGTACTTCTGGGTAGAAACATCAGCTCCTTGCTGAAGCTCATAGTCCCAATAGATCAATAATTTTCCAGTCGTGTTTTTCATTTGCTCTTTCTTTTCTCTCTTTTTCTTATGGTTCCTTTTTTGCGATGTAATGACAATACTTACAAGAGACGTAATTTCTGACTGTTGAAGAAAAATCGCCTTTAACATGGATATCTTTAAATCCGCATCCAGCAAGTTCTTTCTTAATTCGTCCTATCGAGCTGTATTTTGTGATAATGAAGCCGTGTTCCCCATAATTAACATAATATCCTGTGAAAAGCAAGCCGCTGAGAAGAGTTCGTAGAAGTACTGGTATTTTTTTATAGCTGATTAGCCTGCTATTATGGGAACTGAAGATAAATTGTCCCCCCACATTCAAAATGCGATGGATCTCGCGCAAGGCTTTTTTTCTTTTTTCTATCGGATGGATATAGTCGATTCCGTTGTACGGAAAGATGACAAGATCAAACGATTCAGCATTGAATTCGTTTAGATTAGTAGCATCAAGGACGCGGAAATCAAGCGATGGTTCTATTTTCTTGGCGATCTGAATGACTTCTGGGATGATATCAAAAGCAACTATTTTTGTGAATCCCATCCGCAGGAGGTGGAAAGGAATTCTTCCCGTACCACATCCCGCAACAAGAATTTTTGCTTCTTTGTTTCTTAAGTATTCCCGGAAAATAAATTCTTCTGTTTTTAAAAGGGGGAATAAATCCTGTTCAAAATAAGATTTGCTCTTCTCAGATTGGTCAGGGTGGTGGTTTCTCTTCTCCTGAGTTTTGAATCTTTCTTGGTTTACAGTTTCAATATTCTCTTTCTTCACATTGATTCTGTTTAGTCCAAGACGCTGAGTTATTTTCATAGAAATCTCTTAATAAGCATCGTTAAGATATTTAAATTTATGTGAAACTTTTTTTCTATTGCCTGAATAATTACCAAATCTTCTTCTCTGAATCCCCCCAGCATGATCAGCATTATAAAATACATTGTGGAGTATGTTAGAGCTAACACACTGATTGTCAAAGCATTGGTGGACATGTGAGTTGACATCCAGTAGATAATGCTTATTCCTATGAGGCCGCTGAGGAGGTAGCGGGCATACATTTTCAGGGAGAAGACAAAGCCCAATTTCTTTTTCGCAATCCAGAAGATCAACCCTTCTTGGATGATGATCGACCCTGTCGTTGCGATGGCAGCCCCCATCATAGAATAAGGCGGGATGAGGAGATAATTGAGGATGACATTTACCACGGCAGCGAAGCTATTGATATAAAATATTTTTTTTGTCTCGTTAAACATCATCAACGCTTGGGATGATGGCCCGAAGCTTAATCTTAAGAAGTACGCTCCGATCAAGATCTGGAGAGCAATATGTCCTGTCCGATATTCAGCACCAAACAAAATAGTGAGAATCTGTTTTGAAAAGAAAATCATGAATAACATGATGGGCAGGCCGGAGAGGAAAGTCCATCGGGAAACGGTGGCGTAAAGGCCAGCAACTTTTTCTGTTTTGTTTTTAGCATACAGGCTTGAAGCGGTGGGGAGGAAGATGTTTCCAACCACAGAGACAAAAATAGAGAGGGTACTGACTAACGGCAGGGCGGCGTTGTAGATCCCAACCTCTGATGCTTCTTTTAAAGCACTTAAAAAGAGTGTATCAACCCAGCCCATGATCTGTACAAAGATGCCGGACAGGAAGATGGGGAAAGAGAAACTGATCAATTGATAGTATTCGTACTTGGGCTTAATTTCTGAGCTGATCATAAATATTTTTTTACGGATAAGGAAGTAGAGCCCTATGATCAATGAGCTGATGTGAGAGAAAAGATACGCAACTGCTATCCAAAATAGTTTTCCATCGTACGCAATCGCAACTACCGTCAGTAATAGGAGAATAAATCCTCGTCCAGCAACGTTGATTAGATTCTGGTAATTCACTCTCTGAAAAGCGAGGAAAATATTTGAGATGGAATTGGTGACCGTAAAGAAGGGGATGGTGATGGCGGTGATGATTATGATCGGTACAAATAATGGCTTATGAAAGATGCCGATGGCAATATATTGTGAGAAGAGGATGGTTACGATGGCGACGAAGATGCTCATCAGTCCACTAATCTTGAGAATAGCCAAAATCATCCCGCGTACTCGTGCAGGATCGTCTCTACTGAGATAATGGGGGATAAGTTTGATGATGCCAAAACTTAATCCAAGAGTTGTGAAGATGATCGCAACATTAGCGATTGCTTCTCCTAATGAAAGAAGGCCGTAATCACTGGGCCCGAGATAACGAGATACAAGTAACCGATAGAAGAATTTTAAAACATAGACCATCAAAGTGCCGGCAAAAAGGAATCCAGCTCCTTTTGCTATGTTCTGCAGATCTTTCTTTTGATCTTCGTTTGCAATTATCATTTCGTTCTCGTCACTTTTTTCCACAATTCCCCTGAATCTTGCGTGGGGGTTATAAAAATTGTTAAAAAACATCCCGATTTGGTCTCCTTACTCTTTTTCTGAATAGTAATATGAATAATAATCCATAAGCATTATATAGTGCTTTTAATAGGATATTTTATGTTTGCGGGTGTTTTGAAAGCCATTGATAATATTAGCTACGAAGAGCGGGAAATACCCCCCCTCAAAGATGATTGGATTCTTGTGAATGTAAAATATGCTGCTATTTGCGGCTCGGATATCCCCCGTGTTAAAGTTAAAGGAACGTATTCTTTTCCGACTGTTCCCGGCCATGAATTTTCTGGTATAATCTCACAAGTAGGTTCCCAAGTCGATGGCTTTAAACCAGGGGATCGGGTGACAGTGTATCCTCTTGTTTCTTGTGGCTCCTGCTCTTACTGTCTAAATGGTAACGAAAATCTCTGCGGCAACTATAATTATCTCGGGTCGCGTTGTGATGGGGGGTTTGCCGAATATGTGGTCTGCCCAGCACGGAATGTCATTAGAGTCCCTGAGAACGTCTCTTTAGAAGAGGCGGCCCTCGTCGAACCGTTGTCCGTCGCATTACGTGGGGTAAAACGAGCTGGAGTTAAGAGGGGGGGCAGAGTTATCATTTTTGGTCTTGGACCGATTGGCTTGTTTGCAATTCAATGGGCAAAGAAAAATGGTGCGGTTAAAATTGTTGGCATCGACCGTAATGCCCACAAGCTTGATATTGCTTTGCGTCTTGGAGCGGATTTTGTTTTAAATTCAAACGAAGGCGATTATCTCCAGAAACTGCATTCCATAAAGAGTGATTACCCCTTTGATGTTGTCTTAGAATGCAGTGGGTCGAATTTGTTTCAGGATCAGGCAATAACTACTGTCAAGAAGGGGGGAGTTATTTCATTGCTGGGAAATCCCCAGAAGGAGACTTCATTCTCTGAAAAAACATTTCAATTGCTCTTGAGGAATGAGATTACTCTGATTGGAAGTTGGAATTCTTTAATTGTTCCGGGAGAGAACGAATGGCAGGAGGTTTTACATTCTCTTAGCGATGGGACTATTTCAGCGATGCCCGTGATTACCCATCGCTTTCCTCTTTCAGAGATTAAAGATGTGTTTGATAACCTCTACGAACGGAAATATGATCATTATTGCAAAGGGATTTTTGTGGTTAATGCAACGGAGAGCGATTTAACATGAAAGCTGCAGTCCTTCACGGCTTACATGATTTACGTCTGGATACGGTAGAAAAACCTTCCGTTAAACCGAGTACGATTCTTCTAAGAATCCATGCCTGTGCTATCTGTGGTTCGGATATGCGCATCCTTGGGTCGGGCAATGCGCGTGTGACGTATCCGGCAATTATTGGCCACGAAGCATCTGGCGAGATTGTAGCTGTTGGTGATGATGTGAAAAAATGGAACATTGGTGATCGTGTTGCGCTGGGTGCGGATGTGCCGTGTGGGGAATGTGCGCATTGTACAAATGGAAGAGGCAATTGCTGTGATGCGAATTATGCGGTCGGCTATCAATTTGCTGGTGCCTTTGCCGAATATTGTCTGCTCGAACCAATGATGGTAAAGTATGGTCCTATTATTAAAATTCCCGAACTTGTAGGTTACGAAGAGGCGGCGTTGATGGAGCCGACAGCGTGTATCCTTAATGGTTTTGAGCTAGCACAGATGCAGCCTGGGAAAAGTGTCTTGATCATCGGCGCCGGGCCGATCGGCTGTTTAGGTATCCTGGTTGCCAAAGCTCTCGGTGCTTCAAAAGTTTATCTTGCAGAAATGAATGGGCAACGTTTGGAGGAAGCAAAAAATTTTGGTGCAGATGTTTATATCAATAGCGCTAAAGAGAATATGATTGAAATAATTAAAGAATTGACTGCGGGAAAAGGTATCGATAGAGTCTTTACGATGTGTCCGGCTGTTGAAGCGCATGAGCAGGCTTTACACGTTGTGGCAAAACGAGGAGTAGTAAATCTTTTCGGCGGGTTGGCGAAAGGGACGAGACCAGCGCAGATTGATTCAAACTTAATTCATTACAAAGAATGTTTTGTGATGGGCTCGCATGGTTCTACTCCGCGACATAACCAGTTAGCGATGGATTTTATTGCATCAGGAAAGATTAATGTGAAGAGCGTGATTACACATCGTTTTTCATTGGAGCGGGTGCAGGAAGCGTTCGCGGTGATGCAGGAGATGAAAGGCCTGAAAGTGATGGTGAAGCCATGAATTTGAGATTGGGTATCAATACTGGGTTTGCGTTAAACCGTTTTCCTCTGCCAGAAGAATGGATGAAGATTGTCGGTGAAGATTTAGGATTACGGTACGTTCAACTCACCGCTGACCTGATCAATCCGGCGTTAGGTGATGACATTATTAATGATCACGTGAAAAGAATCAAGGCTCTCTGTCTGAAATATAATGTTAAGATTGACAGTATCATGACTGGTGCGTTTACGCGGGTCAATCACTTTTCCCATCCTGATCCGAAAGTGAGTAGTTATTGGCTGAACTGGTTCAAAAAATTTATTGATTTAGGTGTAGCGGTCGGAGCTACAAATATGTCCAGTCATTTTGGGGTCATGTCGCATCATGACCTGCGTAATCCTGAGAGGAAACAGAAAGTGTTACGGCAAACTGTCGATGCTTGGAAAGAAATCGCGGTCTATGCTCAGCAGAAAGGGATGAAATATCTCACTTGGGAGCCGATGTCAGTGAAAAGGGAGTATGGTGAGACGATCAAAGAGGCAAAGAGAATTCACAATATGTTAGAGGGTAGCGCGATTCCGATTAAGATTTGTCTTGATGTTGAACATGGAGATGTTTCTTCTTCTAATCCCGATGATACAAATCCCTATGCTTGGCTGCGTGAATTTGCGGTTCATGCGCCGTTGATCCATCTCAAGCAGAGTTTGGAGTCGGGAGGACAGGCAACATTTCTTCCTGAATATAATGCCAAAGGCAAAGTTGAGCCACAGAAAGTTGTTGAGACGTTACAGCAGGCGGGGTGTACTAAGGCGTTATTACTTTTAGAGTTATCATTTAAAGAACGGGAACCGTTTGACAGCAGGATTTTGGATGATTTGAAAGAGTCAGTTCGTTATTGGCGTGAGTACATCTCTGATTAGAGATAACGCTTTAAGATCTCTTAACTTCTTCGCCGGTTTCAAGATCGATGATCTTGATGACTTGGACGGGACAGACTTCCGCGGAATCCAATGCTTTTTGGAGCATACTCTCGTCAATGATCACTTCTTGTTTTTCTTTGTCTCCTTTCATTCCAGCTAATTTGATATCCACTTTATTCTCTTTGTTATCAAAATTCCAGATGTCTTCTGCGACAGCAGCGCAAGAGTATGCGCCGATGCATGCTTTCCGATCAAAGACAATCTTATATTGTTTCATTGTTGAGATCACCCACTTCTTGCTGCATCCACTGACGATTCTTGACGGCTGTATATTCTTCTCCTCTGAAGCGGAGCAGGGCTTGATATTTTAAAAATTTGTGGATGGTTTTTAATTTGGAGAGATGGCTGAATGCCCATTTAGATTGCCCGTAGCGGCGATCGGGGAAGTGGACAGGGATGCTGACGATGTTCAGCTTCTCTTTCTTTGCTTTGTAGAGCACGTAGAAATCTAAGTTGAAATCAAGAGGAGGAGAGGACAGGGCGCTGAGAAATTGGCGATGAAATACTTTTGGTTGGGCATTGATCTCATGGAAATTCTTCCAGAATAAGATTGCTGCGGAGATCTGGAAACCGGTTGTCAGAAGCTGAGGGATGATTTTTCTCTCTGTTCTTCGACCTTTTATCAGGTATTTCTCTGGCTGTTTTTCTTGTGAGATGATTTCGTAAGCGCGAAGGACATCCTGGGGATCACATTGCAGATCGGCATGCGTGTAGGCGAGAAGATCCCCTTGTGCATGTTTTAAGCCGAAGGTGATACCATTTCCGTACCCAATGTTCTTCGGCACAAGTATCGTCTTGGCAAATGCGTATTCCGGCTTTTTTAATTCTTCGTCAATGATCTGTTGTGAGTTATCTGTAGAACCATTATTGACCAGAATTAGTTCTACGTCAAGGGTGCCGATAACTTCTTTAAATCTTTGAAGAATGAGAGGAATATTCTCTTTTTCATTGTAGCAGGGGACGATTATCGATAGTTGTGGTTTTGATGTTGGTGCTTGTGTCGCTTGTGGTTCTAAAACTTGTGGTCTTGTTTTCATTTTTACAGATCATCGGTGACAGCCGTGAAATATTTTCGCCAAAATAGGTATTTCTCTTGGTCTTGTGGCGGTTGGTCAACTTGTCTTTTTTCTTTGAAGAAGCGTTCCCAAAATTCATATTCTTCTAATTCTGCTGGTGTTCCCCAGCAGATGAATTGATCGATGTCGAAGATGACTGATCTTCGGCTTAGTTTGTGTAAAAAGATGGGGACTGCATCGACATAGAATTCATTTTTGATACGGTGTCCTTCTTTGATCATCAATTGAACAGCGTCAATAAAATCCTGCGCTCTCTTAAAATAAAACGTAGCGACGACGGCATGGTCATTGTAAGGGTCGTTGGAAACAGGAACTTTGACGGACATGTCGATAATTGTCTTCCCGTCTTCTGCCACTTTCGCCCAGCCGTAGGAATGAGGTGATGTGCGCATTTTTTCCATATGAGTAAATGTCCAGACAATACAATCGATGGTGGGATCGGCGATCAGATCTTGGTAGTTCTTCTTGTCGTAAACATAGCCGTTGTCGCAAGCAGCGATAAACAGCGGTTCGTTGGGGTCGAGGTAGGCTTGGGCGAGGAGGCAGGTATTTGCCTGACCGGGTGTTGTCGTGCTAATGGCGATGATGATTGCGCTGGGAATTTCTCTTTTGATGATCTCATCGATGTGATGTTCTTTGATGTGTTCTTGTCGAACGATGAAAATCCATTTGTCGCTAGGAGGCATATGCTTGATCGCTTGAAGAATCATCGGCTTGCTGGAAACAGGAATGAGCGGCTTAGGCAAAGCATAGCCTTCTTGAGAAAAACGTGATCCAAGTCCAGCCATGGGGATGATATTGGCCATTTTCTTTGATTTATGAGGTTGTCATTAAAAAGATTGTGGAAATAAGGTGTTAGACAAGATGATTTTGTGAAGAATGTTTCATAATGTTTAAAAGAGAGCCTCTTGCCGTAAAGATGATGACTAATTTTACTGATTTCCTTAGAAAGCAAGAAGAAGTGTATGTTCGCTTTCGAGATACAACCTCCTTTAGAGAGCAGGGGACGCAACCTCCGGCTTATCTTGGTGAAGAACGTTCGTATGGCTCTTATGCGGTGGTGTTACGTCATCCGCGGGAGATTGTCGAGGGTGTAACAGATCTTTCGCTGGGACTTGCTGGTTTGCTTCCGATTATTCGCTATGATGATAAAAATACTCACACGACGCTGTTGACAACGGACTTAGTGCCAGATCTGCAGCCAGATCGTGTTCTTCTTGAGAACTTAGCAAGACGTGTCCATGACGTGAAAGATAGATTAGTGCGACCGACGATTAACTACTCTGAGATGTTATATAATCGAGATAGTGTCATCGCGGCGGGTTTTCCTGATGCTCATTTCGTAGACGCAGTTACTGCAGTAACGGAGCAGTGTAAGAGCCTCCCTGATTTTCCTTTAGCTGTTAAGTCTGCGTGGGGTTCTCATATTACGATCGCACGCTTTTTAGAGAAGCATTCTCCTTCTGATCTCGCTGCTTTCTTTAAAGAGATGGAACATGCCCACGTATTAGGAACAAGCCTACCCGAGGCAATCGATGTTGGTTATTTTTCTGTGGATAAGACTGGCTTTTTCTTAGAAACGTATGAACGGTTTCCGTTAGCTTGAAGTTTTGAGATGGGACTGATCTTAGAGAAAGAGATCAATCTTTTCCTAACTTTTCGAGAATCACTTTTTGGCGGTCGTGTCCTCCATAATTGGTCTTCACGGTCTCTGATCTCATGGCTTGAACAAAAGTTTCTTTAAGTCTTTCTCTATCCCCGGTAAAGGAAGGAGCAATAGAAAGCATGGCGTGACTGAGAGAATGCATCGATGTACCTTGTTGACTAATGACATCAGCACCGGCTTCTTCTAACATTAGCCAGAGGTAGTCAGCGGGATGTGATGCTGCGTAGTTTAGAACGACTTGGCGGTTATCCAAGAGGCCGCTGATCGTCTGAAATACTCCTCCACAAACTCGGTCTTTTGTGGTCACACCAATTTCATTGTAAAAACCTGCTTGAATGAGAGATAATTCTGCATCTAGAGAGTCTGGTGTCATCCACCCCGATTCGAGAAGGATATTTCTTTGAGCTGGATTTGGAGGAAGTACAACTTTTTTGTGGGAATACTGGTCTTTACTTGTTTGGGGTAAGGTTACTGCATACGTTCCTCTAGTCTTCTCTGCAACGACCACTATTCTTGGGTTTGCAAAGGGCAAATACCCTGCAGCCATTATTTGTTGATCATCCTGACGAGTATGGATGACTCCACTAACACCAACAAAATTGAGGTTTACTCCTCCTACCATTGGATTTATGCTGCCGTCTAAATCATCAAACAGCCCAGCATATTGCCAAGAACTCGGTTCTTCAAAAGGCATTTTCTCTTCCGATCTAAATTTAATAGCAGCTGCTTTTAGGTTATTATTAACATACCTAACCATCGTCTTCCCACTCGTCTCGTCAAGTATGCCCACTGTAGACCCATCAGATTTAATAGCTTGTCTCTCTCCGGCACGGTGTTGGTTTCGGAGAATTGCCTGCCCTCCCAAGAATGAAGCTGTAGCGAGTACAACTGCTTTGTCATTGATATCCAAAGTCGTCAAATAATCTTCCAGTCTTTTCGGATTCATCATAATCTTTCTTATTTTGAAAATCGGTTTATAAATCTATTGAAATTTTTAAACCGATTTTTTAGGGATAATAACACTAGCTTTGCTATTCTATTTCGTGCTAATCATTACTTTCGGAATGATCGACTCTTTTCTGCTGTTCGGTTTGACTATATTTTTCAGGTTATGAAATAATTTCTTAACGACCATTCCCGGACCGATTAACGTAAGCATGTAAGGGATATTCAAGGGCTCCCTCAAAGCTAACATAAAGTACTCTTTGAGTACGAATTTACTGAAGTTGAAATTTTTTAATTCTTTAGGAGTATAAGCCCTTTCCCCATTGCTATAATTTTTAGGTAATAGTCCGTCCGCAATTTCTCCTTTAGCTACAAGCTCGTCATATATTGGCGTACCGGGCAGTGGCTGAAAATTATTTAAGAAAAAGAAATTAAATTTACACTCTCGAATTAATTTTACAGTCTCTTTAATATCTTCTATTGTCTCTCCAGGATAACCAATAATAAATGCGCCATGGATTTTCAGACCTACTTGTTGAATGATCTTAACTTTTTCTAGTATTGCTTGTGGATCTAAGTCTTTATGCATCAGGTCTAACACTCTCCTGGAACCACTTTCAGGTGCTACCAAAAGATGTTCCCAGCCCGCGTCTTTCATCAACTGAATTAATTCTAAATCTGTTCTTTGCGCCCTAATCGCATTGGGCGTTCCAAACGTAAGACCTTTTAAATTTAGTTTAATCATCGCCCGGCAAAATTCTTTAGCGTATTCTTTATGAAATGTAAAATTATCGTCGATGATGTTGATTTGCCTAATCCCTTTTTCAGAATACAAATATTTCACCCATTTGACCATATATTCTACTGAGTGCATCCGTATTATCTTTCCATTTTGGAGAGGAGCAGAACAGAAGCCACATCTATAAGGACAGCCTCGAGTTACCCACACTGGCGCATTGTACTTATGTGTTGTGTTAAACCGATACCCTCCTTTAATATAACGATCGAGTTCCATCCATTCATAATCGGGTATCTTGATAACATCGACATTTCTCTCCCGCTCCATTTCATTCTTCATAAGACTCCCATCATTCAACTTGTAAACTAAACCTTTTACTTTTGACCAGTTTGGATTATCTTTCTCTAACTCCTCTAAGAATATGGGGAATGACAACTCCGCTTCACCTCTAAACAGGAAATCAACAAAGTTGTGATTTATCGCAGAATCCGGGTAAGAAGAAGCATGGGCTCCACCAAGAACGGTCGTAATGTTGGGATCGATTGATTTCGCTATTTTAAGGATTTGGAGAGTTTCCTCGTAAGTTGGCGACCAGCACGACGTACCAATAACCTCTGGTTTGAACTTCTCTAGGAATTCTGTGAATTCATTAGACGATGCTGTAATATTTTTAAAAGCACAGTCCAGTAGTTTTACGTCGTGCTTCTTACTATCAAGATTGCTCTTTAAGTATCCCAAAGCGAGCGGCATAACGTAACTAGCATCAAAGCCATTTGGCCAGATCAATGCGATTTTCATTTTCAGGCAGTAAATGAAGTCTGAGCGTATAAATATGTTTTGGGTTCACTGGGGGGGGGGGGACTATCATCTAGTTTCAAAAAATTTAAGAACAGAACTGCATCTGAAAGAAAAATGGGAAAGAAGTATAAAATAGTTTATGATAAGAAGAACTGTATTGGTGGTCTAATCTGTGTGGATATCGCTCCTGAATTTTGGCGAATGGATGGTGCAGTTGCAACTATAAATAACCAGAAAGCTACAAAAGATAAAGATAAAGAAGAACTCATTTTCGATGAAAAAGATTTGTCCCATAATTTAGAGGCCGCAGAGGGCTGTCCCGTTGCCGTTATTAAGATCATTGATCTGGAAACAGGGGAACAACTCTATCCAAAAGAGTGACTTATTTTTCACAATGTTTCTCTATACTTCTTTTTCAATGCACCATCTTGCTATATGGATGGTAAAGCAACGAATCAAAATATTCCTGCCAATAAACAAGTTCTTGATAATCAGTCGAGCTAAATAAAGAGATGAATTTGTCTACTTCAAAAGTGACAACTTTCTTTCCTTCTTTGATCAGCTCGTTAATTGCGGTAAGGAACGAGTTTGCTGTGAACTTGGTGTACCCGTCTTCATGGGCAAGATTCATGTTTTGTTTAATGGAGCGGAAGAGGTCGGAGGAACGACGGTAGATTGCTGTTCCGGTAAACGCCTCGTCGCGGTCAGGATGCTCTGAGATGGTTGTCTTTTCACAAATTTGCTCGACTCGACCATCTTTTATTTTGAGATAGGAATGGTTAGTGGGATCGCGCAAGATACATTCGTGGTGAGTAAACGATAATAGTACTACGTCGATGTCTTGTTTTTCGAGGAGGTGTGAAAGACGGCGTTCATCATAATCTAAGAGATAGGTGTTCCCTGAAACACAGACAGGAGTGTTCTGATCAATATGTTCTTCTGATTTTAAGATTGTCGCTGAATTTCCGGCTGTCTTCTGTTCGAGGAGGATGATCTCCGGTTGATGAAAGACTTTTTGCAAGAGGTTTTTGATATTGTATTTCTGCTCGTGCTCTTGCAGGCAGATGAAGATATTTCTAACTCCTTTGGGGTATGAGGTTACTGTTGAATTGATGAGCGGACGATTGAGCAGGGGGATAAGAAAGTTGGGTGTATCAAATCCTAAATCTTTGAAGTCGCGCTTATCGCTGGCAAGGGGAAAGATGTTGGTTGTTTTGATGTTGACGTTGTTGAAGCCGACGATCTGACCAGCACGTTTGAAGAAGAATTCTGACCAGAATTTGTAGGTTTCATAATCTCGCGGTGTTCCCCAGCAGATAAATTTCTCTACTTCGTAGCACAAGACGGGTAAGCCGTCGCTGATCATAAGGGTGTACGGCAGCGTGATGTATGCTTCTCCTTTGGCATTCATTCCCAGCCCCATCACTTTTTCAGCATACTTTTTGAACATTGCTCCGGTCTTGAAATAATATGTACCTGTGGAAGCATGATCTTCCAGGCGGTTGTTGGAGAATGGTTCTTTCTCACGGAGTTCGGTGACTTGGTTGTCTTTGTTAATTTTCAGATAGGCGTAGTACGTATCGCCTAACGATGCAGGATGAAAGCCACGGAACGAGGGGATCGCTCCTGCGCAAGAGGAAGCACGTATGGTCTGGAGAAAGTGAAGATAATTCCATTTCATCGTAAAATCGCAATAATTAACAATCACTTCTTCATCGTCTTTGATAAGATTAAATACCGTCTTGCAGGTATAGATCGGTCCGCCAACAATCTGTTCATTTGTTACGGAAATTATCTTATGTTTTTGAGCGATGTTGGAGAGGACCTGCCGCATCGGTGTTTTCTGGAGATGTTCTTCATTACAGATAAAGATAAATTCATCATCTGGGGAGAAAAGGTTGACGACATGTTCAATCATCGGCCGGCCATCAATCTCGACGAGGGGCTTCGGACCGTGGAACGCAGCATCGTTATAGCGCTTGCCTTTTCCCGCCATGGGTATGATGATTTTCATGTTGACCACAACTCCGGCTTTTTGGTGAGGACAGCATCGATAGTTATTCCTTTTGCTCCTAGTTTTTTCTTGTACGCTGCGATCTGATTTTCTCGGTTTAATAATTCAGGTGAGACCAGGCATATTTTATATCCCGCTTCTTTGAGTTGTTGGGACATTTTGCCGTTTAGTGGCAGTTTTGTTTTTCCCTCGGTCTTGGTCATTACATCAACAAATACCCACGTGAACTGGCCGGGGAACGCACGGGCATATTCTAGGCACGTCTTGACTGATTCGAAAGGAGATAAGCGGGTAGATAATCCTGCGATGTTCTGTTTGGCGAGTTTTGTGAGGAAGGGCGGCGCGACATCCAAGAGGAAATAAGCTTGTATCTGATATTTCTCCATCAATTCGATAACCCGCTTTTCAATACCTTCGCTTTTGATATTGAGGATAAGGAAAGCGTGTTTATAGTGTTTCAACCATTCTTCAAAATCTTCTCCTGGGGTAAATGGGTCGTGATGAAGAATCAGCTTATTTCCTTCCGGCCTGATATCAATTTCTACGCCGTACTCTACCAGCGTACTTTTCAGATCTTCAATCGTATTCACGCGATGTTTGATGATGAGCATTTTATCTTTTGATTTCCTCTTCGATCTTGTTTTTTAACGGGAGAAGTTCATCTCTCTGTTTTAAGATATCGAGATTGTTATTGAAGCCTTCTTTGTTGAACAGGCCGGCGCTCCCACCCACAAAGACTTCTACTCCGCGTTCGCTGAGCAGCCGTAGGGTTTTTGCATTGATCGCTCCATCGGCAGCTAATTTGGGAATGTGTTCTTTTCCCGCGGTGAGCTGTTGGAATTGCTCAATCTTGTGCAAGACTGATTGTTCGAATTTCTGGCCGGCAAATCCGGGGCGGACGGTCATGAACATAAAATAATCTACTCTTTCGATATAGGGCAAGACTTTCTCTAAAGGTGTGTCCGGGTTGATCACTAATCCTACCTCTAAACCCTCGCGCTTGATAAAATCGATAATGTAATGCGGATCTTCAGAAGATTCGATGTGAAAATAAATTATATTTACCCCAGCTTCTTTTAACTTAAGGATATACTTTGATGGCTTGCGTACCATCAGATGGGCATCAAATTTCTTGTGTGTTACGGTCCTTAATTCTTTGATGAGGTCGATATTCAAAGCGATGTTTTCGACGAAATCGCCATCCATGATATCAAAATGGAACATATCGATTCCCGATTTTAACAAAGAATGAACGTCACGATAGAGATGAAGCTGGCTCGCACACATCAAAGAGGCAGTGATAACGACCATCTTTAAACTAGGCCCTTGCTCTTTTATATAGATTATGAAAGACGAAAAAGGGATGTTGTTCTCTTTATTACTCATGCTTTTTGTTATATTTTAGGGGTGAATCCTGGACATATTCAAAGAAAGGATACTTTAACGCGAGATATGCTTTCTGTAATTCTTTCCCGAGATATGCTGCATGATCTAGAAGGGATACATAACCATTGTCAATCATTTTATACATTATACTTTCTGGATCTGGACCAGTGATCACTCTGACTAATTTGTTCTCCGGAGTGCAATGTCCGACCTCTAAAGAATTGTTTTCTTTGTTAATGCGAATAAGGAAATATCCTTTTTGGTCTAGCTTCCATTTCTGTTGGAAACCCGTGGCATCAAGTTCTTCTTTAACGTCTTCAGCAATGTTAAACCAGCGTCCTTTCATGTTTTCTTACCTTGCTCTCTACGAGTTTAACAATATATTTATATATCTTTTGTAATTATTTACGTTTATGGTGGATATTATCCTTCTTCAACCAAAGTGCGGGGTTTGGGATGTCATGGGAGTAAGGACTCCTACCGGGATGCTTAGCATCGCAGCCGCTCCGGTTAGTGAAGGTTATGATGTTGTTCTGATCGATCAAAGAATACGATTTGATTGGAAAGAGGAAGTTAAGAAGCATATTGCTCTCGGCGCCAAGATCGTTTGTCTCACGACAATGGTTGGTGAACAAATCTTGAATATGATGGAAGCTTCTGCGTTTATTAAATCAGTGAGCAAAGATGTTCTTGTTGTTCTTGGTGGGAGCTGGGCACAGATCGAGCCAGAGATGTGTTTACAGGATAAGCATATCGATGTTGTCTGCTCAGGTGAAGGTGATTATCTTTTATTCGATTTGATGAAGTATCATGAGAAAAAGATTGGGCTTAATGAAATTAAAGGGATTGTCTACCGTTTGCCTGACGGAGTGGCGAAACATACACTTCCCCGCCCGCCAATTAAGAATTTAGACACATTACCTCCCATTCCTTACCATCTCATCGACTTGAAAGATTATGCTGCCGTTGGATTTCGTCCGGATAGATCATCAATGGCGTTGATTACGAGTAGAGGCTGCCAATTTCGATGTACATTCTGTTCCATTGTTACTCTTTCGAAGGGGACGGATGAAGAGGGGCAACCGATCTCGAATTCTTGGCGAGGATATTCGGTAGAACGATTGATGAGAGATTTGATGTACCTTGATGATACTTACCAGATCAAAGATTTTTATTTTAATGATGATCTGATTTCGGGAAGCAATCAGCGACTCATCGACTTCATCGATGCACTGGCACAGGCAAATGAGCAAGGCCGTGATTGGAATTGGGGTACGGCGGGGATCCGAGCAGACCATATCCTCCGCTTGCCGGAGAGCAGTATTGAGAAATTGATGAAGAGTGGTTGCAGAAACTTAGACATTGGAGTAGAGTCGGGGAATCCGCGAATGCTTAAAGTCATCAAGAAAGATACTACTCCAGAGATTATCCGGAAAGCAAATCAACGTCTTAACAAGTACCCGATCATCCTCAAGTATACGTTTATGGGAGGATTTCCGACGGAAACTGAAGAAGAATTCCTAGACACACTGCGCTTCCGCAGGACTCTTCATGAGGAAAATGAATATGCAACATGTCCGATTTTCTTCTATACGCCTTTCCCTGGGACGGAAATGTTCTCGCTAGCGATAACTGAAGGGTTCCATCCTCCATTATCTCTTAAAGGGTGGGCTGATTTTAATTATAATACCTGGTATCATAAGTATCCTTGCTGGCTTTCCAAACGCAAGATCCGTCTGGTCGAGAATGCAGTATTCCTTTCTTATTTTTCGAACAAGAAATTGTTATACAAGTTTCCAAATCCACTGATGCGTTCTCTCTTCAAATTGTATTACCCAGTCGCTAAGCTGCGCTACGACCATAATTATTATGGATTCATGATCGAGAAATATGGTGCTGATCTTTTAGGCTATGTCAACAATAAGCTGAATATTTTTAATCGGATCCAGAAGAGGAAGAAGACATCCGCCGCTTGATCTCTGCTTATCATCCATTTCTCAGACCTCTATTTGATAGACAATATATTCTTTATTTTGAAAGCTCATGGGGAAAGATAATTTTCTAGTTTGTTTACTGGATTCAAATACGGCATATGAGACATTATATCTTTCTTTAATGTGAAGAAGATCATCCTCTTCGAGCGTATCGTAGCCATTTGTAACTTCTTCTATCCGATCCCTCTGGGGATCGAGGTTTTTTTTATTACTGACCGCACTGATCCTTGCAAACCATTCAATCACTCCTTGGTCGGTGTAGGGGTGGATCCTATCGACAACGATTGCACGATCTGTTTTAAGACGGAAAGATAGCATTAATGGGGGGGTGAGAATGATGGCATCAGATGGTGTTGCTGTCTTGATGTAGGAGAATAATTCTTTTGTGTCTTGGTCAAATGTATACTCTCTCTCTAATGGATGATCAATAATCAGGAAAATCAGGGAAGCGATGAGGACGAAACCGATTACTTTCTTTCTTTGTTTCTCATGTTGGATAAAGCTGAAGGAACAGCAATATAAGATCACCGGCAAGAAGATGTAGGCAAGAGCGGTATGAAAAAAAGAAGGCAAAAAGCTTGTTATTGCTAGATTCATGTTACGGATAAGCACAGTACCAGCTATTATCGCGAGAGAACCGACCCAGAGAAAGAGGATTTTTTCT
Organism: Candidatus Woesearchaeota archaeon; assembly: GCA_018302605.1. GTDB lineage: Archaea > Nanobdellota > Nanobdellia > Woesearchaeales > GW2011-AR9 > JACOZP01. Next base: position 28,926 of record JAGVZN010000019.1, on the reverse strand, counting down.
CTCCAGAGTATTTTCAGAATATCTTTCTTTAACTTGCGGCTGACAAATTCGTGAGCGATAAAGAGGAGTGAGCCGCAAAAGAGGGTGATAGGAGAGATTAGGGTTAAAGGGAAGGCTCCATAAAATGTTTTTTCTAATGGGTTTGTGGAATTTTTGATTTTTGTGTAGATGTAGTTTCCGATGAAAATATATTCCATGATATTAAAGATGATTGTTGCTCGGAAGAGTTGCATCTTAACTACCGGGCTGAAGGTGATCACTTCTACAAAGAAATAACCGACAAAACAGATCATGCCGATGACGATCATCCATTGATAGACTATGTTCTTCTTCTCTTTAGGTAGGCGATATTCACTCAGGCTGATTAAAAAGACAATCCCTAAGAGGATGAACGTGGCATATTTGAGGACACTCCAGGTCGAAGGGACGATGTGACCAGCATGGGCAAACCAACCGATAATTTCTGAGGAATAGATCGATTCTTCTTTATTGCTGGTCTTGATGTTGGAGAGGACTAGCGGGATTATCGTCAAAGCGTAGAAAGCATAGAAGATCAATGATTTACCCAGTGCCTTTACTTTCTCTTTCCAAAGATATGCTTTTGAGAGAAAAATCCGGCCGATAATCAATGCATAGCCAATGGTTCCCATGACTGGTTGGATCAATGAAGAGATGCCGACCATCAAAAAAGCGAGGCTATTTTTCTTTCGGAGGTGTAAGTTGAGCGCGATGATGACAAAAGACCAGCCAATCGTCGCTGGTGTTAAGATCAGCTTCGTTAGATCTGTTTCATCAAGCGAAAGGCTGATCGCGATATAACTGATTGTTGTGATCAAGAAACTTTTTTCATGGTTTTCGACAAAATACAACGCTAAGTAGTAGAGAGAGAGATACAAGAGGAGGTAAATTATAATATAGATGATGAATTCGATGCTTTGAATACTTCCCGTGATCAGGCTTAGAAACATGATACTCTTTAGATAATATGTTCTAGCATCGAATTGGCTGACGCTATTGGTGTACCAATCATTTTTCAAATAATCCTGATTTTCAAGACGGTACAATTTGGGGTGTACTTGTTCGTGGACTCCTGTTTCATATTCTCCGTAGCGTAGTGTTGCATTTGCTAGAAGAAAGATACTCAGTACGAGGAGATAATAGGCCTGTTTTTTCATGTTTTGATGGCAAGGAGGGCTTGATACATCTCTTCAACCTGTTTTTTACTGTCGTACAATCTTGCGGTTTCTATCCCGCGGAGACCCATTTTTCTTGCCTGTTCTGGATGGTTCATGATGTCCTCAATTTTTTCTTTTAATTCTTTGCTGTCTTTAGGTTTGATGAGGAAGCCTTCTTGCTGGTCTTTTACGATCTCGGGGATGCCGTAAATATTCGTCGCAATGATGGGTTTCCCACAGGCCATGGCCTCCAACAAGACGTTCGGGAATGATTCCACCAACGTGGGGAGGACGAGGAGGTCGTGTTGATTGATTGTTCTCGGGATCTCTTTCTGTGGTATTCTTCCATAAAAGTGAGCATAGGGATATTTTTGTGTGAGCTCTTTACGCAAGGGGCCGTCACCAACGATGCTGAGTGTTATCTTCTCTGTCAAGCCTTTTGTTGCTTCGAAGAGATATTCTAAGCCTTTTTCGAGATTAAGGTTACCAATGTATACCACATTTAATTTTTTTGGATCTATTCTCTCGATTTCGAGAGGCTTGAAAAGAGTGGTATCGATTCCGTTGTAAATTACTCTGTAGCGATGGGGGACTCTCTGCTGGACAACGGCTTTTGAGTTGTAGATGACATAATCGCTATTCCTAATAATTAGCGGGCGGATGATTTTTACGGCAATACTTTTCGCTAAGGCAAGAGGAGAAGTTAGTTCATATTTCCAAGGACTGCCGATACGGATGAAAAGAGGCACTTTCTTTATTTTTTTGAGGAGCACCCCCATCAATCCTCCCAGAAAATAATCGTTGCTGTAGATCAGTGATAGCTCTTTGATGTCGGGTATTGCTCTCAACCAATCTCTATATTTCCCGCTGATATAAGTGATGTTTCCTTCTGTTTTTTGATATCTCTCTCCGTAGCAAATGATGATTATTTCAGAGAATTCTGGTCTGAGGCGTTGGATAATTGATGCATGAATAGAATTTCTGACCGTATTCTCAGAAGAGAGAACGGTATAAACAAGCTTCCTCTTTTCTTCTTTGAGATTATTCCTCATCTTTTTAGTTGATATACAGATTTTTATACCTCTTAGTGATAGTTTCCCACTTGAAATTAATTATTTTTAAGAGATAGTTCTTTTTTTTGTCTTCTATTCCCTCGTCTTGGAGTAATTTTTGAACAGCCATTTTGTATCCCCCCTCTTTAACCCGATACCCTTCTCTTCCATTATCAATCAAATCCGGCGTACACCCCTCATCCGTCGCCACGACCGGCAATCCAGACGCCATTGCTTCCATGACCACGCCGGGCAAGCCTTCCCCCTCAGAGGGAAGGAGCAGAACATCCGCTAATCTCATGAATTCAGGGATATCTTTTCTTCCGCCGGTGAAGATGATCTGATCTTTGTATTTTTCCGCGACAAGCTTTTTGAACATATTTTCTCCATGAGCATCGCCGACGATCAGTGTCTTGATGTTCATCCCTTCATCCAACAACTGGGAGCTGATTGTAACAACTTTGTCCGTACCTTTTCTTTTGGTAAGCATTCCCACAAAGAGAATAACTTTTTCATCTTTTATCCCAAACTCTGCTTTCAACGCTTCTACTTTCTTTTCCGAAATGTTCTGGAAGCGCGACAGGTGAATTCCCGTCGGGATGACCCGCAGTTTGTGAAGCGGTACGCCGGCTTTTTTGGCGTAGGGCAGCATCGCTTCACCGTACGTCGTCATTGTTTTGGGGATCTTAAAGAGGAAGCGGGCAAAGAGTTGAGTATACATCTTAAATGCCGGTGTCAGCCAGCGCGGTTCTTTTGGCTGATAAGAATAGCCGACAAAACCGTCAGTAGTCAAGATTACTTTTTTTCTGTTTCCAGTGAGAAGAGCATAAAGAAGCGGGAAGACCGAGAGAGGATAATAATATTCCCAGATATGAACATGATCATTCTCTTTGAAGATTTTTCGCGTTGTTCTCCAGAGGACAACAATGTTCGGAAAAGAATAGCGCAGCGGGGAGAAATACCATGATCTTACCGGAAAGCGGGTTATTTGATTTTTTCCTATGCGATCATTGGCGATCCAATTTTTTGTTGGGCAATCAGCACTGAGGGGAAAAACGACGCTCACCTGATGGCCTTCTTTGGCGAGAATTTCAGAAAGCTCAGCAATCGGGCGGCGAATATTGTTGGTTGGGTTGATGTAACAGATTTTCATCGTGATTCTCCAGTTTGCACATTTACTCCGCAACTTATTTAAATAGATTTGTGAAAGAAGGCTTCATGTTATTCAGTCAGCAACGAATTACACCCCGCTGGGATGATTTGGCTGCCGCTTTCTTTCCGCAGCCGATATCATCACTGCATCGTTCAGTGGAACTTCCGTATCATTATTGGACTGGTTCAGGGAGAGAAGCGTTACGCCTTGTTTTGTCACATTGTCGTGTTGAAAAAGGTGTACACAAAATTGGCGTCCCTGCTTTCACTTGTCAGGTAGTGCTGGATGCTGTTCGTCGAAGTGGCTGCGTTCCTGTTTTTTATGATTGTGGTGTGGTTGTCGACCTTGTCGAGATCATGCGTGTTTTACCGCAGGTCGATGCCCTGCTGATCGTTTATAATCTTGGATTTGTACCAGAGATGGGCGTTATTGCTACGGCATGCAAGCGTCGGAATGTTCTTTTAATCGAAGATTGTGCACAGGCGTTAGGAGCGCGCTGGGAAAATAAGCTCGTCGGCGGTTTTGGTTCGTATGCGATCTATTCTTTTGGGATAAGCAAGAATATCGGCTTTTGCGGTGGTTTGATTGCCAGTAAAGAAAAGATGACGATTCCACGCCTGCCTTCCCTGCCTTCTCGCTATGTCCGCGAAGCAGCGATCAGGACTTGTGCAGCACTTTTCTTCTTTTCTCCGTTTCTGTATCGTTTTTTCCGGCCGCTGTTGCGTGAAGAGTTGCTGCAGAAGCCCGAACCATTGACCTATGGCCATTCGTCGTATGCACGGCGCGTAGTTCTCCATCAATGGCGACGATACGACAGAATGTTAGCCGTGCGGCGGAGGAATGCCATCTTTCTCAAAGAGAAACTGATCTCCAGCGTTCCTCTCTTGCGAGGAAATATTCACGATGCGGGGCTGTATCTTGTCCTTTTAGAGAAAGATCGAACTATCGTACAGCAGGCATTGGAAAGAAGGGGGGTGGAGTTTGGAGTGATGAGGACATTCCACTGTTTTGAGAGAGGGAATCATAAAGCATTTCATGCTGAACAAGAGCATCTGACACTGGCATTATATCGTCCCAGAAAAGAAATCAAGAAAATAATCACGATCTTAAATGAATATTATGGTGACCAACGATAATGAATCTTTCTCGTTCTTTACGAAAGGGAATAATTCTGATGGTTCTGTGTACTTTATTTACTGCTTTTGGGCAGCTCTTTTTCAAATTCGGTGCCCGTTCTTTCTCTTTTAATCTTCAAGGCATCTTGTTTAATTATCCTCTTTTGATTGGTTTCTTTTTCTATGGGGTCGGCTCATTACTGCTAATTTTTGCACTACGACAAGGCGATCTCTCTCAATTATATCCATTTATTGCCCTTACTTTTGTTTGGGTATTAATCATTGCAGTTGCTGTTTTTCATGAATCTTTCAATAGTTTTAAGATTGCAGCAATCATTCTTATTTTTTTTGGGATTATTTTTATTGGAGGGAGCGGGAATTAGCGTTATGGTTAGTAATCTGGGCATAGGAATCAGTCTAACAGTACTAAGCACATTTATCGGAGCTATTGGAGCGCTCTTCCTCAAGATTTCCATTTCTCAAAGAACAACGCGCACTTTCTTGTTACTATCACCTTACCTCTGTGGCGGTCTTGTCTGTTATGGATTCTCTGCTCTCCTCTTTGTTTTCGCACTGCGTTTTGGAGATCTTTCATTCCTCTACCCTTTTGCAGCGCTAAGTTATATCTGGGTTGCTTTCTTATCTGGTTATTTCCTCCAAGAGAAAATTACTTCTTATCGCTGGTTAGGGATGATTTTAATTGTAATCGGAATTTTCTTGCTGGGGGTGGGTGCAACAATTTGAAGATCGAATTCTTATCCTCAGTTGATCAGCGTATTTTCTCTTTCCTTAATCGAAATGCTCATCTTTTTTTTCACACTTCCGCGTATGCTGAATTCATCTCTTCGGCATTTTCCTGCCGTTATCTCTTTGCGGCGGCCATAGACGGTGATGAAGACAGTGATGAAGTGAAGACAATCCTCCCTTTTGTGGAGGTAAAGAGCTTATTATTTGGCAACCGTATCCTTTCCACGGCCTATCTGGAATACGGCGGTTTTGCCGGTGAGAAAGAAGGTGTCGCACCGATCGTAGATGCACTGCGTGAAAAATACGGCAGTACTTTTGATGATCTGGAAATCCGCGGCGGGATGGAAGAGTTTGATGCTCCTTTATCAGCGGTGATGGTGAAGAAAAATATCTACAAGCGGTTTGTGTTAAAATTAGGAAGTGAGGAAGAGGTTTGGAATAATATCCAGAAATCAAAACGAAAAGCGATCAAGAAAGCAGGAGATCTAGTGGAAGTAAAGGACATCTCTGTTTCTGAGATTGACATGCTTTATGACCTCTACGTCAAAAATATGCGACATTTCGGTAGTCCTTGTTATGGTATTGATTATTTCAGACAATTTTATCTTAAACTAGTTAACAAAAAGTTAGGTAAAATCCTGGGGGCGTATGACAAAAGTACGGGGAAATTAATTGCTGCGCTCTTTGGTCTTTGTTATCGTGATCGTGTTCATATTATCATTGCTATCTCTGATCCTACGTTCCAAGAGTTACGCTCAAATGATGCGGTCCATTGGGAATGTATTCGTTGGGCCTGTGTGAATAATTTTGTTTGGTTTGATTTTGGCAGAGTCCGTGAAGAATCCGGCCAATTTGAATACAAACAGAAATGGGGGCCGCTGCTCATGGATCTGCCTTCTTATTTCCAGATGTGGAATGGAAAAGAAGTGCCGATTGTCGATCCTCATCAGGCGAAATATCGATTTTTTGTTGCGGTTTGGAAAATGCTGCCGTTATGGCTGACGAAGAAGATTGGACATCGTTTGAGGAAAGAATTGGGGATTTAATGTTAGTCTGCTTTTGACCGCATTTCGTTTTCCATCCACGCTCTACACCCCAGCCATTTCCCGCCACATCTTTCAATATACCTCTCGAAAATTGTCCATGCTTTCTGTCCGCAGTTGTGGGTGAGCAGAGCATTTCCTGTCAAGTCTGTTTTTTTCAGGAATTCCCAGGGGTGAAGATAGAACAGGTAAGGCTTGGGAAAAGAACGTGAAATGGGATGAAATAATTTGAGGTAAGGCATTCCCGAATTAACTAAAGGATACACAAAATTCGGAGTAGGGAATTCTTGGATCCCTTCTTTAACAAATGGTTTCCCCGGCAGAGTCAGATTTCGATAGCGTGTCGGCAGATAGCGGGCGAACGAAGCGTCGTAGGTGTATCCTGTTTCTTTGACGAGTTTAAGATGATCTTTTGTCGTAACAAACATTGGCGCGCGGAATCCATAGACATTGATTCCGTGTTCTTTGAGAACTTCCCGCGATTTTTCCATTTCCCAGCGCGCATTAACGGGATTCAGCGCATGATGCGTATGCGAATGAGAAGCGATCTCATGCTTCTTTGCAATTTCTGTAATCTGTGACTCATATTTTTCTAAGAGAGATGTAACTGTAAAGAATGTTGCCCTGATCTTTTGGTCATCAAAGAAGTTGAGCAGTTTTGGAATGACTTCAATCATGCTTTTACATTCCCGTGAACCGAGATCTGGCTCGAGATCAATGGTCATGATCCGTGTTTTTGCTGTTTTCATAGTTTTGCTGTTCTCATAGTAAAGTTGATAACTTCTGCGGCGCGAGCTTCTCCTGATCAATAAACTGCCGCTGCCACAGTTCGAGATTGATTACCGTAAAAAGCTGTTTTCCATATAATAATGGTGATTTTGGATATTTTTCCCAGATATTCTTAAGATACTCATAATTATACATCCCTCTGGCGGTGACGGAGGATGGGGTAAAGAGCTGTTCCGCCAGGCCTTTTAGTTCTTCTTTGTACCACCGGTCGAGGGGCGTGAAGAACGCGTGTTTCTTTCCTTCGACGATTTTGCGAGGAAGCAGCGGTTTGAGCGCTTCACGCAGAATCACTTTATTCTGCTGCTGGTTCAGCTTGAGCGAATGATGAAGATGATGAGCGTGTTCTACAAACGTATAATCCAGGAAAGGTGTTCTTCCCTCAATCCCATTGGCCATCGTCATTCTATCGTTAATAAAGAGAACATAATTAGGCAGCCACGTTTTCGTGTCGAAATACATCATCCGATGGAGAAGCGGCTGGCGTTCTTTTTGGAACAAACTTCCCTCAATCGGTGATTCTCTTTTGATAGACAATCTTCCCTTCCCGGATAATCTTTCATCTTCTTTTTTCTGGTGCAGGAACAGTCTTTTCCGGTCTTTGTTGCTGAGGATGGAGATCAGGTCGGCATAAGCTTTTTCTTCATCATGAAGATTTCCGAGGAAATCAAGCACTTTCTCTTTGCCTTTTTCTCCGAGTGAAACGGGATAATCAAAGAAGTAATCCAGTATTTTTACGGGAACAGCGCGGACAGCATTTTTCCTGAATAACGCGGGTATTCCCTGGATTTTCTGCGCTCTGAGCATGGTTTTGTATTGGACATATCCGCCCAACAGCTCATCTGCTCCTTCGCCGGAGAGGACAACTTTCACTTTCTCTCTTGCTTTTTCAGAAAGATGAAATTGGGGGATAATCACCGGATCGCCATGCGGCTGATCAAGATGCCAGAGCAATTTTGGAAGTAATTCTGCAACACTGCCGTTGACGACAATTTCCGTGTGGTCGGTACGGCAATGTTGAGCGATAATTTTAGCCCGAGATAGCTCGTCGACTTCGCTGCTATGGTCGAAGCCGACAGAAAAAGTCTTGACCGTTTCGTCCTGCTTGAGTTTGGCGGCGAGAGCAGTTATCCCTGCGGAATCAATGCCGCCGGAGAGGTATACTCCGACCGGAACGTCGGCGACCAATCGCTTCCGGACCGATTCCTGCAAACGCTCGCGGACTTCAACTGCCGTGCCCATTTTTCCATTCTGCTGGGAGGGCAGATCCCAATATTTTTTGATCAGAAATTCTTTGCCGCGGAGCATGATCAGCTGTCCGGGGGGAAGAATGCTGATCTGTTGAAAGAGTGTTTCTTCACCAGGGATATAGCGGAGATTGAGATACTGCCGTACTGCGTTTTGATTCAGCGTGCGCGGGATAGTTTGATCGGCGAGGATGGATTTAATTTCTGAGGCGAACACGAATTTTTCTCCATTCCAAAAATAATATAATGGTTTTACACCAAGACGATCTCGGGCGAGAAAGAGCATCTCCGTTTTAGTATCCCACAAAGCAAAAGCGAACATGCCATTGAGCTTCTGCAGGACATTTTCACCCCATTCTTCATAACCGTGAATAATCGTTTCTGTATCGGTATGAGATGAAAAAGAATGACCACGTTTCTCCAATTCCTTGCGGAGTTCAGGAAAGTTATAAATCTCGCCGTTGAACGTAATCCAGACTGTTTGATCTTCATTTGTCATCGGCTGTTTGCCGGCCGGGGAAAGATCGATGATCGATAGACGGCGGTGGCCTAAACTTACTTTTCCATCGCTGTAGAATCCTTCTCCGTCTGGTCCGCGATGCGTGAGCAGTGTATTCATCTGCCTGAGCAAGCTCTTATCTTCCCCATTGAAGCCGCAGATCCCGCACATTTTCTACTTCCTCTTTTGGGGTTTGGAATTCTTTTTGTCAAAACCCCTATTAGAGAATTCTACTTCCTGTTTTCGAAACCGATAGAGGACATCTTCTTGTAATTTTCGGTTGCGGTCGAGCATATCGGCGAGGAGGGCGAGAATCGTCAAGAGAACGCCGATGATGATCAGGAAAACATTTGCGTAAACAACGATCAGGTAAGGATCGATGCGTTCGATAAACAGCCAGCGGATGAACAGGACAAAACTGCTGAACAGCCCGAGCAGGAAGAGAAATATCCCCGTAAGTCCAAAGAACTTGAATGGCTCGTAATCACGCATGCTGCGGAGGATGATCAGGGATACTTTGAGCCCATAAGAAAAGACGTTCTTGACAACGCGTGATTTTCCTTTTCGTTCGCCGATAACCCGGCAGGGCACTTCGACGATGCGGAAACCTTTCTTGACCAGATCGATAAAGACTTCCTGAGTATAGGTAAATCGCCCAAATAAGACCAAGTTTAATGCTGCTTCTTTGGAATAGGCGCGGAAGCCGCATTGGGTGTCGTAATAATTCTTCTTGAGGAAGAGATTAAGGATTCTCGCAAAAATTTTGTTGCCGAAGATCTTGATTGCGGGCATCTTAGGGGTTAGGCGCGGGTCTTTGAAGCGTGAGCAGGTAGCCATGTCTGCTTGATGGTCCAGAATGGGCTGAATCAAGCGCGGAATGTCTAGAGGGTTGAACTGTCCGTCAGCATCAATGTTGACGATGATATCTGCTCCCATCTTCAAGGCTTCATCAATGCCATCACGAAACGTAATGCCCAGCCCTTTATTGGTGTTGTGAGAGACGATATGATCAACGCCGGCCTCTTTTGCGGCCAGGACGGTGTTGTCTTGAGAACCGTCGTTGAGTACAAGTACGTCTACTTTTCCGGCACAATCACGGGGAATGGAACGGATAACGTTGCCAATAGTCTGTTCTTCATTATAGGCCGGGATGAGTACGACGAGGTGAAGATTTTCTCTTTTCATTGTAAAAGACCTCGTGAGATCGTAATCGTAATGATCACAAAACAGAGTTGAAAGCCGTGAAGAAGAGAGACTACTTTTCGTTCTGTCGTTCTCACTTTTAGCCTGTTCAGGAAGCGGACAGCAAGATGCTCTAATCCATAATTCTGTTCATAGCGTGGTTTCAATGTTCCATCATCCTCAACCTGAGCGAAACTTTCTTTCTGAAACTTGCCGCGCAGCTTAAGGAAAAATTCCAGGATATAGGGAATGAACAGGATGATGATCACTTTTTCCAGATTGGCCATGATGGCGATAATGCCGGCCAGTGCGCCGACGGAATAAGTCAGCGTGTCCCCCGGAAAAACTGTTGCCGGATATGTATTGAAGATGAGCATGCCGAGAAGAGCAGCGACCATGCATAAAGCGACAACGGCTGTCCAAGAGGAACCGGTACTGGCCGCGAAATATGCCAGAGTGGTGAGGATGATGATTCCTTGTCCCGCTTCCAATCCATTGTAGCCGGCGAGCATGTTGAAACCATTGGTCGTCATCACAATAATTCCCGGAATGACAATTAATGGGTAGAGAATTCCCAGATCAGTAAGTCCAAGAAAAGGCAGATGCATCAGACGTGTTCCGGCGTTGACCGCCATGATCGGCGCGGCGACGAGTAAGGTGAGCAGCGGTTTCTGCCATTGGCGCAGGCCAAGCTTCCAACCGAGGATGTCATCGATGATGCCGATCACGCCGGCGATAAGAACGGCAGTAAGTACGGCCAGGATGGAAGCGATGTTCGTGTTGGCGTGGAGAAGAAAAACGCGCATGGCGATATAACTCATGATTCCAATCAGGAAAGCAAGAAGAACAACAATCCCGCCCATTTCCGCCACTTGCTGGTTGTTATTTTTGTGGATATCCTTGCCGGTAAGACCAGCGTTCTGGGCGCGCTTAATCCAATGGGGCATAATGATCCAGACGATGATCGTAACGGCTGCGAAGAGGGGCAGAAACTGATTTCTGAGAAAGAGCACAAAATCCATGAATTTTTGAGGCGAAGTTCGTTTTAAATAGTTTATGGATGGGTGGTCTTTTTGGGTATCAAAAGGTTTTAATAGGGCTTCTCATTTTAGGTTATGAAATGGCATTGTGTGAGATGTGTGGGCGGACGGGAGAACTTTCACGCACCATTGTTGAAGGAGTAGAATTGTCTGTCTGTTCTTATTGTGGGAAGCATGGAAAACGACTGCAGACTCCTCAGCAGAGTTATTCTACAACTACGGGATCCCCTACTTCTTCTTCCCGAAATATAAAACCGGAGACAGAATGGAAAGTGATTGATGATTTCTCCAAACTTCTTCGGACAGCACGGGAACGCAGCGAGCTGAGCCAGGAAGATTTTGCGGCATTCTTGCAAGAACGGGAAAGCGTGGTCAGCAAATGGGAATCGGGAACAGTAAAACCGAGTTTGGAAACAGCACAGAAATTGCAGAAGATCTTGGGCTTGACCTTAATTGTGCTTGATGAAGTGGTTGGCGGGGAAATCGTTTCTTCCCAGAAATCGGCCGAGTTTACCTTAGGGGATTTTGTGAAAGTGAGACAGAGGTAGATTGCGTATAACATCGGTTCCTGTTAGTTTCCCTAGATAGAGGTTGGATTTTAGTGCAACGTTCGGCGAAGCCGAAAAATCCAAAGTAAGCGGGCGGGCGTTAAATTTATATATAATATATTTATTACATATTATATGGGAGAATTTTCAAATAAATTAGTGGCTGTATTGAATGAGAAAATAGACGTCGGTGTAGCTATGAATTCTCTTGCTCATATGATTGTTGGTCTTGGAGCAAGTGTGGAAAACAAAGAAGAATTAAGATTAACCGACTATGCAGATGCAGATGGGAACAGCCACGCAAATATATCAGAAATTCCATTCATGGTTCTTAAAGCAAGAAATTCAAATCAGCTTAGAATATTAAGGCAAGGTTTGATTGCTAATAATATTAAATTTGTTGATTTTACAAATACAATGACGATTGGAACATATCAAGAACAAATTGAGAGAAGCAAACAAACAAAAGAAGCTGATCTGGAATATTATGGAATTGCGATATTTGGAGATTGGAATACTGTTTCTGAATTGACAAAAAAATTCTCCCTCTTCAAGTGAGCCCGCCCGCTTATTGAAACTAACACCCGTTATACCCCCCCAAGAGCAGTGACCTCTTTCCACAAAAACTAGCGTTCTCACACCAACAACGCCAGAAAGAAGGTCACCACACCCAAAATCATCCCTCCCGCCACGTCTTCCCAGTCATGCTTCTTTAAATAGACCCGTGAATAGATGACGAGGATGGAAAATCCCAAGAGAAACGCGGTCACCGTATTGTTCTGAATGAAATCAAGCAGAAGCAGGACGATGGCAACGATCCGGGCAGTATGCAGGCTGGGGAAAGAAGCAGCATCTATCTTCTCGACGAAATTACCATGCGCTTGCTTCAGCGGCCGGTCCTTGAAGTAAAACTGGCGGATGATCACCGTAACTAACAGCGTAAAAAAGAACGCAAACAGCAGCTGCCAGACAAGAAAAAAATGGCCCAGAGCAAGGACAAACAGAATCAGGAAAAAATGGAAAGCAAAGCTGCCAAATGTAGTGATGTCGCGGAAAATAACGTCCAGATATTTTTCGAATTTTGGTCTTTTCATAAAGCATAAATGATGACGGCCGCAGCCAGTATCCAAAGGATCATACCAATGAGGAATGCCGGATCTTTAAAAATTTTCTCTTGTTGGCGGGCAATTGGCGAGTGCGCGCAGATAAATCCATAAAATCGGAAAATAGTGTATAACGCCAACGGCAAGGTGATGATCAGCAGTGTATGTTCGCTGAGGAAAGAATACAAAGCATAGGAAAAGATGAGCAGGGTTGTAGAAATGATCATCAGCGACCGGGCTAATTCCTGGGTATATTCCTGCAAGACTTTTTTTGTTGCCGCCGCTTTCTCATCGAGCAGATATAATTCACTATGGCGTTTGCCGGCGGCGAGAAACAAGGCCAGGAAAAAAGGGACAAGAATGAGCCAGGGCGAGATGAAGACCGAGATGGTTGCCGCTCCGGCGACCGCGCGGAAGACGAACAAAGTAGCGATGGTCAGGATATCGGCGAAGATAATTCTTTTGAGAAAAAAAGTATAAACCACAGAGAGCGCGAAAAATGCGCCAACAATGCCCGCAAAAAATCCATTCATCCCCCAGGAAATCCACGCTGCTGCTCCCAGCAGGAGGAAAGCCGTGAATAATGCGGCCGTTGGCGAGATTTTCCCCGCAGCCAGCGGCCGTGTTCTTCGTTCCGGATGATGCTGATCTTCCCGGCGGTCTTGAAGATCGTTGATGATGTACCCCGCCGAGGAGACCCAAGAAAGCACGAAAAAAGCAATGATCGTTTGCTGCCAGGCTTCCCAACTGAACATGCTGCCGGAAAAGAAGATGGCCAGAAAGACGACGAGATTCTTATACCATTGTCTTGTTCTCAGCAGGTCGGCGTATGCTTTTATGCTCAGTATTTTTTCATTCATTATTCTCTTCCTCTGGACAATTGGTACAATCTACTCGTACAGCTTTTAATTGTTTTGTCAAATAGAAGCAGATTTTCTCGATCAATCTGCTGGATCAATTGCTCTTTCTGCTGTGGGCAGGAGGAATCATCTGGGGAGCAGATGAGATCGCAATCCGTCAGAAAGAGCAGTCCAGCCTCTTCTTTGTGTTGGGCATAGACCGCTGCGGCATATTCCATATTTCCCAAAGAGATGATTTTATTATCGGTAAGTGCTGCCGGAAGAGGATTGCTGGAGATGATCGGCAAGGCCGTCGGATACTGAGCGAATACCCGGTCAAGATCGTCCGGGTACGCCGGCGGTTCAAAAGAAAGCGGGCCGGGGATAAACGCAATTATCAGGACAAGACAGGCAATGATAAATGATTTTGGATACAGCGCCGGTTTTTTCTGCTGACGGAGCCAATGATAGGCTCTACCGGCCATCGCTGTCGAAAGCAAAGCCAGGTAAGGCACAATCACCACAAGGTAGCGCGGCTCTTTACGTGGAACGCTGAGAAAATAGCCAATAGTGGCCAGGCAAATGACCACGAGCAGAAAAGCGGAGCGATCGTGAATCTTTTTTTCCACGACCATTTTCTGGAAAAAGAAATAAAGATAGCCAAAGAAAAACAGAAAGAAAGGATAGATCAAAAAGAAGTGGGTGAAATAATAAGAGACTCCCGATCCATATAACCAGGTTGCCGTCGTGACGATCCAGGAACCAGCCTGCAGCGGGGCAAATGGATTGCCGAGCGTACTCTGGTTGAAAAAGAAATAAGGAAGTGTCGCCGCACCGAAGCCAACAAGCAGCAAGAAAGTGTGCTTTGTTTTTTCCCAGACAGACTTCTTCTGCAGAAAAAGAACAACGATCAGCAGCGGCAAAATAATCCCCTGAGGAAATTTAGCCAGAAACGAAAAGCCGGCCAGCAGGCCGGCGAAAAAATATCCGCGATTGAGAACGAAAAGATAGACTGCTCCCAGGCTGAGCGCCATCGTCAATGGTTCGGTCAGGATCAGCCCGGTATGCATCAGAAAGAAAGGCATCACACTGCAGATTGCGGCCGCGTCGAATGCCGTCTCTTTGTCAAATATTGTTGTGCCAATTTTGTAGGTTATAATGACCACGGCGAGAGAAAAGACGATATCCAGGATCGGGCCGCTGACCAGCAGATCAAACCCGGCTTTCCAGAACATTCCAAGGATGAAAGGATGGAGCAGGGGGCGGAACATCTCAAAAAAGCCTGCTTCTCCTCCAGAGAAGAGAAATTTTCCCATGCCGATATACACAAACGAATCCCACCAAAGAGTTGACTGAATAAAAAGGTAGATCAGCCGGACGACAAGTGAGAACAGAAGAAGTGTCGCGACCGGATGCTTCTCGATCAGGCTCTTGCTCCAGTGAAGAACGAACCGAGCGCCATTCATTCTGGACATTGCGGCGCATCCCGCAGCGAAGAGCAGATGATGTTCTGGAGCTGTTCTTTGTCTGCGCCTCCTTCATAGATCGTCTCATCGATGACCAGCGTGGGGAATGAAGTCACATTATATTGCGACTGGATAATCTTGACCATCGGCTCGTGTTCTATCAAATCAATGTTGATCGGGAAGACGAGGAGCCGATCTCCCAGGAGATTCTTGTAATACGTAAGAATTGTCCCCTGCCCGGCGCAGGCAGGACATTCTTTGCGATAGAAATAGACCACAGAAACGATGTCCAGATTGCATTTCTTCTTGCTCTCTTTGGCGAGAAGCCAATAACGCAGATTATCGAGAAGATAACGCCGTTCGACGCTAAGCTTTCGGGCATCGTCATACGTCTTCTTCTCTTCAAAAGAGATAACATCATTTAACGATGCAGAAAGATCGGCGATCGTCTCCTGGAGTGTCGCCGCCAGGATCGGACAGCTGTTGTCATTCTGGAACGTGGAAAGGAAGAGGTACTGTAATTGCAGGCTGAGATAACGCACTTCCTGGTCCTGATTCACCTGCTGGACCAGCCCGTAACGGGCGTCTTCCAGAACGAGTCCGAGAGTCAGCCCTAATCCGAAAATAAGGGCGGTGATTACCCCTGCAATGATATATTTGTCTGTACTGATTGTCCGCCAGGATTTATCTCTTGATCTTTTTGCCGGGTGGTTGTTCTCCACCGGTTCTTGATTCTCTTCTTCGGATGGTGTTACCATTTGATCTTCTTACTCCGTGAAAATTGGCCGAGGGAGATCAGGAGAATAAACCCTTTGAGCAGATAATATCCTACAAAATAAGGAAAGATCGGAAACCAACCGGCTTTGTGTATCTTCTCCCCGGCGTTCCGATGAGCGGCATAAAAAAAGACAAAGCCGATAATAAAGAGGGAGATCAGGAGAAAGACCAGCTTGAAATCAAGAAGAAGAAACGTGAACACATTGATATTGGATTTAAAGTGGAGGGCATAGTTAATCACGTCATAGTTGATCGCCGCTGCCCGGCGCATCATCCGCAGGAGGGGCAGGACAATATAATAAAAAGAGATGGTGATTCCGGCAACCGCCAGAAAATACCCCGCCGTGTTCTTGACCATCTGCATCAATCCAAAATCTCCATATTTTTTATTGGCAATCATTTCCCGATACTGGTGAAGGCAGAGGATGCTTCCCAAGTACCAGCGGCGGCGCTGGTGGTAAAATGGTTTTAATGTAGCTGGCGCAGTGGTATACACGTATCCATCAAAGCATTGCCTGATCTTATATTGTTGAAGCTGAACGCGATAGGCGATTTCCTGGTCCTCAGTAATGTTTTTCTCATCGAATCCACCCAAACTGCGGATGATCTCTGTCTGGTATAAAGAGAAAGGGCCGGGAGCAACATAGAGAGAATGAAGAACACTGGTGATACGGCCGAAAAGGATCATCACCAAGTATTCCAGCCATTGGATTTTCTGCAGGATCGTCTGGGGGTCAGCGACTTTCATCGCTGGCGTGATGATGGCAATCGTCGGATCGTTTTCCCGTTGATAGAACGCAACCATCTTGCGCAGTGTCTGAGGATGGACAAACGAGTCTGCATCAAGACAAGCGAAAAAATCTCCTTTGGCCAAAGCTAAAGCTCGATTGAGAGAAGCGGCTTTGCCGCGGTTAGGATGGGAAAGAAGCGTGAAGTGCGGCTTATTGATGATAAAGCGTCTGATAACTTCTTCCGTTTGATCGTGAGAGCCATCGTTGATCGCAAACACCTCGATCTTTTCTCGGGGATAATCGAGATTGTCTATCGATCGCAGTGTTTTCTCTATCGTTTTCTCCTCATTCTTGGCCGGAACGAGGATGGAAATAAAAGGATAGGCGACAATCTCTACTCCCCTTTTCTCCTCGCGAAAAGATTTTCTCTGATCAAAGTAGACGAGCAGCAGAAAGATCGAGAAATATAATGAGACTACGTAACTGATCCAGATGATAATGGAGACAAAAACATTCATGGGAAACCACTCTTGGTTATAGTCTGCAATCGCAGACAAGATTTTTCACCGTTTTTTTGCACATTTTTTGGGATGGAACAATCTTTGGTTACTGTTTCTACCCTCCTTCTGAAGCAGAAAGATCAAATTTCCAGACCCCGCTCTCTCCGCTGGAATAAAGCAATTTAAATCTTTCGTTTTGGAAGAGGAAAAATAACCCCCTTTCTCGGGGAAGCTGCTCAGCAGCAGAAGTGGAGATATAAAGATAGCCAATCCCGTTTTTCTCCAGAAGCGGGAACAGTTGTTGGACATATTCTGCGTCCAGGATCAGAGAATTGTTGTTTTCTTTTTCCGGATCCTGAAAGTGGTACGCAAAGAAAATCTCTTTTCCAGCAAAATAACGAAGGTAATCTGCGTCTTCGGGGAAGGAAGCAACGATGGCTTCGTCCGGCAGGTACTCTTTCATCCAGTGCAGGACTTCGAGATCATCGCGCTGCAGGCCGGCGCTCTCTATCTGGGAGATGTAAGAAAGGGAAGAGAACAGAATTCCCAGAAACAGCAGGAATACCGTAAAGCGCTGCAGGATGGGGAGCTGCCACTGGTGTCGGAGAAACGTGAGAATCGTTCTGGTAGCAAAGAAGATAAAGATAATGCTCAATGGGAAGAGGGCTTCCGGATTATAAACATAGGCCGGGACGAGGAGAGGGAGTACCAGATAAAGCAGAAAATAAGAAACTTTTCGCGGCCAGGAAATGACCAACCCAAGCAGGCCGAGAACAAAGACGAAAAAACTCATCCCGCTGAAACTTCCAAAATCAGAGATAAGATCACGTGCTAATTGCGAGGTGTGAAATGGCCCGCTGAGGAAAGAGATATCAAAGATGAAAGTTGTCGCACCCGCGGCAAGGAGCAGGACACCGCTGCTAATCCAGATCAGCCGGCGGCTGTTCCTCTCGCTGTTCAACGCAGAGAGAGCGAAGATGATCAAGGTAAGAAGAACGCTGAATTGGTCAAGGCAGGCAATGGCCAGGCTGGGGAAGACGGCGAGGTAACGGATCTTTTGCTGACAATGGAAAAAGAGTACAAACGAGAGGCTCAGCAGAAAAAGATACAAGAGGGCGGAAGAAAGGCTTGTTGCGCTTCTCATAAACGCCGGAGTGAGGATCAGAATGAGCGAGAAGATGAACGTATGTGTGGCCGAGAAGTTCAGTTTTCGAAAGATAGTCCAGATGTTGAACAAAGTAAGAATGGCAAGGATCAGCGCCAGAAAGACCAGCGAAAGCATTCCTCCCTGTTCTTCCAGAAAAGCCAATGGAGCATAATGGAAGTTTCTTACCGAGAGAGATTTCGCTTCCGCGAGATGGTAATAGCTCTCCGCATCAGCGAGGAGTGGTTTTCCGTCCTGGGCGTTGTTAAAAAAGATAAAACTACTGAGCAGGAGAAAGAGGAGGAGAAGATATATTTTCTGATAGCGCAGGCAGTGCTGGAAGAATACTGAGCGTTCAAGGTTCTTCGGTTTTTGTGTTTGTTTTTTTGCCATCGCGGTTATTTCCGGATTTTCGTGTTTATTCAATGAAAATGGGTCTAATACTCCGCAGTTCTACTGCGACCCATTTTCAAGAGTAAAAATCTCATATTCATTGTTATTAAATGCCCCGCAGCTCTGCTGCGGTTGGGATTTTTACTTATGTCCTTAATTCTCCGACCGTGCAGCGAACACGATAGATCCGTACGCCATCACCTTGTTGATCGCTTTCATGATAGACTAATTCAAAGCACTTCTTGCTGAGATAAGGCAAAGAGCTTATCCCTGCTGTCTGCTGGGCATGCGAGGTCAGGATGATATACTGGATATTATATTTGTCCAACAAGTCCAGGGCAATAGTTTGTAATGTAGTATGATATAAAGTGTTCGTGTCTGCCAGACGCGTTCCGACGTCACGGACAGTTCCAAAGCGTTCGTCCATCACATTTCTCCGCCGGGCGAAATAAGTCACCAGATAACCTTCTTCCAGGCGGGCAAGAACTCCCGACTGAGGGGGTGTATGCTCTTTCAGCCAGGAAAAAGCGGCAATTTCGCTTTCGGTGGGAGTCGGTACTTGCAGAGCGCTGACCACCGCGGGAAGAACCATGGTCGGCAGAAGAAGCAGGATAAATAAGGGGGCTATCCATTGTTTTTTCTTCGTGAATTTCGTCTTGCTGAGATAGGCTTTAAGATCATCATAAAACATGGCAAAGAGGATGGTCAGGATGACTCCCAAAAACAACAGCGAGAGGCGGAACTGAATCAGGCGGAACCAAGAAAGGAGAGAAGTAGAGATGGCTAGGCTGATCAGCAAGAAAGCCCGGGTATTTTTAAGTTGGAATAAAGCCTGATAGACAATATAGATGCCGATGATAAAAGGGATGACGCTGACCAGGATGATCGCCTGAAACAGGGAAATGTTCGGAAAATATTGGCTGAGGATAGCTTGGGGGATATTTTGCCAGATAAATTTGATCCCTTCCTTGGCGAAGAGGCTTTTGAAGAACAGAAATTCCGTCCAGATGAAGAGAAAAGAAGAGAAGAGGATCACTTCCAATTCCGCCCGGTTGATCCTCTTATTTTCCAGGATGGAAAGCAGCAAGTAGATAATCAAACCCATAACTAGAAGGAACGTCGCGTTGCTCGTCAGTGAGCAGGCCAGAAACAACCCCAGAAAAAGATAAAAGTATTTTGGCTGGTCAATCTTCAGGAAGGTATAGATCGTGAGGAAAGCGAGGGGGATAAAGAGAGTTTCGTTGGTGAAATTGTTGGCCGTGGCAAAGAGGATGGGAAGAAAACCAGTGAGGAAAGCGGCGAACAGGGAGCTTTCTTCGCTGTTGGAAACTTTCCTGCTGATGAGGAAGACGATGATCGGCAGCAGAGAAAGGAGAAGATTGGGGAGAAGGAGTGCAACTGCTTCAATGGGAAGGAAGAGATCGAAGAACGCTGAGAAATAATAGAAAAAAGGGAGAAAAGTCAGTTCTCTTCCGCCATAAGACAACTGGTCGTTAAACAGCGGCAGGCCGGTCTCGCCGATGTGTTCTACTTGCCGAAAAGTGAAGTAGGAGTCATAAGTGAAGTTTGGGACGAGCAGGGCAACAGCCAGTCGGGCGATGAATGTTATCAGAACGATGGCCGTAAGCCAATATGCCGTTTTTTTCTGCATTCCCAATGGAAAGAGCAGTTGTCTTTTATAAGTTTGTTTTTGGGATTCGGCTTAGGAAAAAAAATGATCTGCCTGACCAAGCTGGCTTTTTCGAGATTTTCCCCAGAAATTTGTGCTTCATAATATTTTTAAAATGATTCTTTTTTTTTAATTTATGAAGCTGATTGTTGTCCGACATGGACAGACAGATTGGAATAAGCAGGATTTATGTCAAGGTCATGCCAATATCCCTCTTAATGAGGCCGGGCTGAAACAAGCAGAACAAGTTGCTCAACGCTTAAAATCTGAAAAGATCGATCTAGCATTTACGAGTGATTTAGAAAGGGCGGTAGTGACTGCTGATCTTATTCTTGCACATCATCCTGCTACGCCTGTTGAGTATCACCAACAGCTTCGCGAACGAAATTATGGTGTTTATGAAAGAAAGACTTATTCTGAATTTCGTCAGGGCATTGTTGATTCGGGTGAACTACCCCATCTCTTTCGACCAGAATCCGGTGAATCTCTTCTCGATGTGCAAAAGCGAGCGCTGGATTTCTATGGAAGTCTTCTCCCAAGATGTCTTTCAGAAACCGTACTGGTTGTTGCGCACGGTGGAGTGGTTCAATCATTATTGCTAGGAATTGATCACCAACCATTTGCCG
This sequence comes from Candidatus Woesearchaeota archaeon, assembly GCA_018302605.1. Lineage (GTDB taxonomy): Archaea > Nanobdellota > Nanobdellia > Woesearchaeales > GW2011-AR9 > JACOZP01. The sequence goes on along the minus strand of JAGVZN010000019.1, from coordinate 8,091 downwards.
AAGAAACGCGAAAACGATACAGTCATGCCAATACAGGATACAGCATCCTCAATGTGAACTCTGTATTAAGTTAAGTCTGTGCGGGCTTGGTCAAGATGGCCTGCCGAGCGTTGCTATTGAACTAAAAGTTAGATTCTCGCTTATCTTCGAGAATAATTCTTTGTTCAACTGATCTCTGCTTCTGGGCGAGACGAGGCAGACCGACCGCCCAAGCACAGACTTAATACATACGTTTCCCCAAATCCCATTAAAAATCTTCCATGGCAAAACAGTCTACCGGTGCGGGCTTCCTCGATCAATTCCTCGATGGCGGATATGACCAGGATATCATCACGACAATCTACGGCCCTTCCGGTTCGGGAAAGACAAATCTCTGCCTCTTGGCGGCAGTGAAAATCGCCGAGCAAGGCAAGAAAGTATTATTTGTGGATACGGAAGGGGGAATCGCCGTTGAACGCATCAAACAACTAAGTTTGCGTTATGAAGATGTTCTCCAAAGGATCCTGTTCTGCAATCCGGTAACCTTCGACGACCAGAAGGCGCTGTTTGGCGGCCTTAAAGCGCTGGTGACGGAAGAGGTTGGCCTGATCGTTGTTGATTCCATTTCCATGCTCTACCGCTTGGAACTGAGCCAGGCCGAGGAAGTGTATGATGTGAACTCCGCACTGGGGAAACAGATCGCCCAACTGGTGGAAATCGCGCGGACGCGGAAGATCCCCGTGCTGATTACCAACCAGGTCTATGCTGATTTTGAGAACAAAGAAAAAGTGAAGATGGTCGGCGGGGATTTGTTGAAATATGGCTCTAAATGCCTGATCGAAGTGCAAAAATTTAATTCGGGTCATGGCCTGATCTTGAGAAAGCATCGCTCACTCGCAGAAGGGAAAGAGTTGAAGTTTAAGATTGTCGGGAAAGGGATCGAAGAGGCCCTGTAGAAAAAGTCAGCCGCCTGGCCAAGAAGTTGCCTGAGAACTACAATCTCCCAAGGTTATTGGTGCTTCTGAGCTGTAATTTCAGCAACTGGAGAAGCACGAAGGCAACGGCCAGGCTGACTTTTTGGAGATTTTCTACAGAGCCGATCGAAGAGATACTTTAATATAGCAAAAAGACACTTTACTTGACAGATGAAAGACATCGAACAACGAATTGAAGCGATTGAACTGAGAAATAAGAAAGTAGAAGCAGATAAAGCGTGGGAGACCAGCGCCGCGCGGAAGATACTGATTGCGGTCTTGACCTATTTTGTCGTCGTCTTGTTCTTCTTTGCGGCTGGATTATCAAAGCCGTTGATCAATTCGATCGTGCCGACGCTGGGATTTGTCTTGTCTACTTTTTCCCTGCCTTTCTTCAGGAAACTCTGGGTCAAAAATAATCTTTGATCTTCTGATGCACTTCTTCATGGATCAACCAGAGGACAAGAATGATCGCATCAATCTCGACCGCATGACCTTGGATGCCCCATTGCGGGCAGAAACTGCTGGCATATTGCAGCGGCCAGAAGAATGTCTTATAGCCTCCATAGAGGCAGTCGAGGATCAGATGCATGAACCAGCCGGCGGAAATGACATAGAATATTTTCGCCCATTTCATGCTGTTGCGTGAATGAAATAAAGCGGCAATGATCACAAATAGCAGGACAAAGAAAATGCTGTGGGTGAATAATCCGTGGAGGTCTGTGGCCGAAGAGGTAAAGAACTGGTAGACCAAGGTCAAAGGAACATCAATGTCGGGGCCTAATCCGGCGATTCCTCCAATAACCACCAGGTAGCGGGGGAATTTCTCTTTTCCAAAAACATAATGGCGGAGAAGATCCAGCAGGAAGATAACCAGGATGATGTGGGTGACAGAATTGGCCATGAAAACAGAAGAGAGATATTCTTAATAAATATTTGGTTATGGCGTCTGTATTTAGTTCAGTGTCCAAGTCCCAAAGAAATATTTATAAATAACCCCTCGTTTTAGCTCTGTTATAGCCAACATCCATGTCCAAGGAGATGGATAGAGCTGCATGAGGCACTAAAGATTGCAGACAAGGATAATTCTTATTCTTGTTTGGCTTACATATTTCCAACGGAGTTGAATACATCATGGCTGAACAACAAGAAAATTTATTGCTGGATTCCAATGAATACCTGAAAAGCGGAATCCATATCGGAACGAAATTCAAGACGAAGTACATGGCCAATTTTATCTACAAGACTCGGCCGGATGGGTTGAGCGTTCTCAATTTGAAAAAGATTGATGAACGGATTGCCTTAGCCGCGAATATGTTAGCACAGTATGAACCAAAAGATATCATGATCGTCAGCCGGCGGGAAAATGGCTGGAAAGCCTTGCGTCAAGTGACAAAATTGACTGGTTTCAACGTCATCATCGGACGTTATCCCCCGGGTATTTTGACCAATACCAATCTGGAAACATTTACCGAGCCAAAAGTGATCGTTGTCTGCGATCCTTGGCCGGATAGAAATGCTGTTGCTGATGCCGCGAAGATGGGAATCCCGATCATCGCTTTATGTGATACGAATAACCAGTCTAATCACATTGACTTGGTTGTCCCTTGCAATAACAAAGGAAAGAAATCGGTAGGCTTGGTCTTCTTTCTGATCACCCGGGAATATCTGCGTAAGAAAGGCGTATTGCGTACGGATGAAGAACTGTCTGTGCCGCTGGATGATTTTGTCGAAGAATAGGTTTTTTCGTTGTCTTCTTTTTTCATCTTTTTTTGTATTTGTTTGACCGAGTACTCCTTTCTCTTGATTCATAATCTTTAAATAGCATTTTTCGACTCTGTATCCATTCATGAAAAAAGTTGTGGTTATCGGTGGCGGGACGGGTAATTTTGCTGTCCTGAGCGGCTTACGAAATTATTCCGTTGATCTCAGTGCGATTGTCTCCATGGCCGATGATGGTGGCAGCACGGGTGTTCTCAGAGATGAATTAGGTGTTCTTCCACCCGGTGACGTAAGACAATGTCTTGTTGCTCTTTCTGATTCCAGCCGTTTGATGCGCAGCCTGATGAATTATCGTTTTGAAAATGGCGGCCTGGGCGGGCATAGTTTCGGCAACCTGCTTCTTTCCGCGTTAGAGAAAGTGACCGGCAGCTTTGAAAAAGCCGTCGAGGAAGCGGGGCGAATTTTGTCAATTAAAGGAAAAGTGATCCCCGTGACGACAAATCCAGTCCGCCTGAAGATGATCCTGAGTAACCAGAAAATCTTGGAGGGGGAGAAAGAAGTGCATCTTTCGGAAGAGATCCATAAAGGGTACAAGAGCATTTTTCTCGAGCCTTTTCCCGATGTCAATAAGCGGGCGATTGATGAGATCATGAATGCGGACGTGATTATCCTCGGTCCGGGCGGTTTGTACACTTCACTGATCCCCAATCTTCTCGTCGAAGGAATAAGTAAAGCGCTGCGAGACACGCAGGCGAAGAAAATCTATATCGCCAACCTGATCAATAAGCGCGGCCAAACCCCGTTATTCAAAGTAAGCGATTATCTGCGCGAGATCCAACGCTACATCGGCAAAGATGTCTTTGATTTCCTCATCGTCAACGAGGGCAAGCCGCCTCAGGAATTGATCAAAGCCTATGCTCTGGAAGGCGATCTGGTGCAGAATAACCTTAATGGCGCACGGATCATCTCCGTTGACTTGTTAAGCAGCGGACTGAAAGAAGTACAGAAAGGCGACAGATCACAACGCAATCTTATCCGTCATGATCCGCAGAAATTAGCGCTGGAGCTGATGAAAATTGTTAATTCTCTATGACCTGGATGATACGCTGTACAGCCGGACGGAGCAGCTTCCCGATGATTATGGCGCGGACGAATTGCAGGCAATAACCCCTTTCCCCGGAGTGGTTGATTTGTTGCGGCAGAAAAGAATGGTTCACGTCTTAGTAACGCGTGGAGAAATGGCTCTCCAGTCAAAGAAGCTGGCCGTATTGGGGCTTACCTCATTGTTTGATACGGTTTTCATCTGTCCGCGTGATGAAGATAAAAAACAATGTTTCCAGGAAGCGCTCCAAAAGTTTCCGAAAAAAGATGCCTGGGTTATCGGTAATCGTTTAGATTCAGAGATCCGTTATGGAAAAGAGTTGGGTCTGAAGACCATTTATCTGCGGCATGGCAAATATCGCGGTTATGTTCCGCGGGATGCGTATGAAGTGCCGGAGTATGAAGTGGAACGGTTTGAGGATGTCGTGCGCATCCTGCGGGAGAACCGGAGATGAAAGCAGTCATTCTTGCGGCCGGAAAAGGGACAAGGCTGCTGCCCATCACAGAAAAAATACCAAAGGTTCTGGTTGAAGTCAACGGCAAACCATTTTTATGGCACGTCTTGAAACAGCTGTCTGCATTGGGTATCCAAGAGATCTGCCTCGTAATCGGGTACAAGGGGGAGATGGTGCGGAAATTTCTCAAAGAGAATCATTTTCAGGCAGAATGTGTAGAACAAAGAGAATTAAAAGGCACGGGGGATGCGTTACGCTGCGTCAAAAATTTTGTCGGTGATTCTTCGTTCATCGTCTACTATGGGGACAATCTGTTTAGCGGAAAAGATTTGCGGAAATTTATTAAAGATGATCATTTCACGTACATCGGCGGGGTCGAAGTTTCTACTCCTGAAAAATATGGAGTTTTATTACAAGAAAATGGATTCCTCCAGGAAATCAAAGAGAAACCAACAGAATTCTTTGGAAAGATAGTCAATGCCGGCCTCTATCGATGTACGCCAGATGTTTTTCCGATCATTGAGCAATTAAAACCTTCCCCTAGGGGAGAGATCGAATTTACGGATGCGATCACCGTGTTGGCTAAAAAACAAAAAGTAAGAGTCCTCCCGTTGGATGATTATTGGTTAGATCTGGGAAGTACAGAGGACATCAGCAGAATCGATCAATTTCTTCGTTCTCTTGATGGTGCCTATTAAGTTTTAAGTCTGTGTGGGCAGGCTGACCCGCCCAAGCACTGACTCAATACGTAGCCGACCTCGGCACAATCCGAAACACTCAGTGAAGAGACCATACTTCACAAAGAATGCAACAACGATTGCATTCTTGTGCAAAAATATACTAACGGACACCAATTTTTGTACTATTAATTGTGTCCGTTATATATACATAGGGCTTAAATTTGTACGAAAATTTAAGTCCTTTGGTATATGATGGTTCTCATATTTTTTGCACTGGTGCACAAATGTGGTTACTGCCACATTTTGTGAGTGAGTGAGTGATCGTGACGCCAAATGGTCGCTGAAGGATAACTATAATCCTGGAACTGGTCCGATTTTCTGCTGTAATTCTAAAATTTCTTGAAATCGGCTTCAGCGACGGCTCACTATCACTCAGAAAGTGGATTGTGCCCCGACCTCGTAAGTTTTATATACTTCTTTTTATTCTTCTTTTTGGGATGAAAAAAAGGAAAGTCCAAAAAATGAAGCAAGAAGAACACGGCCAGCCGCTTCTCTATCTGCTGGCGATTGTTGTTGTTTTGCTTTTTATTGTTGTCTTGTTCTTAGAAACTCCTACCGGACAGGCTTTTCTGCAGAGGATTTACGGATAGATCGGGACGGAACATTTATTTAAAACTCATCGTTTTCAGCGAATGATGATTACATCCTCTGACATTTACGAACCACAGGAAGATTCTTACTTGCTACAGAAATCTGTCCGCCAGCTGGCTTTCGGCCGTGTTCTGGACATGGGTACGGGTTCTGGCATCCAGGCACTGACGGCCGCGGAAATTCCCCGCGTGCGGGAAGTTGTCGCCGTTGATATCAATCCTGTTGCGGTGGAGGAATTAAAACAAAAGCAGATTCGTAAAATGACCGTTCGGCAGGGGGATCTCTTTGAACCGGTTGATGGGCAGTTTACGGTCATCATCTTCAACCCGCCCTATCTCCCGCAAGACAAGGGGATAGAAGACTGTGTTTTATATGGTGGAAAGAAAGGCTGGGAAATAGCTGAGCGTTTTTTTCGTGACGCTTCCCGCTATCTTCTTCCCGACGGGAAGATCCTCTTTCTCTTTTCAACATTGACCAATAAACAGAAAATCGAGGAGATAGTGGGGCGTTATCTGTTCTCTTTTCAAGAGATCGATCGGCAAAAACTTGCTTTTGAAGAATTATTTGTCTACGAAATAACGAAGACTCCGCTGCTGCGGCGCTTGGAAGCGCGAGGGATCGAACATCTTACCTATCATGCCCAAGGCAAGCGCGGAATGATCTATAAAGGCCGGATCAATCTCAATCAGAAGATCAAGTCATTTATTCCCTCCCGCAGCAATTACGTTGATGTTGCGGTGAAAGTAAAAAAAGAGACGAGCGAGGCCAAAGAAACCATTCCCAGAGAAAGCTCCTGGCTGGAGAGAGCCAACCATCGTGGAATCGGCCCTAAACTGCTTCTGGCTACGGAAGAATTTGTGGTCACCAAGTTTATTTCAGGAGACTATTTGCTGGAATGGCTGGAAACACATTCTGGTCCGGAAGGGGTGGCTGTCCTTCACCAACTACTGGACCAGTGTTTTCTTCTGGACCAAGGGAAGATTTCCAAAGAAGAGATGCATCATCCGTACAAGCATATTATTGTCACGCCTTTCCGGAAACCAGTGATGATCGATTTTGAACGCTGCCACGCGACCGAAAAGCCGCAGAATGTAACCCAGTTTATCGAGTATATCTGTCGGTTGAAGCCGGTGCTGGAGAAGAAAGGGGTGACAATCGATATTGCTCTCCTGCGGGAGGCGGCAAAAGAGTACAAAGAAGGATATGCTTCAGATTCTTTCAAAAAGATTATTAAGCTGGTCTCTTCCTGATCGTGTATGCCAACCATTTCTTTGTGCATGATCGTCAAGAATGAAGAACAATTCTTGGAGCAATGTCTGCGTTCCGTGCAAAGCCTGGTTGACGAGATCGTGGTCGTTGATACTGGTTCTATGGATAAGACAAAAGAGATCGCGGCTTCGTTTACGCCGAAAGTCTTTGATTTTGCCTGGTGTGATGATTTTGCTGTAGCGCGTAATCACTCATTAAAGTATGCTGTCGGAGAGTGGATTTTGGTATTGGATGCAGATGAGACTCTGTCAAAACAAGATCATCAAGCAATCCGGGAATTGATCTCTTCTGTATCTTCTGCCATCAGTGGATTTATACTTACCCAGCGAAATTACTTTAGGTCGATGGAGGACCTCTCGTATGGCTCTTTTGCTGGACTGCAGGTGAGCGCGGCGGGCGGCGAACTTAATTTCATCTCTTCAAGAGACGATCACTATCTGGAGAGTGCAGGTACGGTTGGCTGGCTGCCAACGCCGATTGTCCGGTTATTCCGGCGGGAAACCGCTGCTTTTTCCGGAAGAGTTCACGAAGATGCTTCTCCATCTCTGAACGGCAAGATTATCGACAGCGCTATCCCCATCCATCATTATGGCAAGCTGAATCTGGAAACCTGGAAGCAGAAATGGAAATTGTACGAACGATTAGGTGAACGGAAAGCGGAAGAAGAAAAAGATTATTATGCCTATTTCGAGCTGGGCCGGCAATATTTAAATGGGAAAACGAGTGTAGGAGAACCGCGATTAAAGGATGCGCAACGGATGTTTGAGCGCTCATTGGAATTAAAGAAAGATTTTTGGTTAAGCTGGTTTAATTTGGGAAGTGTGCATCTGCTTCTGGGGGAGTTATCCGAAGCAGTCTCTTGCTTGCGAAAAGCGCAGGAGTACAATCCGGCTGCTCCGCAGATCTATCTTAATTTGGGCGTGGCGCTGGTAAAACAAGGATTATATCTTGAAGCTGAGCATTTGTTCTGGCAGGGCATTGAAAAAAATCCACAGAGAGCAGATCTCTATAAAAATCTCGGATTATGCTATTTGGAGATGAAAAAAGAACGGGAAGCAATGATTGTTCTGAAAAAAGCCGTGGAATTAAATCCAGCGTATGCGGAGAATATTCATTTTGGGAAGAAATGAGCTTAGTAGAAAAAGTCGTCCGTTTGGCCTTAAGATTGACCGTGAGAAGCGATATAGTAAATGTGTTAAGTCTTCGAACATTTTTCCACACATTTACTATTAGTAACTGTGAACAAATATTCGAAAATAA
>JAGVZN010000009.1 GCA_018302605.1 Candidatus Woesearchaeota archaeon | reverse complement strand
AAAGAAAGAAACATAACCAAAAAAAGAGAAATTTCAAGGGATTAGGAGATAAAATTGAACCTATTTTCTAAAAAAGTGAATTATGCAAACTTCTCCACTTCTTCTCTCTTCACTTTCTTCGCATCAATAAATGTATGTACCATTTTTATTTCACCTCATCTTCCCGCGGGCATTTTGCCCTGAAACTGTTTCAGCATCTTATTCATGTCTTTCTCGCCTTTGAACATCTTCATCAGTTTCTTGCTTTGGCGATGCTGCTTGATCAACTCCCGCACTTCCGCCACCCGCGCACCGGAACCAGCGGCGATCCGGTCAATCCTTTCCGCGTTCAAAACCTCTGGATTTTCTAACTCCTCTCTGGTCATGCTGTCCATAGCGTATTTCCATTTTTCCAGCTTTCCTTCCTGCACGTCGAGCATCTCTTTGGGCAGCTGCAGCGAGCCCATGCCGGGAATCATCTCAATTAGCTTGCGGAACGATCCCATCTTCTTCAGCGAACGCATCTGTTCGTAGAGATCAACCAGATTAAAATCGCCTTTGAGAAATTTCTCCTGCATCTTTTCCGCATCTTTTTCCGTGATCACTTCACGCGCTTTTTCCAGGAGCGATTCAATATCTCCCATTCCTAACAAGCGTCCGACAAAGCGCTGGGGATGGAACGCTTCCAGATCGTCAATCTTTTCGCCCACGCCGATAAAGACGATCGGCGCTTGAGTGACCGCGCAGGCGGATAATGCTCCTCCTCCTTTCGCCGTGCCTTCCAATTTTGTGACGATCACGCCCGTAATCTTACAAGTATCGTGGAATGCCTGCGCCTGTCTTTGGGCGGCCTGCCCGATATCGGCAGAGATCACCAATAAGCGTTCATCGGCTTGGACGGCAGCATTAAGCTGATTTAATTCAGAAATGAGTTCCGCGGAGAGTGCATCCCGCCCGGCGGTGTCGATCAGAACAACATCATAATCGCTCATCTTTTTTTCAAATGAATGATAAATCGTAACCGGATCTTTCTCTTTCTTGATTCCCAAGAAATCCACGCCTACGGCTTTGGCTAACTGTTCCAGCTGTTCGTACGCTGCCGGCCGCCAGGTGTCGGTCTGCATCACGGCAATTTTATAGCCGCGCTTCTTGTAAAATTTAGCCAGTTTTCCGGCCGTCGTCGTCTTTCCTGAGCCGAACAGGCCGACGAGCATGATCTGCGTTGGTTTTGTGGTGATGGAAATATCCTTTGCTTCCTTGCCAAGGAAATTTGTCAGTTCTTCATAAACAATCTTGATCAGCTGTTCGCGTTTGGTAATCCCTGGGGGTGGATTTTCTTTTGCCCGTTCTTTGATGCTTCTGCTCAATTCCAGGACCAGCTGGACATTCGTGTCTGAAGAAAGCAAGGCCCGCTGGATATCTTTGACCAGCTCATTGATCAGTTTTTCATCTATGAAGAAAGATTTGGTAATTTTGGAGAGGGTGTTCTTTAACGAATCTCCCAGTTTTTCTAGGACCATATCCTGAAATATCGTCTGATGATATATAAAATGTTCGGAGGGAATGTCTTTCTTTAGTCAATCTTATTTTTGCATCGTATCGGTGCTTTGCCACCCCTAAAACTGCTTTTTACAAAGTCCTCTATTGAATGCCATCCTCGTCCACTTTGTTCATTTCCTTCTAAATTTCTTCTCCAGCTCATCCGCCGTCGTCTTCAGCAATGTCGGCCGCCCATGCGGGCAAGTATATGGAAACTCCGTTTCTCGTAATTGCTCGAGTATCTTTCCCATCCGCTGGACTGTCAATTCCTCCCCAGCCATGACTGCCGCGCGGCAGGCCAGACGGGTGATGATTGTCTCCCGCAATTCCTCGACTTTATTCTGATCTCTGCGGGAATGATTCTCTCCAAAAGTATGCAGTATTTCCCCGAAGAGATCTTTTACCTGCTGACGGCCAAAGACCGCAGGGGCGGTTTTAAGGAGATAGGAGTTTCCTCCAAATTCTTCAATGGTAAACCCCATCTCTTCCAACTGATCTTTATATTCTTGACACAGAACAATTTCTGCAGCGGTAAGATCCATCATTTCACCGGTCAGAAAGGCCTGATTCTCGATGTGCCCGGAAGTGAGCTGGGTCATCAGTTGTTCATACATCACCCGCTCGTGGGCAGCATGCTGATCGATGAAAAACACGCCGCCAGCTGTTTCGGCAACAAAGAACGTCTTGTGGATCTGGCCAAGCAGACGCAGTTCTGGGAAGTGGGTTGTAAGACGTTCCGGCTGAGCCGAAGCGGTTTGGGGTAATGAAGATGAGAACGATGACGCAAGAGATTCTGAGGAGCTCGTCAGTTGATCGGAAACGTACGAAACAGCATCTGCTTCCTTGACTGTCAATACTGTTTGCGTGGATGGTTCGTAGGCATATTTAGGTTTACTTCCCGCGGAGGAAATCCCCTGTTCTTCGTTCAGCGTGAGAGAAAGCGTGGGCAATAACGTGTGCTCTTGCAGACAACGCTGGACGACCCTGGTGATAAAATGACCGACTTTTTCTTTCTGCTCGATGCGGATTTCAGATTTCTGCGGGTGGACATTGACATCGATCTGGGAAGGGTCGAGACGCAGGTGCAGGACAAAAACGGGGTGGCGGTTGACAAAGAGCAAAGAATGATAGCCTGTGTAAACTGCTTTGACTAAATCGTTATTTTTGATCCAGCGCCCATTGACAAAGAGTGTTTGCTGATGATTGTCGTTGCGGGCATGATAGGGCTTGCCGACGAACCCTTGCAGAGACATCCCGGTTTCTTCTGCCCGCAGTTCCAATAATTCTTTGGCCGTTTCGACACCATACAGAGAGGCAAGATTGCTGCGCAAGTCAGAGGTCGCTGGTGAAAGTACTAATTCCTGATGATTGTGAGTGAGGCGAAAGGCAACTGCCGGGTTAAGTAAAGCATAGTGGGTAGTTACATCGATAATGTGGCGTAATTCCACTCCATCAGTCTTGAGAAATTTCCTGCGGGGAGGAGTGTTATAAAAGAGATCGCGAATTTCAATCGTTGTTCCTTGTTCAGCAGGAGCGATGCCCGAACTGGTGATCTGCCCACCCTCGGCGAGGAAGTTGAAGCCGGCTAGGGCTTCCGGCTGTTTTGTCGTCAGTGAAAATCGAGAAATGGCGGCGATGCTGGCCAGTGCTTCCCCGCGAAAGCCCAGTGTCGCGATGAAAAAAAGATCTTCCGCAGAACTGATCTTGCTGGTGGCGTGCCGGAGAAGCGCTTTTCGGGCATCATCTTCATTCATCCCTTGACCATTGTCCGTAATGCGGATCAGCTTTTTGCCGTAGTCCTCAATATCAACGGTTATTTTAGTGGCCGCCGCATCCAAAGAGTTTTCAATCAGTTCTTTGACAACCGATGCCGGCCGTTCGATGACTTCTCCCGCGGCAATCTTATTGATGACATCTTCGGAGAGGAGCTGGATGGACATCTCTTGGGGTGAGAAGGGAGAATATTTAAAGAATGTGGTGGTCTAACGGCTTCGTGGGGAAAGTCGTCCGTCTGGCCCACCATAATCCCCCCAGCAAGTGTTCATGTGCTTTCTTCCGGATTGAGATCAAAGTACCCGGAAGTGATTTTGATCCCAACTTGAGCGGTCTTAATGAGTTTTGGAAAAGAATTTATTAATCTTTCTTGCTCAACAAACTGTAAAAATTCCTGATAGTGCTGCCGGCTGCGATCTCTCCAAGAAACAAAGTTTTTGGAATCAAATTCGATCATATCTTCGGCAAGAATACCCAAGGTTACGAGAATATCAGCTTTAGATTTTGGTGATTCTGGTTCCCGATTTTCTAAAGGCAAATAATCTAATGTAGAATAATAGGCTCGGCGTGCCCAGGTAGCGAGCGCTTCCGGCGAATGATTTCCTTCCCGCCGCAGGGATTTGTAGATATTACTGGCAAGAGTCATCTTCCTTTCAAAATCTTTTTTAGGATACAATTCATGCTTATTAGAACTCGGAGAACCCATCAATAAACGAGTGATAGCGATGCTCCCGACTGTCGCGCGATACACTCTCTCCGCCAGGTCTAAATCTTGATTGTACTGATAAAGTGCAAAAGAAACGTTACACATGGTCTCCATCAACGGCCGGAGGGTACTATAATCTCTGTTCGTAAACATGACCGGAACAATTTCTTCAAGAAGCTCATCGGCAGCGGCAGTTAGCTCGTGGCGTTGCGCTTGGGTAAGGGCAGCTTCCCGGTGTACAATAAAGCTCAAAAGAGTCGCTTTATGTCCCTTGAGATGCAAAGCTAATTTCTGAGCATTAGGACTTTTGCCATATCGTTCATAAGAATCTTCAGCCAGCCGTATTCCCTCGTCGTGATACGTCAGCAGACGATCCAATAGATGAAGGTTAAATTCAGCGGGAGCTTCTCGGTAAGAAGACTCAGCAACTTTTGTCAGCTTTTTGATGAAGTGAACATCTTCTCCAGCAAGAGAAGGGGTTTCCAAAAGGAAATCAATGACGATGCGACGTGAGGCGGGATCTGGAGAGTTCCCATACTGTTCTGTTAATACTCTTTCCAAAGCGGATCTGTCCATCTATCCCCGAACAGGGGGCACTTTATAAATTTATTCCTCTAAAGTGAACACTTTTGCGAAACACCCCCAAACAAAAATATATATACTCTCCGGAAATCCTTTTATTCATGAATAAGATCATCCTTGCTGTCCTGCTCGCCGGCTTCGGGGCGCAGCTGGTCAAACTGACTCTTCTCTGGTTCAAGCACAAGACATTAAGCTGGCATGATCTGGTTGTGACCGGAGGAATGCCTTCTTCGCATTCCGCGTTTGTCATCGCCCTGGCGACGATCATCTATCTGGAGGAAGGGACGACCAGCGTGTTCGCGTTGAGTTTAGTCCTGGCGCTGATTGTCCTGCGGGATGCGTTTGGCGTACGCCGCTCAGTGGGGATGGAAGGGAGAGCTTTGCAGAAATTGTTTCGGATGCATCATCTGAAGTCACGATTCCATTATTCTCTGGGCCACAGCCCAACAGAAGTTGCCATTGGTGCGTTGATTGGTTTTGTTATTGCTCTGGTGGTAAGTATATCTTGAGAATTTTGCAGGAAAATATTTGTTCTTTGACGCGAAAATTTTTAGTACGTATTTAGTTTCGCCTAAAGGCGAGCGAGAGAATCTCCTCGTCAGATGAGGTTGGTGCGTTTTTCTTCAGAGAAACAGTTCTTTCACTACAAGAAAAATCACGAGAAAACGCCGAGCGAGCGGCAAACTAAATACGTACAATTTTTATGAAATTTTATAAATAAACTTCTTTTTGAAGCCATTGATAGACAATGATTTCCGTAAACCCTTTATATGAAGCGACTAATGAATGGCTGCCTTCCATCGTCAGGCTGCTTGAGCCACAGGAAAATGATTGCATCGCCGCCGTCTGCGGGAGTGGTGACCAGGCATTTGCGCTCCTTGAATCAGGGGCAAAGGTGGTTACTATTGATAGAGAATGGCACCAAATAGAATACGCCAGGAGGCGAGGATCTGCACTTCAGGAAAATGATCTTTCTGCATTCTTGAGGACAAAGGACCCAGAATACGACAGAAATAGTCTTAGTCTTATTGATCAATCTAACCGTTATTTCAAGGTTCCAGGAAGACTTGAACTTATACGCCGGAATCTCGATAGAATCACATTTAGGGAAAGTCCATTTTTAGAAATAGTTGCGGAGGGTGAATTTCAATGGTCCAAGCTCTATCTCTCAAATATTTTAATGAACGAATGGTTGAGAAAGAACTGGCACAGGAATGACGCTAGAGCTGAAAGACCAGCACAACTTACTGCGATGCTCCCGCATCTTCAGAGAGGGGGGTTGGTCTACATGAGCGGTGTTGATTCCTATTTTGGTAATGTTAAAGAACCCCATCCAGGATTACGTTTGAAAAAATATGTTCTGGAAGGGTCTCCCCAATGCCTGCTCAGAGATGCAGCCGTCTATCAATGGACAGGGTGAAGATGATTTCCAACCATCTCTCTTAGTAACTGCACAACAATAACTTATATAAATTAAAGTTCTGGTTCCCCCACTGATGGTGATTACGATAGATGAGATGAAAGAGTTAGAGTTTCTGGCTGTTGACCGAGGCATATCTATCAATCAGTTGATGGAAAATGCCGGGAAGCAGGTCTTTCGTGCAATCCGAAAAAAAGCGGATCTAAAAAGCAAGCACATTGTCGTCTTTGCCGGCCACGGCAATAATGGGGGAGATGGTTTTGTCGCGGCACGCTACTTTGCCCAGGAATGTCCGGTAATCGTTCTGTTCTTTGGAGCAGAAGAGAAAATGGGAACAGAGACCCTGCGGAATTACACGAAGATCAACAAGCAGATCACCGTGATTAAAGTAAATGCCGAAGAAGATCTGCAGCAGTTCAGATTCCAAAAAGGGGCAGAGTTGATTCTCATCGATGCCCTCCTCGGGACGGGAGTGAAAGGGCCGCCGAATGAAAACATCAAGCGGGGCATCGGCTATTTCAATTCTTTAGATGGATTTAAAGTGGCAGTAGATGTGCCGACAGGCATCCATCCCGATACAGGAGAAGTTTCGGAAACGGCCTGCACAGTTGATCTGATTGTCGCCTTGCATGATCTGAAGAAAGGATTAGAAGCATTGCAAGAGAAAAGCGTGATTGTAGATATTGGCATGCCGAAAAGAGAAGAAAATGAGATGACCGATCAGCTCCCCGATGAATCACTCACTGATCAAAGAAAGCCATGACCAAGTTCTTTCCGTTACATCTTTCTAGAAATTGAATCCTGATTTAAGTCTTGCTCATTTAAGTCTTTGAGTATATATGATGTCCCCTCTAAATGTTTAAATAGCGAACAGAAAAAAAAGAGCGATATTCACAGATGAGTGGGGGGTAGAATATGATGATCAAAAAAGAATTTAAATTAATGATGATAGTAGTGTTATTGCTCGCGTTTCTTCTTGTCGCCGGCTGTTTTAATTATAAACAGGGGGCAGAACCGCTGAGTGAAAAAGATATTCTCAAAGAGATTGCCAAAGTAGAACAGGAAGTCAGCGCCGTACCAGAGGTCAGCGCGAGTGCGGCAGAAGTAAAGATGGCTGATGTCTTGGGTACGGACAAAGCAGCAGAAGAAAATAAGACAGTGGAAGAAATAGTGTCTCTTCCTACAGCCGTGGACGCAGAAGAAGCTTTCGCTGAAGAGATGCTGGTGATCAAAGTCAAAGAGAATGAGCAGATCCGTCTCGTCGCCCAGGTACGTGACCCAGACAATGATACGATCCATTTCACTTTTTCCGAACCGCTCGATGAAAAAGGCGAATGGAAAACCAGTTATGGCGATGCTGGTGAATATCTGACCACATTCACGGTTACTGATGGGGCATTGACCACGATAAAAAAGATCAAGCTTGTCGTGGAACGCGTCAATGTCGCCCCAGTCATTGAGCCCGTCCAGGATATTACTATCGACGAAGGGAAAGAAGTAACCTTCACCCCAACAGTGAAAGACCCGAACAACGACAAAGTGACCGTCGTTGTTTCTGAACCATTACAGGCGGGCGTGTTCAAGACAGATCATACCAGCGCCGGAGAATACACGATCAACGTAGAAGCGAATGATGGTGAATTGACGACAAAAAAAACATTTAAATTGACGGTGAAAGATGTCAATGTTCCTCCGGAAATCGGGGCTGTTGAAGATCTAGTTGTCAATGAAGGGAATCTTGTCACGATCAAGCCAGTAGTTACCGACATCGATCTGGATAATGTCAAAGTGACTTTGAGCAGCCCCGTTGGGGATGACGGCGTTTGGCAGACGGGCTATACTGATCATGGTGATTACGTGATCACGATTACAGCAGATGATGGAAAAGCGAAAGTGACAAAACAGGTCAAGCTGACCGTTAGCGACGTAAACATGCCGCCGGAAATTATCAAGATCAGCCTGCAGAAATAGGTACAAAAAACATCTTCTTTTTTATTTTTAGATTTTATCACCCAGAGTGCAGCAATGGCCAAGCAAACTACCCACATCATCTTTATCGGAATACTTTTTCTCTTTCTGCTAGGTTCTGCTCTTGCTTCTGTTCAGATCCTGCGTGTGACGGAGACAGATCTGGTCAAGCTTCAGGTAGATGGACACGATGCAGATGATGACCCGTTGGTCTATACCTACTCTCCCCCTTTAAATCAGCAAGGAGAATGGCAGACAACATATGGCGATGCCGGCGAGTACAATCTGAGGATTGCCGCCTCTGATGGAAAAGCGGAAACAACAGA
This sequence comes from Candidatus Woesearchaeota archaeon, assembly GCA_018302605.1. Classification (GTDB taxonomy): domain Archaea; phylum Nanobdellota; class Nanobdellia; order Woesearchaeales; family GW2011-AR9; genus JACOZP01. The sequence continues at coordinate 19,855 of JAGVZN010000009.1, read as the reverse complement.
ATTTGTAAAGCTGATCGTCGATAAAAAGAACCGGCCGCCGCAGCTCCGGCACGAAAAAGTCACGGTGGATGAGGGTGAAATGATTTCCCTGAAAAATAGCGTAGAAGACCCGGAGGGGGATGTGCTTACTTTTGTTTTCTCCCCGCCATTTAACCGCGATGGAGAATGGTTAACGACGGGAAGTGATCAGGGAACATATCGCGTTGAAATTCAGGCGGATGACAGCCTGGAAAAGAAAATCCTCCGCCTGGAAGTAGAGGTGCGTGATGTCAATCAGCCGCCGCGCGTGATGGATGCTTTTTCCGCTGAGAAAGAAGTTATTTTTGAAGAGGACCAAACGATTGACTTTTATGTTGATGCTCGGGATGATGACAGTGATTCACTACAATACCAGTGGCAATTAGCAGATGAAACAGTGGGAACAGAAAAGAACATCTCCCACTATTTTGGATATGGTGGAGCAGGAGAATATGCTCTTCAGGTGAGCATCAGCGATGGGGCGTTGAACACGACCGAAGAATGGAAAATTATCGTTAAGAAGAAAAATCGGAAGCCGGAATTTGAGCATATTCCCATTGTGGTCAATGAAGGGGAGACCGTCAGGCTTGATCTTCCCCCGAGAGATATTGATGGGGACGAAGTGGTCTATTTATTTGAAGCACCATTAGATGAACGGGGCGAATGGCGGACGGGATTCAATGATTCTGGACAATATCATCTTAAGATCAGGGCTTCTGATGGAGTGCTGAATACCAGCGGTTCTGTTGATATTACCGTTACAGATGTTGATCAGAAACCGATCATCATCCTGCCGGAGGAGGAAGTCATTTTTGAAGGCCAGCAATGGAATCTTACCGTCGCTGCCTCTGATCCGGATGAGGATGATGTCTTCTTTTCCGCGGGTGATCTGCCGGAGGGCATGACTTTCTCGGAAGGCACGCTCCGCTGGAATCCTGGATATGATACGATCCGAAGAAAGGGTGGTTTGGTCAGCGACGTGCTGAATACACTCCGCCTGGAATACTTCTTCCTCAAAGAGAGAATATTCCCGATTACCGTTACCGCCTGCGGGAAAAAAGAATGTTCAGCCGCCAAGATGCTGCTGCGCTTAAGAAACGTAAACCGGCCGCCGGTCTTGGAAACGCTGTTAAATGCGACCGTTCAAGAGACGGAAACACTTTCACTGACCGTAGCGGCAGTTGATCCAGACGGAGATATTGTTCATTATTCCTATACCAATCCGCTTTCTTTACGCCAGCCGGTCTGGAAGACCAAAAAAGGGGACCGGGGAGAGTACACCACCGTTGTTACCGCAACGGATGGCCAAGAACAGGTGACGGCTCCCATCCGGATCAGCGTGTCAAAGAAAAACACACTGCCCGAGATCATCGTCGATGATGCGCTCCGCGTCAAAGAAGGACGGGAATTTACACTGCGCCTGACGGCACAGGATGCTGATGAAGATGAACTTACTTTAAAGCTGCGCAATCCGCCAGCGGTGGCTTCGTTCAATGATGGTGTTTTTGTCTGGCAGCCCGGATTTAACAGCGTGGTGAATAGGAGCAATTCCCGGTGGAACGCGCTGATGGGCAGAATCCCCTATCTGGGGACAAGATTCAGTCCAGATAAAGCAGCAATAATGCTGGAATTCCTCGTTGACGACGGGGAAGCCAGCGTCATCCACCCCGTGAAGATAGAGATTGTCAATCATAACCGAGAACCACAGATCGTGGATTTCCTGCCCGACCGGCAAGTTGTCGCTAAAGTTGGTGAGCCGGCGGTGTTCCATGTCGTCGGCAAGGATGCAGACGGGGACGAATTGACCTATACCTGGAAATTTAACCTGCACGAACCCCGGGTTGTCGGTACGGATACGATTGAACGGACATTTGTTACGACAGGCGAGAAGAAAGTTGTCGTTGAGATCAGTGACGGATGGGATAGTGTTGAACAGCAATGGACGGTGCTGGTTGTGGAAGACAGAACCGCCGCAGAAGAGATGCAAGAAGAACCGTTCACGGTACAGGTATATGAATTGGAGTTTAGGAACTGATCGACTTCTTTTTTTTGAGTTGATGGACTTCTTCAGAAGCTTACTTTTTCTACAGAGCCCAAGTCATCAATACATTAATAAATTAACAACGAACCAGCTCAAGAATGGACGACCTGGTCAAACTCTCTCTGGAAACAATCCAAATGCAGAAACAGGCCCTGATCTTCCTGCCGAGCAGAGCGAGCACAGAGAAGACAGCAGAAGACATTGCCAAGATGACTTCGGGGCATCTGCCGGAATTAGAACAAGAAGTTCTGAAAGTGGTAACATCTCCGACAAAGCAATGCCGGCGCCTCTCCCACTGCGTGAGAAAAGGAGTCGCGTTTCATCATTCCGGCCTGACCAGCGCACAGAAAGAATTAGTGGAAGATGCTTTCCGCCAAGGAAAAATAAAGATCATCTGTGCCACTCCAACCTTAGCAGCGGGAGTTTCTTTGCCAGCGTACCGGGTTATTATCAAAAGTCTTAAACGCTTCAGCGGCGGCTGGGGAATGGATTGGATCCCCGTACTCGAATATCTGCAGATGGCCGGGAGAGCGGGAAGACCAGAGTATGAAAAAGAAGGTCAGGCGATCATCCTGGCAAAAGACGAAGCAGAAAAAGAGGAATTATATGAAAAATATGTCTGCGGTGTGCCGGAAGAGATCTATTCCAAATTGGCGGTCGAACCTGTATTGCGGACCTATCTCCTGTCGTTGATCGCATCAGGGATCATCCGCGATGAACAGGGGATGCAGGATTTCTTTTCTAAAACTTTCTGGGCGCATCAATTCAAAGATATGGAACGACTACAAGAGATTTTGTCGCGGATGCTGGCCTTGCTGGAAGAATGGAAATTTATCGTCGTTGAAGGGGGAGAGAAAACAACCATTGATTTTGTCAGCGCGGCAGTCTTAGGACAGAAGAGAGAGAGGAGATTAAAGGCGACAGCATTAGGAAAACGCACGTCCGAATTATATCTTGACCCGTTGACAGCACGGCACTTGCTGGATTGTTTGCAAAAATACAGCTCCGGAAGCAAACCTTTCTCGTTATTGCAGATGATCTGTCATACATTAGAAATGCGTCCACCATTGACCGTCAAGAAGAGAGAAGAGGATTTCATCCAGGAAGAGTTCAATAAGCGGCTGGAGATTCTACTCGAAAAAGAACCAAGTGTTTTTGATATTGAATATGGCCTCTTCATGAATTCAATCAAGACGGCATTATTTTTTGACGAATGGATTCAGGAGAAAGATGAAGAATATCTCCTCGAAAAATTTGAGGTCAGGCCCGGAGAAATCAAAGTGAAATTAGATATCGCCGAATGGCTGTTGTATGCCAGCCAGGAGTTGGCGGCTTTGTGCCAATATCGTGAGGCGGAGAAAGCGATCCAGACCTTGCGTGTGCGCGTCAAGAATGGGGTGCGGGAAGAACTGCTCCTGCTGCTCAAATTAAAAGGGATCGGCCGTGTGCGCGCCCGGCGCTTATACGCGGCAGGCATCCGCGATATTGGCGACATCAAGAAAGTGGATGCCACGACATTGGGGCAGATCCTGGGGAAAGCAGTTACAGAAGATGTCAAGAAGCAAGTCGGGGAAGACGTAGAAGTTATTCCTAAAGGGACGCGCAAAGGACAGTTGAGTTTGATGAAGTTTTGAGATGGATAGACAAAATGAAAAGAGTATTGGAACAAACAGTTGAAATCGCCAGGACGATCGGGGGATTTTTCTCATCTATCTGCTTTCCCGTACGAACAGAATACTGCTTTGATGAGAGAGATATTAGTCGACGGGTCGTTAATGATCAAAGAGATACCAAGACAAATCTTAATGATCAGATCAGAATTGTTTCTTGGAACATCCTCAGAGGATATCACCAAGATAAAATCAACGCTTCGCTCTCTCAAATCATCAGAGATTATAATCCAGACTTGGTATTACTCCAAGAAGCACCCGTCCGAGACCAATCATCTCTACGGGGAAACGATCTTTATTCCCACTGGAACATCGCCTACGCCCCTCTTCATCAGGTTGCAAGAAAAAGTGATTTTTATGATTTTGAACATTCTGGACAGTTAACTTTAGGGCGTATTTCTTATCAGGAGGTTGAGGTGCATGCTCTTCCACCCGTTGCACGACAATCTCTGGGTGGTGGTCACTTGATTACGCGGGTTGCTTTGTACACTCAGACTAAATGTAAAGATGGAACAAGAATCGGAGTGTATAATGTTCATCTAGAGAATAGAACTGGTTCCTCTGGAAGACAATATCAAATGAGACGCCTACTTGAGATTATGGAAAAGAAGAATGATGATATTGTGGTCGTGGGCGGCGACTTCAATACTTTTTTAGGATTGTATTTGGAAAAAGGGATTGCTGATCTAGAGAATGCCGGATTCACCAAAGGTTTTGTTAAGAGAGGGATTACTCCACAACTAGATCATTTCTTTTATCGTGGAGAAAAAATAAATAGAGTTGATGGAAAACAATTAAACGGAAAAGGATCAGACCATCAGCCGATGTTGTTAGAACTGGAATGGAGAATATAAAAATGCGGCCCCAGAATGGTTCTGCTCTGGAGCCACACCTCTATCTACCTCTTTTTCCCAAAGGGATAAGAGACAGAATATTTTTTGCTTAATATGTATTTTGGTCTTGAAAATAATTCTGGATCGTTATTGTCAAAATGCTCGCGACCATCGCCGGTCACACGCACAGCGGAATGAGTTTTTCACAACGTAAAATACAAAATCACCGGCAGGATCAAACATCCGAGCAGATGGTTCTTTCCCACGCCCCACTGTGAAACAAGCAGGCCAAGCGCAGTGGAAGTGAGCAAGACCAGCAATCCCAGCAAACCGTCAAAATAGAGGGTGAGCGCGGTGATGAAGAGCATGATTCCCATGATGAGTTTCGCATAAGGTATTTTGACGATTACTGAGGCAAAGATTTTAGAGCAATAGATAGTCAAAAGGGAAGCGAACCCGGCAACGACCAAAGCAATAGCGATGAATTGCAGGAGCTGCGCGGTGGTGATCGTCGTCAATAATTCTTTGACGGCAACGATTGCGCCATTGCGCGCTTTTTCCAGTGTATAGACGGTCGCGATGGAGATCAGCATGTTGGCCGTATTGATTCCGCCGACCAAAGTGAGGAAGCCTTCATCGCCAACGTCCCCGACAACTTCCGTCGCGACAATGGCTGCTTGGCTACTGCCAAAACCCGGAAGAAAAGCAGCAATATATCCCATTCCCGAAGCGGCAGAGACCGTTTTGAACAGATTCTTTTTGGAGAGAGTCAATGGCGAGGTTGTCTTCTGCGCGGGGATGGCTACTTTTGCGGAGAGGCTGACCAGCAGGAGAGAAAGGCCGAAGAGGCCGGAGAGGAGAGGGAAGAGCGGTTGTTTTAATGAGGAAATGTTGAACACAAGCAGACCAAGAACCCCGGCTAACAGAAAAGCCAGAAGAGCATACAGCCGTTTTCCTTTTTGGCGCCAGATCATGAACAGGACGATCACAATCAGGATGTAGCCAATACTCTCCGCAACTAATGGCTGCAGCCAGATCATGGAAAAAATAAACAAAGGGAAGAGGATAATACTCAACAGAACACTGCCTAAAGAGCCAATGACCGTGCAGAGAACGGCATTATGGCCCAGCCCTTGCAGAAGCAGACGATGGCCAGGCAGGACGTTTAAGGCTTGCGCTTCATCCGGCGCGCCGAGGTAGATGCTGGGAAGGGCATCGAGAAAAGTGTGGGTGAGAGCAAGGCTGATGATATACACGCCGAGGATGAATGGCGAAGTGTAGATCAGCAAGAGCGGCGAGAAGACGATAACCAGCATGGAAACCAGATTGACGTGGATGCCGGGGACTAAGCCGGTGATGACGCCCGTGCCGATGCCCAGGGAAAGAGCAATGACCGTTTCGAGGAACATTCAGCTCTGCGGAAGAAAAGGGTTAATAAGCATTATTCCGTTGAAGAGGATAGGTTTGAATGGTTGTAATCCAAAAGAAACGGCTGAATCTGAACAAGCGCAGATTTTTCTTTCTGTTGATCCGGAACATCCTGCTGATCCGGAACAAAATGATAGACGAGGGCCGTAAGACTGACTGATGCCGCCACTAAACCAACAGCAAGGGCTTTCTTTGTTCTTGAGCTCGCTTGTTTCATCCACGCCGGCATCCGCTTGGAAGGCTCTACTCCCGTCAAGTCCCGAAACCAATCAAAAGCATAACCTAAAGGTGTGCCGATGGCTGCTCCCACAGCTGCGCCGACAACAGAGCCAACGGCGATTTCTTTAAAATCACGACAGCCCAAAGCGAGATAAAAAAACGGATTTGATGCCAGTACAATTGCACCAGAATAGACCGTATCATGAAGTCGACGAATGGCTTCTCGTGTTTGCTCGGTGATCCCAAATTTTCTCTGCGAATAATCACGGCCAAGACCGATCAGAGCGCCGAGACCACAGTAACCAAGGCCAACTGCCCAAAGCCGTGCGTCAAGAGAAAGGTCATGGGGCATGCGCGCAATTCCAGTCTCCAGAAGTGCATACACGGGCGTAGTTGCTGCAGAGACAGCCGTGCTATCGGAGAAATACTGTTTTGCGCCGGAGATGATTTTTTCCAAAGCCATATTCCGCTAAAATTGAGACTATTTTATAAAAGTTAATACAATTATTAGTGCAACGTCCCGAAAAGAATTAGAGTTCGGAAAAAGCCCGTAACATTTATATAAGTTCTATTAATACTAATTCATGATGGCAACATTTGAAGATTTTCAGAAATTAGACATACGGGTTGGTAAGATTGTAGAAGTAGAAGATTTTCCAGAAGCAAGAAAACCATCCTACAAGTTGAAGATTGATTTAGGGAAAGAAATTGGAATAAAGAAATCTTGCGCTCAACTCGTTAAGAATTATACTAAGGAAAATCTGAAGAATAAATTAGTGATGTGTGTTGTGAATTTTCCACCAAGACAAATTGGTCCGGCAACATCAGAAGTATTGACCTTAGGAGTTCCTGGCGAAGATGGAGATTGTGTTTTAATTGAGCCAGAACGAGATGTTCCTATTGGTGGAAAATTGTATTAGGGCTTTTTCTCAATTGACTTTTTCCCAATTGAATATAACAACGTTTATAAAACTATTTCCCCTACTTCAACAGTATGATCGATGGAGCCAGCCAGACATTCCTGCAGTTAGGCCTGATTTTTATCATTGCTGCTGCAACGGCATACGTCCTGCGCCTGCTCAAGCAGCCGCAGATATTGGCCTACGTCCTGGTGGGAATCCTGCTCACCCCGGTTTTTAAGATCATCACCAATACGAGTATTATCGATTCGATCTCAGTCATTGGCATTGCTTTCTTGCTGTTCATTGTTGGATTGGAAATTGACATTAAAGCGGTGAAAAATGTCGCCCTGGTTTCCAGTCTCGGCGGGACGATCCAGATTGTTGTCCTTTTTGTTGTGGGATACCTGGCGGCGCTGATCCTCGGCTATTTGGGGCTGGAAGCGGCATACATTGGTTTGATGATCGCGTTTTCATCAACGATGGTCGTGATGAAAGTGCTCTCCGACCGCCGGGAATTGAATACACTGCATGGACGGCTGGCGATCGGAATTCTGCTCACCAATGATGTCCTTGCCATCCTGGTATTATCCGTGCTTTCCTCGATCAACCATTTCAGTTTCTATTTGTTGGGAATATCTTTGCTGAAATTCATCTCGATGTTTCTCATCGCCTATCTGGCCAGCAAGTATCTTTTCCCGCCCGTATTCAAATTCGCGGCGAAAAATCAGGAATTGTTATTGACTAGTTCGCTGGCCGTCTGCTTCCTCTTCTCCATCGCTTTTTTCAAGATCGGCTTCTCGGTTGCGATTGGTGCATTTATCGCCGGAGTCACTTTAGGAAACCTGGCTTATAGTGTTGAAATTGCCGGCAAAGTCAAGAGTCTGAAAGATTTTTTTGCCCTCCTCTTTTTTGTCTCGCTGGGGATGGGCATCTCTCCGGGGACAATCAAAACACTCTGGCTGCCCATCCTGATCTTGCTTTTGCTGGTCATTTTTTTCAAGCCCGGGTTGACGATGACAATCTGTTCTCTCTTCCGCTACACCAAGAAACCGGCTTTCCTCACGGCGAATTCCTTAGCGCAGGTTGGAGAGTTTTCGTTGATCATCGCCGCGCAAGGACTGGCCCTGGGCCATATTTCCGCCGATCTCTTTTCCATAGTCGTCGTGATCATGTTAGCAACAATCACCACCTCTTCTTATTTCATGGAATATGAAGATGGCCTCTATCGGCTCCTGCAGCGGCCGCTGCGCATCTTTGACCGCTTCACGACGGAGGGGCTGGAATATCTGCCGACAACGGAAAAGCCGAAAGTGGTCTTATGCGGCTACAACCGCATTGGCTACAGCATTGCCCAAGGCCTGCAGGACAGTAAGAAGAAATTGCTGATCGTGGATTATAATCCGGAAGTAATTACCCAACTGATCAAAGAGGGCTACCACAGCATCTACGGTGATGTGACTGATGAGGAAGTTTTGGAACACCTGAACCTCCCCAAGATAACCATGCTCATCTCGACCGTCCCCGCCGTGAACGATAATATCCTCCTCATCCGGAAAGTGCGCAGCTGCAATCACAAAGCGCAGATCATCGTCACGGCCTCGGAAGTCGATGATGCGCTGCGGTTATACCGCGAAGGCGCCGATTATGTCATCCTACCACACTTCCTCGGTGGGGAACATGTTTCTAACCTGATCGCCAAAGTAAAAGACAAGAGTGATATTCTCGATAAAGAGAAAGCCCATCACATTGAGCATCTGCGCCGGCGGAAAGCGCTGGGGCATGAACACCCGAAGCAGGGGTAGAATCATGAGAATTGCAGGGAAAGAAATAAACTTAAGAAATTTGAAAAAAAATGATGCAATTTCGCTCTTTACTTCTGCGAATGACAAAGATATCACTAGGTATACTCTTTTACCTTATCCCTATACCTTAAAAGATGCGAAAGATTTTATTGAAATTACCAAAAGAAATACTCGTCTAAAAAAGGCATTTGAATTAGGCATTGAGTTAAAAGAAACCAAAGAGATCATTGGGATGAACAGTCTAACGAATGTCGATTGGAAAAACAAAAACGCAGAAATTGGTTATTGGCTGGGAAAAGAATATTGGGGACGAGGGATCATGAAAGAGGCGATAAAGCTTCTTCTTTATTTTGGATTTAAAAAACTAAAACTAGAGAGAATATCTGCAACAGTTTTGCAACCAAACCTCGCCTCAGCAAAGTTGCTGGAGAAGTCTGGATTCATCTATGAAGGAAAACTACGCAGAGCAATCTTACGAAGAGGAAAATGGTATGACCAGTTATGTTTTGGAATTTTAAAAACAGAGCTCAGGAAGTAAAAAACAATTCTCGACCAGCACCTTAATAAAACAAGCCTCTTTTAACCTTTCTATGAACTTCCAGGGTATTCCTTCCGTAGAATCTGAAAAAGCATTACTAGATTTAGCGTTCAGAAAAGCGCGGGAGAAAGGAATCGAAAAGAACCTGAAAGGGAACTGGCTGGAGATCATCCGCAAGAAAGAAGGATTAAAGATTGATATTATTAAAGATACATTGGTGACCAAACTGGAGAAGATCCACGGTTCGTTCACCCATCCAAAGCAGCTGCCGGAGTTTTATATTAAGTTGATGAAGTTAACGATTGATTTTGATGAGTACAAAAAATCATTGGCGGCGCTGCAATGGGCAGCAGGAAAAGTCCGTTTCTTTCAAGGGGAATATGTCCGGAAAATTTTTAAAACTACCGACCGCGGGAAGATCGGTGAATTCTTACGCCAATTCTATGGAAGAATTGCGTCGGTGATCAAACAGATCAATCGGAATCTGCAGTTTCTGGAACAGGCGCGCAAGATCTTTCGGACATACCCGGATGTCAAGGAGATGTTTACCGTCTGTCTCTATGGGTTTCCAAACGTCGGCAAGTCCACGTTATTAAATCGGCTGACGGGAACAAAAGCAGAAACGGCAGCCTATGCTTTTACGACCAAGACGATCAATGCCGGCTACTTGAAAATCGGCGAGAAAAAAGCCCAGATCCTTGACGTGCCGGGCACATTGGCACGCGGCGAAAAGATGAATATCATCGAAGCGCAGGCAGATCTGGTGATGAAAGAATTAGCCAATCTGGTTGTCTTTGTCTTCGATCTTAGCGGCTACAGCGGCTATTCGATCAAGAAGCAGGAGCAGTTATATCAAAATTTAGGGAGAGAAAAGAACGTGTTTGTCTGCGTCGCAAAGTTAGATTTGACATCTCAGGAAATCTTAGAAGAGTTTAAGCACAAGTATTATTCCGTGGACGAATTGAAAGAAAAAATTAAGGAAGAATTTCTAAAAACTGAAGCGGACTATCCCGAAGTTTTATCGTAGTCCACACACCTTCCCTTCCAATCCCCAGGCTGGATCCGGTGCGATCCGCAAATGCTGAAGAATTGTCGGAACGACATCAACCTGCTGCGGCACACCAGCAAGCCGGCCGCGCAAAGCAGACGGGCCTGAAACAATATAGAAGATCGTGCGGTCTTCTGGAACATTATCACCGTGCCCCGCCATCCTTCCCCCATGATCAGTCGTGCAGATGATCAGCCAATCCTCGGAAGCATAGGTCGGACGATTCTGCAGGGCCTGCAAGATGTATCCAACCTGCTTGTCAATATCTTCAATTTCTTTGCGGTAGCGACTGACTGCAGGATGGAAGCCATAATTGTGGCCGATGAGATCAGCGTCACCAAAATAGGCAAACAACAGATCTGGATCTTCATGAGTAAGAGTATAAATCGCTTCTTTCATCACTTTCCAATCACCGCGCATGTCATGATATGTCTTTCTTTTATCGGCAACCGGGATGATATGGTCGTGGATCGTTTTCCAAGAGACGAGGGAAGCGGTATATAATTCTGGATGAAGCTGTTCCAAACGGGTAAAGATGGAAGGGTAGGCCTGAAGATGATGATACAGCAATGCATTATCTGTCACGCCATGTTTATCTTCCCAAACCCCGCAAAGGATATTGGACCAGCCGGGGGCGCTTACGGTGAATTTTCCCGCCTGCGCCACGTCGCTGTAGCAGCCCTGCACCACAAGATGGTCGAGATGGGGAGTTCGGGCAGCATAGAGAGCATCGGGACGGACACCATCAATGCCGATGAGCAGGACTTTCTGTTTATTCCCGGAAGAGTACGAAGCATACGCCGGTTGGGAGAATAAAGGGAAAGAACAGCCAGAGAGAGCCGCACCGACGGAACCAGAGAGTAATGCCTCTAAAAAGATACGACGCTTCACTTTGGATATAATCAAAAATGGTATTTTAAATCTTTTTGACAGTAGAAACTAGAGGTTTTGTTCATATTAAGTAGCCAAGTAGTTTCATAGATACGAAACTACGCAATTAAACGATTGTGTAAATAAGAATGTTTATATAGATGAAAAAGTTCTGGGGGGAAGATGGTGATAGATGAAAAAGAGGAACGATTAGCACGTGCGCTGAGCGCTCAGTCACGAAGAACAATCCTGCGGCTTCTCATCAATCGAGAATTAACGGTGACGAGGATTGCTGAAGCAGCACAGACATCTCTTTCTTTAACTTCACGACATCTGACCTTTCTTGCAGATACGGGATTAGTGATTGTACGAAAGAAAACGCCCCACAAGCATTATTCTTTACGTTCACAAAAACTAGCTAATCTGCTGCAGGATTATGACACGATCCATCGCCACAAATTATTCAGGTCAAGCCAAAAAGGAGAGGAGAACCTGGCACGTATTCTCAACGCAGCTCACAGAAGAACAGCTCTACGCTTATTGGCGGAAGAGGAGATGACCGTCAGCGAATTAGCGAAACTGACGCAATCTTCAATGTCGTTAGTATCACGCCACTTAAAATTAGCGCATGATCTGGGGTTCTTGAAGATCCGAAAAGCGGCCCAGTTCAAATATTATTCACTGGCTGTTGAGCCGTTAAAAGAGTTGATCGTCAATTATGATCTTGTCTTGAAAGAGCTGTGAAACTGTGGCCGCCATGAAGAATATCGATCACCGGGAAAAAGAAATGGTACGGGGTATTAAACAGAAACCAAAAAAAATGAAGCTGAACAGAAAGGTAAAGATCGGGCTGTTCTTCTTTTTCTGTTCCGTTCTTCTCCTTGCCGGCTTCTCGCTCTGGGGAGAGGATGTACAATTGGGCAAATGGTCTCTGACGGGAGCGGTTACCGGTGAGTTTGGCGGTGGAATCGGGATTTTTGCCGTTCCGACGATAGATTCGATCGCCATAAATTCCACTTTCCCGCTCAATAATAACACAAACCAAAATATTACCGCGCACGTGACAACGAGCGATACAGATGGGGACGTCGTCAAAGTGATCTATAACTGGTATCTTAATGACACTTCTATTGCCATATTTAATATCCCGATGGAATCCAGCCCGCCGTATAATGCCACGGACTATTCGGGGAATGGCAATCACGGTGATCCTAACAAATCAATCGGAGATCCTCCCGTTTGGAATGAATCCATTGGGTATGATGGGCGGGGAGCGTATAATTTTACGACCACCGACCAATATATCGGTCTGGGGCTTTCGACCTATACTTCTAATCGCGGCAGTATCGCGCTCTGGATCAAAAGTTATGAAGTAGCAATCGGGGCTGACCGTTGGATCTTTGGCCGCAACCAGGGTGGCAATGTTGACGGCGATATCGGATTGGAATGGCAGAATGTGAATGATACGCTTACGTTTTTTATTCAAAATGGTGTCTCGACGGTGGAAGCTCAATCAAATGCCGTTTTCGGCGACACTGATTGGCATCTTCTCGTTGGAACCTGGAGCACGACGGAGATAGCACTCTATATCGATGGGGTGAAGAATGGGAACGATACGGGGATGACCCTCAATGCCCACGCCAACGGATTTTCTTTTGCGATCGGAAACATCAATGGCGGCGATGGTCTTGCCCAATCATTTCCAGGTGTCATCGATGATGTTGTCTTTTATAACCGGACACTTTCGGAAGAGCAGATCATCGCCCTGTACCAAAACCGGACAAATATTATTGCCAGCGGGGAGACTTCTCAGGATGATCGCTGGAATTTCTCGGCGACGCCTAATGATGGTCTTGATGATGGGGCGACGGCGTATTCAACAAACATTACCATAGAAGAAACCAGAGATGTTGTTGGGCCAAGTGTTCAACAGTTCAATTCGCCGACAGCTAAAGCCAATATCAGCAGCGGGACGATCCTCTTCAATGTAAGTGTTAGTGATGAAACCGGCATTGATACAGTTATTTTTCAATTGACTAATGGGAGTAGTCCCGCTTTCAATCTTACTGCTTCTTCCACTAATGCCTCGCTCTACAATGCCAGTGTTGATTCTTCTGCATTATCCGAGGCTTTACAGACAATAACGGTATATGCGAATGATACTGAAGGAAACGTCAATAATTCAGAAAGCATCTTCATCACCATTGATCGAACCACCCCAAATATCCAGCAATTTAATTTCCCTGCTGAAGGACAGAATTATACCAGCGGAAACACGATCATCTTTAATGCTTCCATCGGCAATGTTAGTGGTTCTGCAGTTCATACGGTAATCTTCCAGCTGAATAATGCTAGTTTGACCAATTTCACCGCTTCATCTACCAATGCCACTCTTTTTAATGCTAGTGTTTCTGCTGATTCTCTTAACGAAGGAAACCATACTTTGTTTGTCTATGCCAATGATACAGCAGGAAATGTCAATGACACGTTTAATACTGCTCGTAATGTCAGTTTTATTGTTGATAAAACTGCCCCCGACATCCCTGAATTACGTGCACCAGATAATAATTCGATTGAAACATCAACGACCGTGACGTTCAAATGGGAAGTGAACGACAGTATCAGTGAAGTCATGCTCTGTGACCTGATCATTGATGATACCATCAATGTGAAAAGAATCGAATCAAGTAATGGGACGGTCGTGGAACAAGGCGTCTCTTCATTAGCAGAAGCCGCTCATAATTGGAGCGTCTCCTGTAATGATACGGTACGATTGAATAATCTATCTGCCACTCGTGATTTTACAATTTCGGTGCCAGCATCTGCAGAAAGTAGTGGAAGCAGTAGTGGCGATAGCGGAGGCGGATCTGCACCGGCAAGAGGCGAAACGCCAGCCGAAGCCGCGCCAGCTGCTCCCACCAAAGAGCGGGCTATCGCGACAGCGGAAGAATTGAGGGAGCTGATTCGTAACCAGAGATTTACGATCAATATCGCGCCCGTGGCGAGGATTGTTGAAGCGATAGCACCAATTATCTCCCGCGCCGATTCTATATTAACAGGAAGAGCAATTGGAGCGCCGCCGGCCCGGCTGGTCGAGCGCCGATCTTTGATTACGACTAGACTGGTGAGTATCACGTTCACGAACAGAGCTGATCAGGCAGTAAGCATCGTTCCAACCGCCCATGAACAAAGTCTGATCCGATTACCCGATGAGCAAAAAGCGGAGCAAATCATCAAAGAGAAGATTCGAGCTGTTCTCGCTGCCGAAGCCCGGCAACTCAGTGAGAAAGAAATAGCGCAGAGAATAGCTGAAACGATTGAAACGGTTAAACTCGTCGAAGAGGAAGATGTCCAATTCATTTCAACAACAAGAGCGCTGGCACGGCAGAAAGGAATCTTCTCCCTGCCCACGGTTGATGGTTCTGTTTCATATTCAGGTGGCCATACGACCGGAAGATTGCTCAAGCCGGAGATTCTCGATCCAGACGAGACAATTGTCCCACCGGGACAGACGATTACCAAAAATTATAATCTACGTCGTCCAATATCCATCGCCCCAAAACCAGTAACGCTTACGCTTACATCTGCCGGGGAAGATGTCTTCAATCAAACAATAAATATCACAGATTCATTACGTATTGGCACAGCACTGTCACTTGATCCCGAACAGGGGATTATTGATGTCTACATCCTGATCCCAAAGGGAGAAGAGAACAACGATACCGTGGGAAAAAGATATGTCCTGGAATTTAACATCAACGAAGGACGATCATTCTTTTTTCCCAGCTCAAAGTATTCGGAGACATTCGGCCCGTACGAAATTAAGAGAAATCAAATTTTTGCTCAAGAACTGCAATACGACCAAGAGATCTATCAAGAAGAAATGCCCGTCAGCCTGAAGATCTACGAAGAAGGAGAATTGGTGGTAGAAAATGATTACACCGTTGATTTCAAAGCGGGGATAGTCCGTGAAGGCGTTAAGCCGTCTTTGTTCACAGGACTGGCTATCACCGGAAGAGCAATCTTTGCCGGACTCGACCCACGGACACAAACATACGGTTCTTACCTGCTGGATGGAATACTGCTTCTCGTTCTCGTGCTCTTGGTGGTGATGGGCATCGCTTATCTGCGCCAAATAACGTTAAGCGCGCTTCCTCACCGACCACTGCCCGGCGTGTTTCCCGCAAAAATTGCCCCCTATATTCCCCGCTCTCTCCGCTCAGCATTTTTAGAGAAAGAGCTGACCAAGATCAAGACCAACCTCTCGGCGTTGGAGGAAGAGGAAGTCCGCTTGCTCTTAAAGCAGAGAGAGAAAATCGAGCGGCTGGAACTGCAAAAAGAAGAAAGAGAAATCACCTTGCCGAAACCGACGATCATCCCTTTCCCGGAACGGCATCTACTGTTTAGGGAAGAACTCCAAGATGTAGAGAAATTGATCCGCAGTGTTGAAAAAATGCCGTTGAGCCGGATGAAGGTCAAAACAACCATACCAGCCGTATCGCCGGCTCAGGAGATTCGTGAACACAAGAAAACAATTGAACAGGAATTGGAAAAAGTAACGGGTGTTTTGGCAACGGAGGAGAAGAGACCGACACCTTTCTTCGCTTTTCTCTCCAAAAAAAGAAATCCAACGGTATTTGATGCTGAATTACAGGACATCGAGCAACGCCTCGGTTCAGTGGAATCTCTCCCCGTAAAACACGGCCGGATGAAAACGACAATCCCCACACTGTCTCCCGCCGTAGCGCGTTGGGAAATTATTCAGGAGCGAAAAAAAGCGATCGATAAAGAGCTGCGACGGGTGACTGGCGATCTCGCCCGTGCAGAGAGAAGACCATCATCACTGTTAAATCGGCTTCTTGCCGGGAAACGAACGCGGGAAACAAAAGCAGCGCGTACGGCGTGGAGAGATGTGTTGAGGATAAACCGCAAAGTGGGAGGCGGCAAACAGGGCAATGAGTTAGCAGAGATCGAACAACAGCTGGCAAATCTGGATGCGATGAGGAAACAAAAAGTGAAGATGAGGACAGTTATCCCTTCGATGAAAGAAATCGTCCGACAGGTGGAATACGAAAGAGCCCGCTTGCGGGAAGAAAGAACAGCGATCGAGAATCTGCTTGAAAACAAAGCTGATCTAAACAGAAAAGCAACGGCAGTGCACGTTAAAAAGACAAAAGAGCTTGAAGAAATTGAAAGAGCACTTGGTGCAGTGGAGACAATGCCGACCGCACCGGGCAAGATTCGGACAGCAATACCCGTGCTCCCCCAGACGACAAAAACTACTGGATCAGAGCGCAAGAGCAGTATTGACGCAGAACTACGAGAAATAACCAGCACCTTGGCACGGGCGGAGAAGAAACCAGCGTCGTTGCTGGGCAGTCTCTTTGGTCGGAAACAGAAACGAGAAAAGAAAGCAGACCGAGAGGCGCTGAGAGAAGTGTTGAAGATCACCCGCCGGATAGAGAAAAGTGGAGCAAGGGCAGGGAATGAGCTGGTCGATATAGAACGGGAATTGGCTGCGTTGGCTACGCTCCACGGACAGAAAGTAAGATTGCGGGAGACCATTCCTGCGGCAGCCGAATTGAAAAAAGTGATCAAAGAAGAGAAAGACTTGATCGAAGAGAAAGCGGCGATTGAACATCTGCTGGCTGGTATAGCCGGACGGCACGCTTCTGCTGCGGCCCAAAGAAAAGAGCAGCTAAGAATGAGCGAACTGGCCGTTATTGAGCGTACATTGAAAGAAACCGATGATTTTTCCACACAGAAATTAAGGATTGCTCAGAAAATTCCCGCCGAGCAGAGGAAGACGACAGAGCCGGCTTGGTTGAGTTTGCTGCGTTCTCAGCGCGTGTGGAAATCTGAGAAAAGGCATCTCAAAGCGGAGCGGCCACCGCAGACAAAAGAACTGAAAGCGATCGAACGGCAATTAGAAACACTGGATACTCTCGCTACGGCACGGATGAAGATTCGGCGCTTCTTACCCTCAACAGACAGGGACCTGCAAGCGAATATGCAAAACAACGATGAGGACACGCGCCTGGCAGAAGAAAAGCAGGCGATACGAGAGATATTGGAGAAAGTTGCCGCACGGCAAAATACACCTAAAGCACAAATGAAACGAGAAGAAAAGAAGAGAGAATTGGCCGAGATTCAAAAAGCCATAGAACGAGTTGAGACAGCGCCGCTTCAGCCGGTGCGAATGAAGACGCAGATCAGCAACCCCAAGAAAGAAGAAAGGGAACGAGCAGAAGAAGAAGCAGGAGATGAAGCAGACAGGACGCTGACCGATGGTGAAAAATTAACCTCATTTCTCCAGCGCTGGCTTTGGAACGGAAAAGGACGGAAACGAAAAAAGCAAAATGAGAACATAACAGAACCTGCCCCAGAACAACAGGCATACTCTCCAAAAACAGACTATAAACAGCCAAAGCAGAATAAAGAATTGCGGTACGTCCAAGAGAAACTGCGCCGGCTGGATCATTCCTCGGTGCAAGAACCAAGAAGAGTAAACGTGAGAACGCACGTCCCGCCGCCGACCAGATCGGCGGCAGAGGTATTTGATCGGGAGATGAACGATCTTCAGCAAAAAAGGAGAGATCAACGAGGATGGTTGAGGCAGACATTTCAGTCTCTAAAATCAAGCCCGGCAGAACGAAAACGCGAGAAGATGATGGTCCATGAGCTGCGTGATATTGACAGTTCATTAGCGAAAGTAGAAGAGATCATGAACCGGAGAAAGAACGGAAAAGTACTGCGCAGTGTGCCGGACAGCAGCGTGTCTGGACAGGAACATAATCCGGATCAGCTGATCCACAGACCGGTGTCTGAACGATTGAAAATACGAAAAAAAGGAGCATCTCCCGAATTGAAAAAAATTGAAGGAGAATTAGAACGTGTTGAACGGGAAGCAACTCAAAAAGTGGCGATCAGGATGACGATTCCTCAACGGAAAGAATTGCCGCGCCTGACCTCAGAAGAAATACGAAAAATAGCGGAAGCGTCTGGGCATTTCGATTCGACCGGAACGAAAGAACGACGCAAACTTAAACAGTCAAAAGAACTGAGAGAAGTCGAAGAAAGATTGGAGAGAATGAAAGATGAATGAACAGGAGAGATATCGAAAGAGGAATTATAATCTAACATTAAAAAAGAAAAATGATGGAAGAAAATTATTTTGCTAGTTTCCATAACTGCTTAAAGAATTGTCTAAATGATTGAGCAGTGTTTTTATCGTATATCAATATGCAGGAAGGAAACTCTCCATAATTAAGAATCAATGTTTTATCCTCTCCAAAAACATCAACAGTTACGGGTGTAATCCCGGTTAATACTTTTGCTTGTGTATATTCGCTTTTGGTAAACTTCTGATAGTATTTACTTTTCTCGGAGAAGATCATTTTTTGAGAAATTTTCTTATTGATTCTTTGAGTCTGCCATCTTTCCCAGAATTTATTAAACGGTTCATCTTTGGATTCTGTTACACCCATAGCAAGAATGTCCTCTTTTGGATTCATTGATTCTAATGCTTCATCTGCTGCTGTTTTGATTCCACGTAAACCAGTGTAAGTAACAGATTTTGTTTCTTTAGTAGTGAGATTACGCAGTTTTTCCAATTCGGGAATAGCAGACTGAATTATGGATTCTTCCTGCTCAAGCTCTTCTTTCTTATCTTTGATATACTCTAAAATCTGATACGGGGGGGCGGCAGTAAAGTACTTGATATTATTAATAATGGATTCACTTAGAAGTCCCTTGACTTTAAGACTTTCGAGAATCTCGTAAATCTTCCCAGAATTTAGTCCAGATTTTTTGAGAATTTCACCTGTTTTAGATGTGCCTAATTGTAGTAATGTCTGGTAAACTATACTTTCATTCTTGGTTAGTCCAATCTTCTCAAGTACTTTAAGCTCCATTTTTGTATAATTATTTAGAGTTTATTTAAATCTTTCTATTACTCTACACTTAGTGGGGGGAATTGTTTAAGTAATAGCTGATTGCTATTGGTTAGTAGAAATAGATAATGTGATTAAAATGGACATAGACACAGAATATAAGAATCAAGAAGAACTATATAGAAGACTTGTTAATCAACATGGTCACAACTGCTTTTCAAATTCAAAAAGGAGCGACATCTAATGTTCATCTGAGTGCTCCTCTTGCAAAATATGAAGGTAAAAAAAGTGAAGTCGATAGTGATGGGGACTTTAGGCATGATGGATTAGATTCAATGCTTAGTACTTTAAAGAATCTTATTCAAATGCGTGATTTTTTACGTGAAAAAAAATCCATATTCCTTAGTAATCCTGATCGTTTCAAGAATGATCCTGAACTTACCCATTGGGAAAAAGAATATGACCGTAGGAATGGCTATCAGCATGGATATCACGAATTTGAGAGAATAGCATGGTATGATGATGGTCCAGAGATTATTTATGACATTCCAACAGAGTCTACTTGGGATCTTATTGAAATAGTAACTAATTTTA
>JAGVZN010000008.1 GCA_018302605.1 Candidatus Woesearchaeota archaeon | reverse complement strand
CTGTAGAAAAAGTCCTCCTGGTCATTGACCGCGGCGAAAACCAGTTGTGTTTAATGTTACAGAACCAGCCTTTCAAGCTTATCGTTTTCGCACCTGTTCCTATAGATCGCTTCTCGCGGTCAATCTTCAGGCCGGGCGGACGACTTTTTCTACTAAGCATCTGGACAAGAAATATTTTTATACTTCCGCCGCCGCCTTCCCCGGATGGCTGAACAAAAGAGGATAGTTATCTACACCGATTTCGACGAAACGATGATCAAAGAGGATTCGGCCAAGATTATGGCTAAAGAGATGATCCGTTTCTACAAGAAGACGTTTGGCGTGCTCTTTCTTCCCGGATTCCTGGCTAAAGTGCTCTACCGTTATGTCACCTATAAGATCACGGGGAAAACGAGCGAGTTTTATACCGTCTTCTTTCATTTTGATGCGCAGGCACTGCAACTCGTCGCCGACCATCTCACTCTTAATCCTCGATGGATTGCTGCCGTTCAGCAGATCCGGAGGAAAGAACAGAATCCCCGCGTCTTGCTGGTTATCCTTTCCCGGAACGTGATCGGCCTGATCAGTCGTTATCTGGAGATCAGCGTTGTCAAGAAACATCTTGCGGCGCTGAACTGCTCGGTAAGCGCGGTCATCGCCCACGCGGATATCTTGGTGGATTCTCGCACGATCGTCTCTTCCGGTCTTTGGCGTCCCGGGAAAAAGCTGAATTTCATCAGCCGGGAAGGTCCGGTGATGAAAACATTTTCCAAAGATGAATTCAGGCACGTCGTCGGAGTCAGGGTCATTCCTGAACAAGAATACGGTGCGCAGATCGTTGACTGCATCAACAGAGACAAGCAGGTTTTTCTGCCCAAGAAAAGGCCGAATGAGAAATTTCCGTTCTATTACATCGGCGACAAAGAAGAGCAATATCTTTCACCAGCAGATATTCCTCCAGAACACTTTTATCGGGTATGAGGTACGTATTTAGTTTGCCGCTCCTGATGTGAAAAAGCCATTTCTCCGAAGAAAAACGCTCCAACCCCGTCTAACGAGGAGATTCTCTCGCTCGCCTTTAGGCGAAACTAAATACGTACGGTATGATCCGACGGATTCAGCTGAAAAGCCTGTCGTTTTGAATGATTTTTGCGGACCTCTCACTCCACCGTCACTGATTTTGCCAGATTGCGCGGCTTGTCGATGTCACAGCCACGCAGCGCGGCTAAATGATAAGCAAATAACTGTAAGGCGACGGCGACCAGCAGCGGCGTGAGCAGGCCGTCTGCTTTTGGCAGATAGATAATATCATCACTGATCTCTCTCATTCTTTCATCCCCCGTGCTTGCCAACGCAATAATCTTGCCCTGGCGTGCTTTGATCTCCTGAATATTGGAAAACATCTTTTCGTACGTCTCGTGGCGTGGGCAGATGGCGATTGTCGGCATGTCTTCCGAAATCAGCGCAATCGGGCCGTGTTTCAATTCCCCGGCAGGGTACGCTTCGGCGTGGATATAAGAAATCTCTTTCAATTTCAGTGCCCCCTCTAACGCCAGTGGATAGAACAGATTCCGGCCAATATAGAGAAAATGATTATTATGAACATACTTTTGCGCGATTTCTTTGATCCTATCCTCTAATTTTAATGTCTCTTCAATCAAGGTTGCTATTCCTTTCCCCTCAAACTTTTTCCCTCCGAGCTGAAACGCCAGTTTGTATAAGACTATCAACTGCGCAGTAAATGCTTTCGTGGAAGCCACGCCGATTTCCGGTCCGGCGCGGGTGTAGATCACTTGATCTACTTCTCTCGCGATCGTGCTTTCCCGGACATTGATGATGCCCAATGTTTTCATCCCGTGTTTCTTTGCCAGCCGGATCGCCGCCAGTGTATCTGCTGTCTCACCACTTTGGGTGATGGCGATGACCAAGTCATCTGGATAAAATAGCGGTTCTTGATACCGGAATTCCGATGCAGTTTCGTGTACGACGGGAATTTTTGCAAACTTCTCGAGGATGTACTTTCCCAGTAATCCGGCATAACTTGCCGTTCCACAAGCGACGATAAGTATCCGTTTTGGCCGTCCAATGCGGGGCAATTCTACTTTCATTGTTTCAGCTATTGTCTGTGGCTGCTCCATAATCTCTTTGAGCATGAAATGCGGGTGGCCTTGTTTTTGTGCTACTTCAATGTTCCCCCGAACTTCCACAATGGAAACATTTTTCTTTGCACCGTCGTGGTCAAAGAGTTCTAAAGCATCTTTGGTGACGCGGACGATTTCAAAATCATCGACATAAACTACTTTTTGGGTATGTTCGATAAATGCAGTCGCATCCGAGGCAATAAAATTCTCTCTTTCTCCTATTCCAACCAGTAAAGGACAGCCATCGCGTGCCGCCACGATTTCTTCTGCATCTTTGTTCAGCACCGCGAAAGCATACGCCCCCTGTAATTGCTTAACTGCCTGTTGAACTGCCGCAAGAAGATTTTTGTCCGGGCCGTGCTGATAATGGCCGACTACGAGATGAAGAATCACTTCTGAATCAGTATCGGATGAGAACACAACTCCCTTTTCTATTAATTCCTCTTTTAGTTCCAGATAATTTTCAATGATCCCATTGTGGACGAGGGCAAAAGCATCATGAGCAATAAAAGGATGGGCATTCTTTTGCGAGACGCCGCCATGCGTCGCCCAGCGCGAATGGGCAATTCCTTGTTTCCCGGGCAGCCGCTTATTCTTGAATTGTTCAACTCTTCCCACTTCTTTGAGTAGGTGCAGTGTGCCATCTGTGGTGCAGATACCAACTGAATCATAACCTCGATATTCTACTCTCTCCAGTCCAGTCAGCAGAAGAGGATACGCATCTCGTTGTCCTACATATCCAATAATTCCACACATCAGTGTAAACGACCTAAAATTAATTTAAGAAGCTTGTGAATTATCAGCCGGGAATGGAAAGAGAGTGCGGAGACCAATCGGGATCTATCTTCGCAGAATTGTCCGATAGAAATCACATTCTTTACTTTCCAGCCATTCGGCAAATGGAGCGAAGTCATTATTTTCTTTGTTAAAAGCAAGTCTCCTCTGAGCCATTTCATGAAATGGATGTTGGTGAAGCATCGTCACGATCTGACGCATTGCCGCTCCGCCATATTCCGGTGCAATCAGGCCAGTTTGGCAGAGAGTCTCGCGTAATTCATAACATTGTACCGTGTCAGGAAATTGGGCCAGGACTCTCGGATCCCGATCGTAGGCAAAGAGGGGAGCGCCGATTGCCATATGGCCAAAGCCGATGGCCGTATCCCGATTCTTCCTGATCAGCGATTCAAAATCTCCCGGCGTTTCCGGGTTGAAATCAACGCCGTGTACTGCCCCTTTCCATTCTGACCAAACTTTGCCATCTTTTATCGTCGCGCTGAGATGGTCAAGGTATGAACCCCCATTGCGGATCACTCCATTGTCCGGCAGCGCTTCAAACTCGACGATTCTGCCGTCTCTATCTTTAGCTTTAAGCCCCCGTACATTTGCTCCCCAGAGCAGCGCGTCAACATCGGAATCCATGTGCCACCAAGCACGGGTTAGATACTTAATCGTTATCGCATCTTCCTCTAGGATAAAATTTGTGGGGTCTGGGTTTTTCTGCAATCGTTCTTTTAATTTCTCAAGTACCCCTTTGAGAACATCATCTTTTAATTGCTTATATTCAAAGCGGACAGTCAGGCATTGCATCCCATCAACATCAGGAGTAGCCAGCAGCTCTCCACCATCAATTCCAAAATAATGCGCCAGCCGGATGCAACTATCTCCATCGGCAAGCAGCGCCGCCCAGAGGTTTTCCGGATACCCTTTGTGCCGGGCTAATCCTTGGTAAACATGAATGTTATGCTTTTCCATCTGCTTTACCATTTCTTCCGTGTTGGGGATGAAGCCCTCCAAACCATTCTCTTTGACATCAATATTTGGCACATAGAAATTGTATCTTTGAAGCTCGTTTAACGGATGGCCGGCAGGAAGCCGGTTTCTGACATGGAGAAGCACTTTCAATTCAAAAGGTTTTATCTGCTGGGAAATATTTCCTCCCGAGCCGATAGAATCTTCAAACGCGACGATCTCTGCCTGGCCATACGTTCCCAAGTTCATGTAGCGCTGGACCGTGCCCCATCCCCTGGTGATCAACTGTTTCCATTCGTCTAATACGGTTTGCCGTAATGTTCCAATCCTGGCTGTTTGCGGCGCACTTCCCTCTTCGGCGATAAATCCGGGATTGTCTAACCCGTAGGATAGCTGAGAAAAAGCTGATTCCCGGAGAGAAAGATCAGTCGCATAGAGATCCGCCTGTTCTACGCTTCGAAGAGAAGATTCTGGAGACCGGACCATATTATTAGCTGGTCTTTTTGTTTTAATAAAGATTATGTGCTTTCAGGATAATAGTATTCGTGAGTTCGGAAAAACTGCCGTCACTTTCTAATCTATTATTCACTCGATCAACTTCTTCAATTCCCCGCTCTCCGCCATCTCCAAGACAAGATCACAGCCGCCAATCAGTTTCCCGTTCAGGTAGAGCTGCGGATAGGTTGGCCAGTTGGAATACTCCTTCACTGCCTGGCGCATTTCTTCGTCGCTCAGAATGTCAAACGAGCCGAACTTTACTCCCAAGCCTTTCAATGTTTCCACGACTTTCCAGGAAAAGCCGCACTGCGGCTCTTCTGGCGTTCCTTTCAGGAACAGGAAGACTTTATGAGAGTTGATCAATCCTTCAATTTTTTTTCGTAACTCTTCATTCATTGTTCTTCACCCGTTGTTTGTTCACTCGCCGGCTCTTTTGTTCTCAGCCGTAACGCATGCACCGTTCTTTGCAGATCTTCCTTCAGCGCTTGATAAACCATCTGGTGCTGTTCCACTTTCGTCTTTCCGGCAAAACCGCCATAGATTATTTCCACGGCCAGATGCGCTCCACTCGCCTGATGTCCGGCGTGGTCGGCACTTTCATCTTCAATTTCTACTTTAGCGCCGGGAAAAGCTCGTTCCAGTTTTATCTTAATCTCGGTGGTAAGCATGAAACAACGATTTTCAGAAACATTTATAAAACATCCCCTTTTCTAAGAGAAAATACCAATGAGTTGGTCTTCAACGAGGTAACCGAACTCCTTTCTGTTACCGTTAAGCCGATTCATTTACGACTATATCCTATAATCACCTAATATCACCTAATTTGTGATTATATAACATGATTACAAAATATAGATTACGGGATCTAACTACATAACCATCGTATGCGGAGGTACACATCATGGCTGATGAAGCAAGAGTATTGGAAGCGGTTGAAATCGCCCGAACAACTGGAAAAATAAAGAAAGGGGCAAATGAAGTGACAAAAGCAATTGAAAAAGGGGAAGCGAAATTGGTTGTTTATGCGGCCGATGTGAGCCCTAAAGAGATCGTGATGCATCTTCCCCTGCTCTGTAAAGAAAAGAAAGTACTTTGCGTGGAAGTTTCCAAGAAAGAAGATCTTGGTGCCGCCGCCGGTCTTCCTGTCGCCACGACCGCAGTAGCTGTTGTCAAAGAAGGAGATGCCAAGAATCTCATCGAGAGCATGAGCGGTCAGTAAGGTTGAGATCATGGCAAAAAAAGAAAATCCAACTGAAACAAAGCCGGCAGTAGCTCCCTCTGCGCAGCGCGCAGAAGGAAGTGAAATTCATTTTATCGCTGGCATTCCTGCTGAAGTCAAAGAAATTATTGCCCGGGCCGGCAGTCGCGGTGAGTTAACTCAGGTGATGTGCCTGGTTCTGGACGGCCGTGATAAGAACAAAGCCATCCGGCGCAATGTCAAAGGGCCGGTTCAGGTCGGAGATATCCTGATGCTGTTGGAAACAGAAATTGAAGCCCAGCGCTTGGGTGGCGGCCGCCGCGGCGGATCAAAAGCATAAGCCAGCTTCAAAGCAGCAGAAGTATAAGTGTAAAGGTGAATCAGCATGCCAATATGTACATTTTGTGGACAGGAAATTGAAAACGGAACAGGCAAGATGTTTGTCTTTGCCAATGGCAAGGTTGCTTATTTTTGTTCCCGTGGCTGCGAGAAGAATATGCTAAAATTGAAGCGCAAGCCGCTGAAGACCCGCTGGACGGAAGAATATCGTCGAGAGCATAAGAAAGGAGTGAAGAAGGCGGAATGAAAATGATTGAGCGGACTCTCGTTTTACTAAAACCAGATGGGGTGAAGCGTGGTCTTACTGGTCGTATTCTCGCGCGCTTTGAAGATGCCGGCTTTAAATTTGTCGGCATGAAAATGGTCTGGGTTGATGACAGTCTTGGCCGCAGGCACTATGCTGATGTCGCCCAGCGCCGCGGAGAAAAAGTATTTCATAACCTGATGAAATTCATGGCCACGGGTCCGGTGCTGGCCATCTGCCTGGAAGGAATTAATGCTGTCGAAAATGTGCGGAAACTCGCGGGAGGGACGGAGCCCAAAACCGCTTTGCCCGGAACGATCCGAGGTGATTTTGCTCATGTCAGCTTTGTCCATGCTGATAAAGAAGATAAAGCAATTGAAAACTTGATTCACGCTTCTGGCTCTGCAGAGGAAGCCCGGCAGGAGATTGCTCTCTGGTTCAAGCCGGAAGAATTACATTCATACAAAACAGTGCATGAAATTCATGTGTTTTAGGGGGATATAACAATGGCATCAGAACGAATGGTCGATCGGGTGATGAGAATTACCCAAAATCCAAAACAGATCCGTAATATTTGCACGAGTGCGCATATTCACCACGGAAAAACGGCATTTACTGATAATTTATTAGCCGCGGCAGGAATGATGTCCGAGAGATTTGCCGGTCAATTAGAAGGCGGGATGACTACCTGGCAGCATAAAGATGAGCAGGAACGACTGATGACCGTTGATGCCGCTAATGTTTCGATGGTCCATGACTATGACAGCAAAGAATTTTTGATCAATCTGATTGACACTCCCGGGCACGTTGACTTTGGCGGGAATGTCACGCGGGCGATGCGCGCCGTTGATGGAACAGTCGTCCTGATCTGCGCCGTAGAGGGGATCATGCCGCAGACGGAAACGGTCGTGCGTCAAGCTCTTCGTGAGCGGGTCAAACCAGTCCTCTTCATCAACAAAGTTGATCGTCTCGTTAAAGAACTGAAACTCTCTCCCGAGAAGA
Source organism: Candidatus Woesearchaeota archaeon (assembly GCA_018302605.1). Lineage (GTDB taxonomy): Archaea > Nanobdellota > Nanobdellia > Woesearchaeales > GW2011-AR9 > JACOZP01. Next base: position 22,713 of record JAGVZN010000008.1, on the reverse strand, counting down.
TCGCCGAACGGGTCATGCACTTGGTAATGGAGTTTAACAAGATGGTTGAGCGCATTGCTGAAACTCAGTACAAAGAGAAATGGAAAGTCAGTGTGCAGGAAGGCAGTGTTTCTTTTGGTTCTGCTCGTGAAAATTGGGCGCTTTCATTCCCTTATATGAATAAGAAAGGTGTTAAATTTGCCGATATCTTGCGCATTTATGAGATGGAAGAAGCGCAGCGTAAAGATTGGGTTTGGGAGAATGCTGCTCTGCATGAAGTTATTTTAGATATGGTCATCAAACACCTTCCAGATCCGATTTCAGCACAAATATATCGTATTCCTAAAATCTGGCATGGCGATCCAGAGTCTGAACTTGGTAAAGATTTAATCTCTTGTAATCCTCACGGAAAAGTGGCTTTTGTGATTACCCGAATTGTCATCGATCCGCGTTCGGGGAAAGATATCTCTGCCGGTCGTCTGTTCAGTGGAACGATCAAGAGCGGGATGGAAGTCTATCTTAATAACACTAAACAGAGACAGCGCGTTCAGAATGTCTATATTTACAATGGTATCCGGCCGGAAATTTTAGAATCGCTGCCTGCCGGAAACGTCCTTGCTATTTCAGGAGTTGTTGGCGCAGCAGGAGAAACGGTAACGTTAGAGCCTGAACCCGCATTTGAAGAATTAAAACATATCTTTGAACCGGTTATCACCAAAGCGATCGAACCCAAAAAATCCGCTGATCTACCAAAATTGATCGAAGTCCTGCGCAAAGTCAGCCGGGAAGATCCATCAATCAAGATTGAGATCAACGAAGAAACCGGTCAGAATTTAATGTCGGGGATGGGAGAATTGCATCTGGAGATTATTGAAAATAGGATCATTACTGAGAAAGGCGTCGAAGTAAAAACATCTCCGCCCATCGTTGTCTATCGGGAAACAATTACCAAAGCTTCTTCCGAAGTGGAAGGGAAATCTCCCAACAAGCACAACAAACTCTACTTTAAGGTAGAACCATTGGAACCGGAAATTTCACTGGCGATCAAAGAAGACCGCATTCACGTTGGCCGTTTCAGGAAGAAAGAAGATCAACTCACTGCTTTCCTGCGTGAAGAATGCGGTTGGGATGCTAAGACTGCCGGGCAGGTCAAAGCGATCTTTAATGGGAATATGTTTATGGACCGGACGCGCGGTATCGTCTATATCAATGAGATCATGGAGTTAGTCTTAGACATGTTTGAAGACGTTATGAAGCAAGGACCTCTTGCACGTGAGCCCTGCGTCGGCCTGAAAGTAAGCCTGACCGATTGTTCCCTGCACGAAGATGCCATCCATCGCGGTCCGGCGCAGATGTATCCCGCTGTTCGGGAAGGTATTCGCGGCGCAATCATGCAGGCCGGGCCAGTTCTCTTTGAACCATTGCAGATCATGCGCCTGGAAGCGCCGACGGAATATACCGGAGAATTATCCAAGCTTGTTTCCTCAAAGCGCGGCCAGCTTCTGGAAATGAATCAGGAAGAAGACCAGGTAGTTGTCATTGCGAAAATACCTGTTGGAGAGATGATCGGGTTCAGCAGTGATCTTCGTTCGGCGACCGAAGGCCGTGGCAATTCCTCGCTGGTCGACCAGATGTTTGAGAAACTGCCGCTGGAATTGCAGGAAAAGATCCGCAGTCAGATCATCCAGCGGAAAGGTCTTTCAGCAGGAGAACTGGGAGCGTAAATGGAAGTAGGTAATCTCATCAAGCTGCTGAGTACCGTGTGTTTGCTGGGAAGTTGTTCGTCGTCATCCCAATATCTTGCGGTCAATTCTTCTCCAACCGCACCAATCGTCTATAAACATGAGACAGAAGCAGTTCTTGATTTGCGCAAATTAGTTGCCGAAGCTGAAGTTGAAGAAGCTTGGTGTTATGTTCCGGAAGAGACCAGCTGGCATGATGTCGGTCTGGAAGTTGCCGTCAGCAATGGTCGGGCTACCGTTGATTATGATCTTGAAAAGATTGAAAAGCTTGCTGTAGAACACAAGACGCTTGATTTTTACCATCTCCATCCCCAGCCGATGATGATGAATTTGATTGCCCCTTATTTACGTGATCCTTCTCTGTCGCGCCATTATTCAAAACAACGGATCAAAGAGATTTTTACTGCAGACGGTGCCCTGCCTTCTCCTGATGATCTCGGCAGTGCGATCTATTTGGTATGTACATATCAGCAGCCTCATCGCCAAAAACAATTCCGTTTTTTTATCGCTTCTCATTATGGGATCACGAATTATACACCTCAGCCGGAACTGCTCGCTGATTTCTGCCAATTCTTTGGTGGTACAGATCTCTTGACATTGGCTACTGCTTTTGGCAAAAACATTCTTGAAGAGTTTCATCCAGAGGTCATCGAAAAGAAGATCAGGGGAGCGGTAGCACGTGGTTTTCCCACTTCCCTCTCCTCAGATCAAAAAATTCCCATTGAATTTATCCCTTATGTCCTGCGAGGATCGGTCAATCACTGAAATTGGTCAATTTGATCTCCCAAGGCCGCTAGAACCTCTCCTGCAGGCGTTCTTCTGTCTCCTAACTCCACCACACACTTCCCTTTCTTCGCACTTTTCCAGGTCGTGAACGGTTGAAAATACCGCTTGATTTCCACGATCCTCATCTGATCATCAACAATCAACACGTCAATCGGATAAAAGACAAAAAACATGTGTAATGATATTTTTCTTTCATTCGGAAAAACCATCACCAAATTCTGTTTTTTCCGAAACATCAATCCTCTTGCCTGAGAGAAAAAATTTTGGCAAACCCGCTCCCGAGGAGAAATTATTTTCCCAGTTGTCTTGTTGATGATCATCTTCTCAACTCATATCCCAAATCTTGTCACCAACATAATGAATATTCCGAATCACTCTGCCGTTTTTCGTCACTTTCATCTCCGCTCCGGAAATGAGGGCAATCCCTACAGCGATCGGTTTCTGGTTATTGATATCGACGATGACGACCGGTTCGTCTTTTGCAATACCATAATCTATTTCAACAATCCCTGGCCGCATCACGTCCGCTCCGCCGATGAGAAATTTAATTGCACCCATGTCCACGACTATCTTTTTAAGGATTATCTTCTGCTGGAGAAATTTCAGCGTTGGTATCCATCTTTCCCCATAGCGGAAAAAGGACGGCAAGCCATTGACAATGAGAAGAAAGGGCTGATCTTCCCATAATTCTACATTATCTTTCTTGCTCAACTCCACCGCATACTGCGCCAATTCTTTGTTGATTTCTTTGCTGCGTAGCTGGGTGCGTTTCATTGAGCGATAGGATTAATACAGGATTTGTAGCTTGATTAGCGATCCTTCACCGATTGAAATCGTGAACTTATCATCCAAAATAGCTTTTTCATTCCATTCCAATGAATGGCCATTGACCAACACCTCTCTTCTGGAAAGAGGTTGAACAGAATATGTTCTTCCCCGTGCATCCCAAACCAGTTCACAATGCTCCCGAGAGATAGTCATCTTTGTGATCGGCACGCTGGCAATGGAGATTTTCTCTTTTTCTTTGATTACAAACAACTTATTATCCTTAGGGTTGTATCCTTCTTTTCTCCCGATGACGACGCGATCCTCTTTCAGTTTAAACGTCCATCGTTCATCGATTCCGGCAACTGTTGCCGTAACCAGTAATTGTGCTTTTTTTCCAAAACTAAATAAGCTCATCTTTCTACCCCTTTCTTCTCTTCTTTCCAGCTGATAAAGCCTTCCTTCTTGTGGTTGATGAAGAACAAGGCGGCAACAAACGTCAGCACTAGCAGCGCAAACCCGATCTTGCTGCGCGTGTCAAAATAGCGGATCGTCGCGCCGAATGTTGCGGCGACGCTGCCCAAAAACAATCCCATCGTCACACTATCCTGTAGTTTGGGCAGGAAGAGCACGCTGAGCAGGACCAGCAGGTTAAAGAGCGTGATAAAGACATATTTTTTCCCTTCGTAGGTTAACTTTTCTTTCTCCCAGACCAGCTGTTGGGCATTGTATTCTTCCCAACACTCTTGCTGCTGCTGGCTGATTTTTCCCCGTTCAGTATCATCGACTTTTTCGGGGATGGCAAATTTTTGGGTGCAGTCAGCGTGGCCGTTGAACCACGCTTCGCTTCCCGTATACTTCGGGAAGAACACATTTGCTCCGACAAAGACCATCGGCACATACAACAATACAATAATCAAAACGTAAATCAGTTTTGTCCAGTTCATCATCCTCAACAGAGCAAACGATGTATTTAAAGATTGCGGAAATGCTTATATAACCATCCTCTTGCCTTCTTTCCATGAAATTAGAATTCCTGGTCAATGATCTTCTTGCTCTCTCCACATCTGAATTTCCCGCGGCAGCATCTTCTGCGATTCTCCCCACCCCTGAAAAAGATGATGTTCTTCTCCATGATCCCACCACGCGGGCGTTGCGCCTGGGCCTGTTCTACGAACAGCTCACGATGCTGCTCTTTGGTGGAGAACCCGGTAAAACATTCTCTCCCCTCGTTCGAGAACTTGATCTTCTGACCAGGCCTGATATTGTTGATGAGCAAAAGCAGTGTTTTCTGGAATCGAAAGCGATCTGTTCCGGTCAGCATTGCCTCATATTAGATAGTCAATTGCAGGGATATGACACCTTAACAGAACATTTTCCAGCATATTCTATTTCGTTTGCTTTGTACCGCCATTCATTGCCCGGCATAAAAAGTTCGTGGGCGGGAACAGCATCCGATCTCTTTGGAGAACTGTCCAGTAGCACAGCCTATCTTATCTCTCTTCCCTATGCTTTAGTTTGTGCTCTCCAGCAAAAAGGCATCTCTGATCCTTTTTCCCGATTAGTCTATCGTTATCACAATCCGTACACTACTTTTGACACCTGTGTCTGTATCCGTTCATCAACAATCACTCGCCTGGCAACCGAACCAGAAATTGTTATTGCAGACCTCGATCTTGCTGGCGATCGCTTCTCTGTTGATCGCTATTCTTCGCCTGCTCTCCGCATCAACAATACCCCCATAAACCGTTTCCCGATTATCCAGATCAGCGATCATTCTCTTTTAAAACCACCAGAAAAACCTGCTGGCGCAGAACTTCCATTCTAGTATGGGCCAAAACTCGTCTTTTCTTATTCAACCACAATCCCAATTCTTCCCGGCAGTGCACCCTTAGCTTTCACATTGGTACTTTCTTCGGCGGCGATAACCTCTACTTTACACTCAAACTCTTTCTCCAAGAACACGCTTGCTTCCTGCATCACCGCCAATTCATCTTCCGGCGACGTCACGATCGTCGGCAATTTGGAAACATCTTTGAGCACTGCCGTTACGACCTTGCTCACTTCCTTCCCGCGCACGGCCAACCCCTCTGTTTCCAGCACGCGCTTCATGATCTCTCCCATATTCCGCGTGACATTGATCTCTTTATGGAGGACAGAACATAAATCGTACAGCCATTTTTCCGCAACGAAGAGCGTGAATTTTTTTGGCTTTTCCACATTTGCCAATTTCATCACGTTGCGCATTCCTTCCATTGCCGCTTTTACCAGCTCTTCTCCTGCTTCGGCTTTGCGGCTGATCGTTCCATCTTCTCCTGCCGGCCAAAGCGCGGCGGAGACCAATTCTTTTTCCGGATTCAACTCCTCACTGAGATGCGGCGTGATCGGATTTAAGAGGCGTACCCAGATTAAAAGAACTTTCTTGATGGTTGATGTATGTTTTCCCCCGCGCCGCACATACCAGCGCAGATCATCATACATCATGAAATAAACAATTGAAGCCATCTCCCGCAGATCGTAGCTCTCCATCGCCTTGTTTATTGTCTTCAAGTGACCGTACGTTCGCGAGATCAGCCAATCATCGATGAGCTTCCTCTCTCCGTGCAGACCGAGGACCTGTTCCACCAGCCCAGAGATCCTTTCGAGAGCATTTTTATAATGCAATACTATCTCTTCTGTCCAGACGACATCAACATGCGGAGAACCGACATGGGCATAGTACAGACGCATCGCATCCACTCCATACTTTTCCATCGCGTCGGGAATCGGTTCAGCCCCGCCTTTGCTCTTCGAAATCTTTGATCCTTTTCCGGTCACCCACCAATTGACCATGATTCCTCTCGGCCATCTGCTTTCGGGAAGGATAGCCACGTGATTCATGACAAAGACGGGGAAATGTACTGTCTTGTGTTCCTTTCCGCCGAGATTCATGTCCAAAGGATAAAAATATTCAAATTCCTCTTTGATCTCTCTCCAGTGTTCTTCACCTTCTCCTTTTCCCAAGAAAACGTAATCAAAAAACTGTTCGGTCAATTCTTCAGTCTTAATCACTTGGTTATTGATAAATTTGGAAACAATATAATATACCGGATACAATGTCGAATCGCTGATTGGCTCGATTGTCCACTGCTTGTCAAAAGGGAAGGTGCTCCCCAGCCAATTACCCAATCGCGCGCAGGCCCGGTCGCTGAACCAATCGAGAATCGCCGGCAGATTTTCTTTATACTCCTGCGGGTATACATTCATCTCGCAAGCTTGTTCCTTGCTCCGCTCTGTAAGTTCGGAATCAGAATAACGGATAAACCATTGGTCATCGATCCGCTTAATCACCACTTTATTTCCGCAGCGGCAGATCACTTCCTCGCTGAGATCATAGAAGATATCTGCTTTCTTTAACTCGAGTAATTCTTCTTTTATCAACTCTTTAGCCTGTTCAACTTTCATTCCGGCGTATCTGCCGCAGTTCTCCCGCATCACTCCCGTATGGAATCCTGCTTTGTACACTTCTTTTGTCGCTTCCTCCAAAGCGGGATCGTCCAGATCATTAATATTCATTTTTTCCACAATTTCCACCGCGGGCAATTTGCCATATCCTTTGGTGATGATGATCGGAATCAATTGGATCGACTTAATTTCATCCGGATCCAGGCCGTATTTCGCACATTCTTCCGGATGCTGCTGCAAATAACGTAACGCAACATAATCCTTTGGGGCATCAGCAGGCACTGACGTGACAATGCCTGTTCCCACGTTCGGGTCGCAGAATGTTGCCGGCAGGATCGGAATCTCTCCCCCTCTGCCCGGCGCAGAAACCATTTTTCCGAGCAGTGTTTTTGGATCAATATCTTCTTTTAACAGAACATCATCCTTTTGATACGGCAATTTTTCTGCTGCTGCTTCACTCATGATCCAATCCTCTCCTTCCACCACGACGTGGACATATTTCGCTGTCGGATTGATCCACAGATTAGTCTGGCCGTAGATTGTCTCCGGGCGTAATGTTGCCGCGACAAGATAAAGATGACTTAGTTTGAATTTCAGCAGCGTGAATTCCTGCTTCTCGGCATTCCCTCCTTTAGAGAGATCGGTTTCAGAAGGGTCAACGGCAACCGGCCCGTCGACGATGCACGCCGTGGCAAAATAAGGTTTCTGCACCAGCAGGTTTTTCTCCGCCAATTTTTTGAACTGCCATTGGATGAATTTCTCATAATCGGGAAATGTCGTGCAGGTAAACCGCTGCCAATCACAGAGAAAACCAAACTTTTTCCAGTAATCTTTCACGTAGACTTCGTTGAAGTATTTGATGATATTCTGCGGGGTGGTCAGTTCTTTGATCTTTTCTTCCGAACAGCCATTCCGCCGCAAGTATTCCAGCCAGGCCGTATCTCTCTTCTTGACTTTATTGGCGAAGGCAATTGCCTGATTTCCCGTGGCATGCGTTCCTACCGGAAACAAGACTTCTTTTCCCTGCAGGCGTTCATAGCGGCAGATCGCATCGGTATAGGAAAAGCCGCGCATATGTCCGACGTGCAGGAAGCCGGAAATACCGGGATAGGCAAAGATCATGAAGAATTTTTCTTTATTCTTTTGTGCTGTGGCTCGGCCCAAGCCGGCTTTGGCCCATTCTTTCTGCCACTTATCTTGTATGTTCTTCCAGTCCAATGCCATCAAAAAGGATAGATGAGAGGGTTGTTTTTAAAGATTGTGGGGAGAAATCTGGTATGATCACCAAATGATCTGATTGGTCAACGATAAGCCCCGCTACTTCTCGCATTGATCATAACCGTTCCACTGCCCTTTCCCGTTAACTTCCTGACAGACTTTTCCATACGTTGCTTCCTGTTCCAGCAGATCCAGGATTGTCTCTTTAATCAAAGCATCCGTGGGAGCCTGAAGCAGCTGCGATTGGTCGTATTGGAGCAGATTTGGTGATTGCACGATCATATTTTCATAAAGAAGTTCTTGGTACGCTTTCTCTGCGGTGTTCCAGTTGGTTTCTCCGGGGATTTGGATCACCGTGAGATAAATATCATGAGCAATTAAGACCGTCTGCGCATCTTTCACCTCATAAGGAACATCGTACGAAGAAGGTGCGCTCGCCGTGAGATAATCGGAATCGCTGAGCATGACGACGTGGCGTTTCCCTTCCGTTGGCCAGCCAGGAAAGTCAGTAAAACCCGTCCCCATGTAATACAATGCGATCAGATGTCCCTCAGGAGAACCGACATTCTCGTAGTCGTCAATATCCTGTTTGAATTGGGCATAATCATTCGTCCACATCTTAGAGACTTCTACCTCAAAGCGGAAGAGTGTAAAACCAAGCAGGCCCTGATAGTTGCCGGCCTGATGCGCATCGGCAAAAGCTTTGATCCCTTCCTTGACAATCGCGGTCTTCTCCTCCGTGCTTGCCGAACCATCGATCAGAAAACGATAGTTGGTCGTGTCGCACGAACCTTCAATAATCTTTTCGCCTTTCACTTCGCAGCACAGTGGATCGGTAAAAGTAATACTGCATTCTGTCTTTCCATTGACACATTGCTCAAGCCCGCTGCTGCAGCCTTCTTCACAGGCCGCGATGATAATATCGTCTATCTTGCCATTACAATCATCATCTGTGCCATTACAGGTTTCTTCAGAAGTAAGTATCTTACATTCATTTTCATCTACTAATTTTCCATCGTTACAGTAACTGAATTTAACACCCTCGCAGAGATCAAGCGGACCGCCCGTACAGGAATTGACTATCGATTGTTCATCTTCATCGGTAAGACCATCACAATCATTATCTTTGCCATCGCAGATGTCTGCCGGATAGAAAGGATGGATCTCCGGGTCGTCATCGTGGTTCTCGCAATCCAGCAGCGGGATCTTCTTCCCTGTCTTCTGCTGAAGTTCTTCCGAGGTCAGATATTCCAAGCCATCATCCGGCCGCGTACACGCCACCGTGGATTTATCATAATAGCCGTCCCCATCACGGTCAACCAGCCACGTCTTTGGTTTAGTTCCGTTGTCACAGAGAAACGGATCTCCCTCATCTTTCTGAGAGTAAAAAGTGTCGGCAACGGGAGAAAAACCAGAAGAAGTGTCCGGTATTTGGCTATCGGCCCACGAATCAGGGGGAGAGATAAATTCCTCTTCTTTCGGAGAACAGCCATAGATGCTCACCGCCAGAGCTGCCGCCAACAAGAACCGCTTGAATGACATGGTACGATGTTTTTGTCGGGGCAGGTTGTTTTTAAAGATTGTTTACAGATAGAAATATAAACCGTTTATCCTCTCTAAACAATATGCCTACAAGAACCCCTCCAGAGATGGATTTAGATGGCTTTATTGATCAGAGCAAAAAAACTATTTCTCTAATACACTCGACTATCAAGGCCCTAGATACTGTTCCGATTTCCTATTGGCAGCTTCAGCGCAGCTTTAAAAAAATAGCTACAGAACTCGAAGATTCTTTAGAAAATTTACATCTGATCAAGAAAAGAAAAGATTTATTGTCTGTTGCTGTCATCGCAAGAAGTCTTAGTAAATCCGTTGAAAGAAATCTGTTTCTAATTAAAGGACACGATTTAGATGATGGTTCCGATTTTTCGGCGTTAATAAAAAAGGTGGGGGACAGCCTTGGGCAACTGGGAGACGGCGCTTCCCAATTTGGCAAAAAAATCCAAGATCTTGAACTAAATGTAAAGAAGGTCATTTCATTTTTGAAAGGTCTCCGTATTCAGAAGAGCATTAAAATTGGCCGGAATACGGCAGACATCTTGATCACCATTGATTTGAAATACGATCTAGAACTTGAATCTATTCTTAACAACAATCTCTTGCCAGATGTGTTCAAAGGAAAAATCTCTCTTCGGGATGAGCTTATTAAATGGGGCAGCTATTTCCCTGAAAGTCAACAAAGAGCATATCGAATACTCGTTGCCGCATTGAAAGAATTGGAAATGATATTCAACAAATATTCATTTAACAGAAATCGGTTTAAAGTGACGATCAGGATTTTTCCAGAAGAATTGGCAGCACTTTATCGCTCCAAAAACGCAACTGCTTTTGTGATGCCGTCTCAAAAAAGATTTAACCAAGAATATGTTTCTTTCTGGCCGGATGAAAGTTCTGTCGTCTTCTTTGTCTCCACGAAAGGTCTTGAACATAGCGGAAGGGCGAGATCAACATTCATCCACGAGATTTCTCATGTCCTTGATCCATCTATCAAGAAGCAATTTCATCTGACACTGCAAAAAATCAGAGATGAAGGCTTTGCCACGATTATGGAAGCCCTTCATAATGGTTTCGTCCAATCGTTAGAAGGGATTTCAGCAATGCTCGCTGCCTCAGATAAAGTAAATTTAAAAGATATTTCTGATTCTGAAAGAACCGGTAAGAAACCTAACGAATACAACGTTGGTTTTTTTGTATTTCTTACGCTATTATTATACCATCTGAGGAAACGAAAAAAAGAATATAAATCAATTCCTGAAGTGATGTACAAATATACTTATTGGTCTCGCCCAGATACCCCTGCGGGAGATTTCTTTTATTGTATCAATAGAAACAAAGAATTAGAATCTTACTGCAAAGTTATTCTTGGGGTTTATATGAAGCTTTCTCCTCAGAAATTTTACAGGAAATATCTTGAAGTTGCCAAAAAAATGCATTTACTCATTCTCCCCGAGAAAGATTTGAGAGAATTCATAACATCATAACCCCCGCAACACATATAAACTTCTTTTCCCTCCTTTCCCTCCCATGAAGAACAGCGAAGTCGCAGCAATTCTCTCCAATATTGCCGACATCCTCGAGTTACAGAATGTCCAATGGAAACCGCAGGCCTATCGCAAAGCGGCGCAGGTGATTGAAACATTATCTGAAGATATTGAAGATATCTGGAAACGCGGCGGGCTGGAAAAGATTCCCGGCGTGGGCGAACATATCGCTGCCAAGATTGAAGAATACCTGAAGACCGGAAAACTGGCATATTATCACAAACTCCAGAAAGAGGTCAAGATCAATCTGGAAGAGTTAAAAGGAATCCCCGCGCTTGGCCCGAAGAAAATCAAGCTCCTCTACCAGAAATTGGGTGTAAAAAATTTGCAGGACTTGGAAAAAGCAATCAAACAGCAGAAAGTGCAGAAACTTTCTGGCTTTGGTGAAAAAACAGAACAGGCTTTAGCCGAAGGCATCCGGTTCATCAAGACAAAACCAAAGCGCTTTCTGTACGCCGCGGCTTTGCCTATCGTTAATACTTTCCTGAAAACATTCCGTACATATCCATTTATCCAGCAGATCGAAGTCGCTGGTTCCTTCCGGCGGGCCAAAGAAACGGTCGGTGATCTGGATTTCCTGGCCGTTTCTCCGCAGCCGGAGAAAGTCATGGATCAATTTACCACGATGAAAGATGTCAAAGAGATTCTCGCTAAAGGAACGACAAAAAGCTCTGTCCGTCTCAGCAATGGCCTGCAGATCGATTTGCGTGTCGTCAACGACAAGCAATTTGGTTCGGCGATGAATTATTTTATCGGCAGCAAAGAACATAACATAGAATTGCGCAAGCTTGCGTTGAGCAAGGGCTGCACGCTCAGCGAATATGGGCTGTTTACCCTCAAAGAAAAGAAGTGGATTGCTGGCAAGACAGAAAATGATATCTATCAAAAACTCGGCCTGCAATACATCGAACCAGAATTGCGGGAAAATCAGGGAGAGATTGCTGCCGCGCAGAAAAAAAACTTACCCCATCTGATTACGGTCAAAGATTTACATGGTGTTTTTCATAATCATAGTACCTGGAGCGATGGTAACAATTCCCTGCTCGAGATGGCGCAAAAAGCGGAAGAATTGGACATAAAATTCATCTCGTTCAACGACCACTTTGGTCCCATAGGCATCACCAATCCGCTCACGGAGAAGCGCCTTGTCGGCTATCTGAAAGAAATTGAAAGCGTGCGCAAGAAAGTCGGCATCAGAGTTTTCTCCGGTGTGGAAATTGATATTCTCAAAGACGGAACGCTTCCGCTTTCCGCGAAACGGCTGAAAGAACTGGACGTCGTTATCGCTTCCGTCCATCTGGCGATAAAAATGCCGGCGGCGGAAATGACTAAGCGGGTCTGTTCCGCAATGGAAAATTATCCAATCAATATTTTAGGTCATCCCACCGATCGTATTCTTAATGAACGTCCGCCGCTCAACCTCAATCTGGATAGTGTCTTTGACACCGCAAAGAGAAACAGCATCTTTCTGGAAATCAATGGCTCTCCTTCACGTATGGATCTCTCTGGTGAGAATGTCCGGAATGCCCGTGCTGCCGGCTGCCAGTTTGCGGTCAGCGCTGATGCCCATGATCTCAGCCATCTGCCTTTTTATCATCTCGGCGTAAACATGGCCCGGCGGGGGTGGCTGGAGAAGAAGGATGTGCTGAATTGCCGGGATTTAAAGAAGATCGAAAAAGTACTGAAGAAGTGATCAATCTTGTGGGCTGAATAATTTTTCCTCTCCCTAAAATCAATTCCATCCAAAATCTACCCAACAGCTTATAAATAAACCCCTCTTTTAGGATAAAATGGGCATCCTTTTCAAAACCTACAACGGAAAACATCAGCTGCATCTCTATCAGGAGACTTGGCGCTTCGCCGACAAGAAAGATCTGGATAGTGTCCTTTCACTTTTCTCTCCGCTGGAGATGAAGAAGATTAAGATGAAGAATGTTGGCAATTTTATGGAATTAGAGTTCGGCGGGGTTATCGTTGAATGCGCTGACCTGAAAGACCTCAAGCAGAAATTCAGTCTTCTGGCCGAGATGAAAGACAAATTTCAGAAGATGGTTGAGCAGAAGAAGAAATAGGAAATTATATCTCTTCCTTAAAATTCAAGAATTCTCCTAAATCCTAACGGACAATTTATAAACTATGGCCACCATAGTTGCTATATGCCAACCACTATTCAACTGAGTAAAGAGACCAAAGATCTTATTGGAACATTTGGGAGCAAAGAAGATACCTACGAAGATATTATCAAACGGATGTATTCCCTTGCTGTCAAAGAACAGCTAAGAGAGTTTTTACTCTCGTCCGAAGGAACAATTTCTTTAGATGAAGCAAAGAAGAGACTAAATCAAAAATGGCCAAAGTCGAAATAGTGGAATCTCTATTTCGACAAATAGAGGCAAAATTTAAGTCGAAAGCGCATGACATCATTGATTTACTCTATGCCGTTGAAGAGAATCCTCACAAAGGAAAAGTCCTGGGGAGTGTTGGCGGTATTCTTATTAAAGAACTAAAATACGAGAATTTTAGGTTCTACTTTATCACCGATGGCTTTAAGTTAAAATGTCTTGGAGAAAAAGAATTGATCGATCTTCTGTTGCGTTTCGTTCGTATGTCAGATAAGAAACAACAACAGCAAACAATCGGGGAAATCAAACATATTCTTCGGATTATCGGTGCAAGTGGTTTTTTCTAAAAAAAAGTAGCCTCGCTCTGAATGAACTACCTTTGGCATTATGTTTTGATAACTAAAAATCTACAAACATATTTAAATGATTAATTAATAATCTTGAGAATGGAAGAATTTCTTTCTCTCATTATGCTTATTGCCAGTGGTTTATGGTGTTATAAATATCTTAAATACTTTTGGCAATATTATCATAATCAAATGCTGAAAGTAAAATTACTTTTCCTCTTTTTGTTTATTATAGGTGGGTTATTGGGTTATTTTATATTTTCCCTATTAATCTTTTTGTTTGTGTGGTTGTTTTATGCTGACGCCCCGGTTGGTTTTGTAGCAGAGGCTCTTATTGTTTTTTCTCTTTTACCCATTGCCGGATCGTACGAATTAATATTCTATCTTTTAAAGAGAAGAGATAAAAACAAGAGTACAACCCCGAAGTAGCCCCCGAGATTGTACCAAAAAAAATATAGCCCCACTCGGACTTTCGTAGTCTCCCGTTAATCTTATGAGCGGGAACGCGAGTGAGCGCGAATCCCCCTACCAAATCTGGGAGATCTGTTCGAACCGAGGTCAAGACCTTTCATCATTCCGCTTTGGAAACACCAAAGGGTCCTATGCTAGTCCGCTACACCATGGGGCTATTGACCGTTTTAAGCGGCAAATCCTTTATAAAATTTTGGGTGTCTTTCCGGCTCTGTAGAAAAAGTCGTCCGCTTGGCCTGAAGATTGACCCTGGGAAGCGATCTCCCGGAACAGGTGCGAAAACCAGCGAAGAGAATAGCTCGTAGGCAACCATCAACACCACCGGTTTTCGCCACGGTCAATGGCCAGGAGGACTTTTTCTACAAAGCCTGTCTTTCCCAAAAGTCTTTAAAGAACAAGTAAATTTCCTGGATTATGGCTCATCCCACCGTCCTTCAGCATCAAGAACGGTTAGAAGAATTGTACCATGGCCGGCCACTTCCCTATTTTACCCCGGATGATCTGGACACGATCGTCGCTTCATATCATTTGGTCTTTGATGCCGCACTGGAACGGAAAGCAGTGTACCCTTATCTTCCCACTGCTACTGGTCTTTTTAACAACTTGAAAGTAATGCGTGATCAGGTTGCCGAGATCAGGCGTTTGCCAATGCCAAGCAGGTCGGTTCTCTGCTGCAATGTCCAATGTGAAGCGCATGTTTTTCCGATCTATATCCCGCCCGGCGAACTCCGGGAAGCATTACAGGTGCTTGCTCCATTGATCTCGCGGACACACGATAGCTCTGACTCTCTTTCCGCTCTAGAGCAGGCAGCACAGCAAGATATTTCTTTTACCATCAGGCCAAACAATATCGTGGGCCCACAGTATCTCGCTGAGGCGCGTTTTCTGATCCCAACGTCTCTAGACGGAAAAGCAGGAGTACACGTCTTTGTCATCACGCCGCAGTCAGGCTCCTCATCAACGGTGTATTTTCAGGCCGAACAGAGAACAAAAGCCCCTTATGCGACCATGGATCTCGCCCTGCGGAAAGAAACTGATCCCGACCGCTTGGAGACCGTCGTTGTAGTGCAAGGCACAGAAGAATATTCTCTCTCCGAAACCGTCGTGCCGCTGCTCTTTAACCGCTACATTGAAAAGCTAGGTTCTTCTGGGTAAACTAACCAGCGGCACAATCCGAAAAGTGAGTGATGGTGACGCCAAATGGTCGCTGAAGGATAGCTATGATACGGGAACTGGTCCGATTTTCTTCTGTATCTCTGAAATCTCTTAAAATCGGCTTCAGCGACGGCTCACCATCACTCACAAAAAGGATTGTGCCTAACCAGCGTACGTATTAAGTCTGTGCTTGGGCAGGTCGGCCTGCCTCGTCTCGCTTTGATTGTTTCCGGATTCATAACAAAACACGATTAAGAGATGCGCGAGAATCTAACTTTTAGTTCAATAGCCCCTCTCGGCAGGCCATCTTGACCAAGCCCGCACAGACTTAACTTAATACGTACTAACCAGCGAAACTTATAAATACCATTCTTCCCTTTACATTACTAAGAGGTGTTCCTGATGAATAAATTCCCCATTTGCCTTACTCTCATCGTTCTTTTCTCGTTAACCCTTGTTTCTGCTCAAAATTCTGATCGTCCGGAAGGTTTTCCCGGACCAAGCTCTGATCAATCCGGGGGACAAATTCCCCCCTCCATCATTGAAGAATTAACCCAGCCTTTGCAGAATGCTTTCCAGCCTTTGGTTGACGCCGCCAAATATATCCTCGGTGGTATCTTTGGATTGTATGTCCTCCTTGTTCTTATCCGAATCTATTATGAACGGAAAAAAATAAAGCTTCTGAAAGATATCCGTTTCGACTTGGATCACCTCAACCGCCATTTTGACGTTTCTCACTCGGCTCATCGCAAAAGCTTCTTTGGTCATCTTTGGTCAAAGATCAGGGGGCGGTTATGAAATGAAGATAACCATTACCCCTGCTGTCTTTTCCCGCCTGCATCCAAAACTAAATCTCATCTTTCTTCATGTCACCAACATGGACAATCAAAGCAAAGCCGACGAAGCAGCCCATCTCTTGAAGGAAGTCGAGAAAGTCATTCGGCTGACTTTTCATCACGAGACGATCAAAAATAAGATGCTCCTTGCTCCCTGGAGTGTCGCCCAGCGGGAATTTGGTGAAGAAGCCCGGCACTACCAAACATCCGTAGAACATCTGATCAAAGATGTGCAGCGCAGTAAGGAGCTGGTGACCAAGACAACGATCACCAACCTCGTTCGTTATGTTTCTTTGAAATATCTCGTGCCTCTTGCCGTTGATGACCCTTCTAAAATTGAAGGCGATCTGCAGTTTGATGTTGTTTCTGGTAAAAAACGCACGGGCCTCTTCCACAGCCTGAAAAAAGGTGATGTCTACTACCATGATACTGCCCGGATCATCGGGGCAAAGCTGGAGTACTGGAAAAGCCCAAAGACACTTCCTGCCCCCGAGACAAAAGAAGCACTTATCCATTTGGATCTTCTTCCACCGATCACGAAAGAGATGGAACGAAAGATTGTCAGCGAATTGACCTCATTGATCGAGACTTTTTGCAACGGCAAAGTTAGCGTGTATACTTTAAATCGTGCGATGAAAAGTGTAACATTGAAATAATACTATCTTCTCGGTCTCATCATCTTCTCCATCTTTTTCTCTAAAAAGGTGTATTTATTTCTGATTTGTTCATCAACGCCAAAAACATAAGCCATTGTTCCCGCTCGTGTCCACATACCATTACGCTGTGCTCGCCAGAGCATGATGCGTTTATCATCAATATAATCTAAACGTGGATCAATCTCTTCACGTTTTGGCATCGGGTGCATTAAGATTGACGTTTCCGGCATCATCCGTAGGTGGTCTTCTGTAAAAACTAAATTAGTAGGATATTTCTCTGATTGAGAACCTGCTCCATATTCATCCTGCAGACGCGTCATATAATTCACATCAACAAATGAAGGCAATTCGCCGATGCCCGTCTTAATCTTGTGAACTGTTACACCTCGTTGGGCGATATAATCTTCTGTTTCTGTGTCAATCTGCAAATGTTCCGGTGCAACAAAATAGACCGTCATCTCTTTATGCAGTGCTAATAATCGTGCTCCGGAATGGATCACCCTACTCCGTAAACAGTCGCCATAAAAAGCAATCGTCTTTCCATCAATTTCTCCCAAAGATTCTTCCATCGTATAATGATCCAGAATTGCTTGGGTGGGATGTTCTTTTGTACCAGAACCGGCATTAAAGATATGCAGCGGCCGGCGAGAGTTCTGCATCGCCCACACTGTAAAATGTCCATAGAGATCGCTCGGGTGACGTACAACCATCCCTTCATAGAATGAAGACTGTGTGCGCAGAGCATCTAAATCTGATTCTCCTTTTGCAGTGGAAGAAGTCTTAAGATCACGCACTTCTTCTCGCTGGATTCCTAACTTTGATTCCGCCCGGGAGAATGATAAAAATGTTCGTGTACTTGGTTGTGGAAAATAATTCAAGACCGAAGTATGGCGGAGGAGGCCTTTGAGAAATTCTGGTTCTATTTTAGAAATTCTTCGTGCGGCATTTGTCGTGTCGTGAATTATCTTTAAGAGAGCGAGATCAAGGTGCTCGGCGCTCACCACATGCTTTAATCTCCCATCTTCGGCTCGGCATGCTTTTTCAAATGCTTCCGACCCGGATGTTTTGAATTCTTCAAATCGTGAGCGATGGTAAGCAGCTAGCCCGGCATCTGCTCCCCAATAAATCTTATCCATCAGAAATCACCTCAAACAGGAATTGTTCAATCATCAAAAATACTAAGCCCACGGTTAGAATTTAAATACTTTTCCCTACCCGAAAATATATAAAGAAACTTTAATTCCTCGTTAGAATGGATTTCAGGGAGAAAATAATTGATCTTCTCAGTAAAGAGACAAAGCTTCCTCGGGAAGACATTGAGCGGATGCTCTCTGTCCCTCCCGATCCAAAACTCGGCGATTATGCTTTTCCCTGCTTCAAGTTAGGCGGTAATCCCCGGGATGCTGCTCTCCAGCTCCAGCAAAAGATAAAGATTCCCTCCTTTCTCTCCCGCATTGAAGTCGCCGGCCCTTATCTCAACTTTTTCCTGACCAAATCATTTCTCGCCGAAGAAACCCTTGCGTTGATCAAGAAACAGAAAGACAATTATGGCAAAAGCAAGAGCAGCAAGAGCAAACAGAATGTCGTCTTAGAATACTGCGGACCGAATACCAACAAGCCATTACATCTGGGGCATATCCGCAACATGGCTTTGGGCAATGCCATCTATCACCTTCTGCGTTTTCAGGGGAATACTATTCATCCCGTAAACATCGTCAACGATCGGGGCATCCACATCTGCCAGTCCATGCTCGCCTATCAAAAATGGGGCAAGAACAAGCAGCTTGACAAGAAAGGCGATCATTTTGTCGGTGATTATTATGTGATGTTTGCCCAGGCGGCAAAGAAAGAGGCAGAAAAGAATAAAGAGGATCTTAAAAAAGAAGCGCAGGAGATGCTCTTAAAATGGGAGCTAAACGACCAGAAAATCCGCGCTTTATGGAAAAAGATGAATGGCTGGGTATTGAAGGGCTTTGCCCAGACGTACAAACGATTTGGCATTTCTTTCGAAAAAGAATACTTTGAATCCAGCTATTATCAGCATGGAAAAGAGATCGTCTATGATGGTCTGCGTAAAGGTGTCTTTGAAAAAGACCATACCGAAGCAGTCAGCGCGCCGCT
Organism: Candidatus Woesearchaeota archaeon; assembly: GCA_018302605.1. Taxonomy (GTDB): domain Archaea; phylum Nanobdellota; class Nanobdellia; order Woesearchaeales; family GW2011-AR9; genus JACOZP01. The sequence goes on along the minus strand of JAGVZN010000008.1, from coordinate 3,750 downwards.
GGAGAAGTATGGCTTGCCGAACAAAGTCCTTCTGCGGGGCAATGAAACCTCTTTGTACATTACCCAAGATCTCCATTTGGCACAGCTTCGCTATGATGATTACAATTTTGACAGGCTGATCTACGTTGTTGCTTCCGAACAGCAACTGCATTTCAAACAGCTCTTTGCCGTACTCGATCTCCTGCATAAACCGTACGCCAAGAATATGTACCACCTCAGTTATGGGATGGTTCACTTACCGACAGGCAGGATGAAATCACGGGAAGGAACGGTCATTGATGCTGATGATATCATGGATGAAGTTTCCGCACTGGCGGAGAAAGAAGTTCGTTCCCGTTACCAAAAACTCTCTGAAAAAGAAATCAAGCATCGCGCGGAAGCGATCATGTTGGCCGCGATTAAATTTTTCATGGTCAAGACTGATGCCGTCCGTGATATCGTCTTCAATCCAGAAGAATCACTCAACTTTGAGGGCGAGACTGGCCCTTATCTGCAATATACGCATGCCCGTGCCTGCTCCGTCCTCGAAAAAGCACAGAGAAAGGGACAGAGAAAAGGGCAGCAGAGGATTGATTATTCCCAACTCCAAGAACAATCTGAACTGCGCCTGATTACTCTGCTTTCCCAATTCCCTTCTGCCGTCGAAGATGCCGCCGTTCATTACCGCCCTCATGTCATTGGTCGTTATCTGCTCGATCTCGCTCAGGCGTTTAACGAGTTTTATCATAGCTGCCAAGTCATCTCTGAAGAGAAGAAGAAAATGGCAGCACGCTGCGCTCTGGTTGATGGCGTGCGCCAAGTATTGGCCAATGGGTTATCTCTATTAGGAATCGAAGCATTGAACGAGATGTGAAAAAGAGCTGTGAGAAAGTTCTCATCTTACAATCTCATCACCACATCTAGTGCCGCACTGCCGTCAGCGTAGCAGGGGCCTGTTCTCAGCAGTGGAAGAAAAGGCAGTTTTTGGTAGATCAGCCGGGAAGGGCTGCTTTCCCAGATCGTCGTATAGACTGCTGAGGCCTGGCGTTCGCGTGCCAAGCGAATCCGCTCATGGACCAACGCCGTTCCGATCCCTCTTCTTCGATATTTTTGATCGACGATCAGATCACCAAACCCAATATCGTTTGGGGAGAGTTTGACCTCATCATTGGTAAACTCGTTCTCAAAAAATTCCAAAACTCGTTCTCCGCCATATAGTTTTTAGTTCTCCTGAAAAAATTTGCCCATCACTCCCCCAAGATCATCTTTTTTCCGTGCCCATATTAAGGTATTTTCCACATATTCTCTCGTCGGTGATCCGGGCAAGAGTTGATGATATGTCGCGCCGCCAACAACGATCTGACCAAGCAGTGCCGTTACTACTGTTTCAGTCGTTGCGCTTTCTCTGAAGTTTTTGACCTGATCGTGATGAAATTGTCCATTTGCCGCTGCAAATCCCTGGTCGTAAAGCTTTGTCAACTGTTCCAGATCGCTGTTCTCGTACGGCCGGATGATTAGTTCTTTAGCTTTCATCTCAGGCATCCTTCCCCCAAGGAAAATAGATACCAAGACCGGGATTATTGAAATAATCGACGAGTTCGGGATCCTTAGCAAAGAGGCAGTATGTCTTTACTGTACCAGCTCCTCGATCTTGAAGATGCTGCTTCGCCGCCTGCAAGCTTGCCCCCGTTGCCACCTGGTCATCGACGAGAAGAACACGCTTTTCCAGGACTTCGACAGTGCAAGATTCTTTGATTACTGCCGCTTCCCCCATCTGGAATACCGTCGTGGCTATACTTCCAGACTTATCCGAATAATGAGAAGCTTTCATGTAACCCACAATTCCCACACCAAGACAGGAAGCAACATAATTAGCGATGAATGCGCCGCCGCTCTTGATTCCGACGACAACATCCGGCTGATAGTTGCCTAGCTTTATCATTTCTATTCCTTCTTGCACTAACCGCTCGATATCTGACCACGTATGTTTGTGAGTGTTGAACACCTCTCTGGGCACGATAACTTTCAATGGTTGGCGTACCGCCCAATCAAGAAGCCTCTTAAAAGGATGAATTCCCGAACGATCCCGCTTTTTCTCCAGTAATTTGACCAACGCTGGATCAAACCAGGCTGGAGGAGTTTCATAGGTGGTCATTTGAAGTCACAAGAACCCTTTTTTTAAAAAACCTCCGCTACTCTTATAAAATACGCTCTCCTCCCGTGGGTATGGCCACATCAAGCCCCCTCTGTCAATTGAACGGCGGCTGTATGGGCTGCTGCGGTCATGATTTTCCGTCCGCACAAAAATTCGTGATGCCATCGGAGAGAATACCGTTGAATTTCGCTCCGCCCGGCCGCAATCAGAAGCAGATTTTCGTGCTTTCCGCGACCGTCGTTCTCCAATGGATCTACGTGAGGGAGTCTGCCGTAACCTAATCAGCGAAGACGGCTGCACGCTTTGTCCCCTTCATCCGGCCCGGCACCAGGGGGAAGACTTACGAATAAATCACTGCGATACAGATTATCTCTGCAAGACGGCGAAGACCTTCGCGAAGTGGGATATAGAAAAACAGGATGCTTTCATCAAGTTCATTCAGAACCAGAACCTCGACAACATTACCTATTCTCTGAAGATGGATCAGGGGATTATTTTGAAAGAATTCTGTGACCAAGAAGAAGAAAAGAACCCATCTTTTTCTGTAAAATAACTTTATAATCAGCCAAAGTGAAACGCAGATCATGGATTCATCTGGGAAGCGCTATCCCCGGCGGGATATCTTGCGCTACGGTCTTGCCAGCCTATCTGTCCTGCTTCCTTCGTTTGCCTGTTCACCGGCTTTTCCCCAGACACCAGAAGCGTACGATCCTCTGGTCGGCGTCGAAAAAATTATCCGTGAATTCCACGTGCCGGCTAATCCCCGTGATTTAATCGGGCAGAAAGCTCCGGCTCTTTTACAATACAATGTAAATCCTTCTTCTCCTGCTCATGGAAAATCTCTCGGCCCGCAGGATTATGCTGGAAAAATCGTTTTCCTCAATCTTTGGGCCAGCTGGTGCGGCCCTTGCCGCAGTGAATTTTCAACATTTGCCGATTTCCAAAAAGCATATCCGGACGACCTTGCTTTCCTTGCGCTGGAAGCAGACGAAAAAAGTGATTGGAAATCCCTGGATCTGAGTCGTTACCCCTTTCCCGTTCTGGAAAAGAAAGGCAAAGCGCCATTTGGATTTACCGTGTGCACGGCGGAGTCTTGCCGGTTATATCGGAAGGATGAGGAATATGCTGATCTTGGCGCGGTGCTGAGTGAATATCTGTATGGCCGACAGGCGTATCCGACAACCTTTGTCATCGACCGCAAGCAGATCGTACGGGAAGTTTTTGTCGGCGAATTATGGGAAAGAGATATCGAAAAGATGCTGGGGAAGTATAAGTGATCCTGCGAGGAGAAAGAGCCACTCATTTCTTGCTGATGTGATGATCTGGTGCTTAACAAAAGTAAACCGATGACTTACCCAAAACAGTACGTATTAAGTCTGTGCTTGGGCAGGTCGGTCTGCCTCGTCTCGCCCAGAAGCAGAGATCAGTTGAACTGAAGGGTTATTCTCAGAGATCGGCGAGACTCTGCATCTCCTGCCCAATAGCAGCGCTCGGCAGACCATCTTGACCAAGCCCGCACAGACTTAACTTAATACGTACCCAAAACAGATAATTATTTATAATCCAAAGCTTTGTTTTTGGACATGGCAAAAATAGCTATCGGCTTTATCAAACCT
>JAGVZN010000027.1 GCA_018302605.1 Candidatus Woesearchaeota archaeon | reverse complement strand
ACCTGTTTCAGTCAGCATTTCTACATGGGGACAATTTGTCCCTAGGTAGCTTCCAAGCTCTTCATCTCTTTTACGCAGTTTTTTCAGATAATCAGTAGGGTTAACACTATCTGTTAAAGCTTGGACTATATCAACCAAAGAATAATGCCACTCGTCTTTAAACCATATTCTTCGGATTTTCTTACTCTGAAATACAACTAGTGCTTTGTCTGAATCACTCATTTTTCTGAAGCACCCCAGCTAAGTTTTACTGAAGGATTTAATCCAATATTTACCTCAAAACCAAAGTTTTTCTTAAATTCTGGTTTATTCTCAACAATATTAATGCCTAATGGAGTGATCTTTCTAAAGATGAAAGTTTGTAGTCCATTTATTTGCCCAGCAGTCAAAATAATTTCTATTGCTTCTAATTCTTTCAGATACTTAATACTCCTATCAATTCTTCTACCATCCCATTGAGTTGTCTCAAATAAAATTTTAGGATTGGGCTTACTTTTATTATTCACATAACAATCATAGACAAAAAGTAAAATTTTCCCAGTATCTTCTTGTATTGTCATCTTATTAGGCACAGGTATTTTGAATATAGTTGAAATTGTTGTTATAAACTATAACTACATTCTTGGTTATTATCTCTAAAATATTTCCTTCTTTGTCAGTTATAGTTTTTTTAAGTTGAATTTCATCAAGAAAGTTCTTTCCACAGTAATAATAATTTATATTTTCTCCTTCTTCGTTGCCTTTTCTACAATTTGAAGTACATGTTAAACCACAATTAATGGTCCATCCCCCATAATCTTTATCTTTTTGCCATTCCACCGAATAAAGGGATTTATCTATTATATTTTGTTTTGGCTTAAACATATCTAATTTTGGGCAATCTTCCTGTGCCAATTCAACTTTTGTTTTAGTACATTCTTTTTCACTATCTTTGATAGTTCCATCATAACATTGATAGTTGATTATATTCTTAGTTTCTGTTTTATCAGGACAAGAAGCACAATCTAATTTTGGGCAATTACTCTCTGGACAGGTTTTAGAAGGACACAAATTAGCAGAATCAACAAAAGAACCATCTACACATTGGTACTTAACTGTTGTTTGTATAGAACAACCAGCTAAAACCAAAATCAATAAAGACACAATTCCGATTAAAAACTTCATTTTCCATACCTCTTTGAAACAAAATTATAAATAGTGAATTGTATATAAATATTCCTATAAAAACGACGGAACTCCCCCACGACTAACTAAACGACTAACTGACGAAATGTCCCCTCAATACTTGTTCTCGATGTATCGCTTCGCTTATTAGATAGAACGCCCTCTTTCTCGACTCTGCGGACGCAGTTTTACCCCCTTTGTAGATTACATTTAAATGTTACGCGAAGATATTCGGAAAAACAAGAAACATTTAAAAGTAACAATCGCATTACTCCCAAAATGGAACAACAACCCCTTTTCATCTTGAAACCGCAGTTGAGCGTTGCAATCATCCCCACGATCCTCTTCGGTATCCTTATCAGCATCTTTGTCTCGATCTACGCTGTCCCCACCGTTGTCTATACTATGGGTATTGGGAGTGCGGTCTTTGCCGGTATCCTGATCTTTGTAGTCATTATCGGTCTTACCGTCTTCTTCCGTCTGATGAATCTTCGCGCCCGCCGCTATCTTTTTTTCAAGAACAAAGCAGAATTTTACGAAGGCTTCCTGAATATTATCCAGCACACAGTGTCGTACCAGAAAGTGACGGACTGCGTTCTTACCAAGAGTGTTTGGGACAGGATGTTTGGCACGGGAACGATCCGGCTAGTGACTGCTGGTCATGAAAGTCGTGGCCGATATAGCGTCGGTGGGGGAATCGCCATCCAATTCGTTGAGAATCCTAACCAGGTCTACAAAGAATTACAGAAGCTTTTAGGGATGCATCAGTAGAGAAGTTTGGTATAATTGGCTTTGCAAGGTTCTCGGTAATAATGTGAGAAATTTTATGTCTGTTGTGAAAGAAGTGAGAAAACACCAAGAAAGAGTTAATGTTTAGAAAAATTAGTTCTTGAGATCAGTAAAATCTGAACTATTACAAAAAAAACAAAAAAGAATCTTGCCCACGTAAGCCGTACAGGGGGTGGTGTACAAGAACCAGGATGGGCAAGACCCTTCTTTGAGGAAGAATATAAAGAAGGGAAAAAATCTTTTTAGACGAGTTCCAATCCCAACTCCCGGCTGAGTGACCGTGCCCGTTGTTCTGATCTCTTGGCGTCAACTTTTCCCAAGATCCACGGTGAGTTCACTCCGGTGATGATCGTCATCACGGTCAGCTTGCCTTTCATCTCGTCGGCAACGCGTGCTCCCCAGATGACATTGGCATCATCGTCAAGACTTTCTGTAACCATCTCGCCGATGTGGGAAACTTCGTCCAAAGTCATGTCCGGACCGCCGGTAATATGGATCAATGCACCCGTCGCTCCCTCATAGCTGATATCCAGCAAAGGGTTGGAAAGAGCACCTTTCACCGCTTCTTCGACCCGATTATTCGTGTCCGAGCTTCCGACGCCGATCGCCGCGACACCGCCGTTGGACATGATCGCTTTCACGTCAGCATAGTCTAAGTTAACCAGCGAAGGGACAGCGATTGTTTCAACAATACCTTTGATCATTGTGGAAATTAATTCATTGGCTACAGCAAAAGCCTGCTGAATGGGCAGATTTCCGGCAATTTGAACCAAGCGGTTATTGTCGATAACGATGACCGTATCGGAAACCTGACGTAATTGCTGCAGACCGAATTCTGCTTTATCGCAGCGAGCACGTTCGATCTTGAACGGCATCGTTACCGTTCCGATGACAATTGCTCCCGTATCTTTAGCTACTTGGGCAACGACTGGTGCAGCACCTGTTCCCGTTCCTCCACCCATTCCGGCACAGACAAAGACCATATCTGAATCACGCAATGAGTCTTTCAGTTGGGTCAGCGATTCCTGTGCTGCTTCCGCCCCTTTCGAAGGAAAGCCACCACAGCCAAGGCCTTTTGTGCAATCTCTTCCGATGAGGAACTTACGATCAGCGCCAGTGATATTCAGATGCTGATGATCCGTGTTGGTCGCGATAATCTCGGCTCCTTTTATTCCTTTCTTATAGAGCCAGCCAACCATGTTGTTGCCTGCGCCGCCGACACCGATAACTTTGATGTTAGCCTGCATAATTTCTTCAAATCCTCCTGCGCTAGGGAGGTTATTGAGCGCCTTTTCTACAATAAAATCCATATTACACCACCTCAATTGTTTCTTTTTTCACCCGCATTAGTATCTCCCAATGTATATTTTGCAGCACGCAAAGTATTATATACTCAAGGAGTATTACTACATTCAGAACCAACCAAGTTCAACAACTAAACCAAGCTTATACCAAAAGCTACTACCGCAGAACCAAACCAACCTTTTTTCTCACATTGCCAGTTTACCAGACCGGCGATGTTACCAAACCTGTTTTCCTGAAATAGAGTGAACTATTTAAGCATTTCGCGACTGGAGAATATTTTTCTGTACTGAAAAATAATGTTTATTGATGATTTCTCAGCAGTTTTGAGTAATTTTGATTATTTCTTAACAAGACCTCTCACTGCAGATACTGTTTTACCAACCACTTCCCGCATCGCTTCCTGGGCCGCACCTGCCTTGCGGGCAAGTATCGTCGCATAATCATGCATGTATTTTGCCGGATCGCGCATTTTCCTTCTCCATGAGCCGAAGTACACTAACGTTTCTAAAGGGTATTTTGGCGGCTTCTCGGGAATCTCTTTGGGATAGCCGATGGCGACAATCGCCTGCGGACGCACTTCTTCCGGGATGCCGCAGGCTGATTTAACTGTATCTTCATCAAACGCGCCGATCCAGGTACTTCCCAACCCCAATGAATGGGCTTCCAAGAGCATATTCTGCACAGCTGCCGCACAATTCTGAACGGTGTATAAGCGTTCGCCGCGCAGTCCATAATAGCGCTCTGCTTTCTCCGGTTCGGCGCACACCACAACCAAGACTGAAGCCATAGTAATATCATATTGTTCGTAGGCCGCTTCGGCAATCTGCTGTTTCTTGCCCGGGTCATAGACCAGCAGGAATTTCCAGTTCTGCACATTGCCGCAGCTGGGCGCATGCCTTCCGGCATCAAGGATACGGGCGACGTTTTCCCAAGAAACAAATTTAGGAAGATAGTGCTTGATTGTCCTGCGCGAAGTGATGACGTCGAGAATATCTGGCATTCTTCTAGGAAATATTTAGGGATATTTATAGGTATTGTTTGCAGATGGTATTCATCGTAATGCACTTTAGACCAAAAACAAAATCAGCGAAACCAATACTAACAATATGCCTAGTCCCACAGAACTAACAGCGATCTGCTCGGCCAAAGCAACATGAGTAAAATTCAAGACTCGAAACATCACAAATTCCGAAAAGTGCTTGAATTCCGCGATGACATCTACCATAACCACCAGAAAGAAAAAGAAGTATAAAAAAGTTTGGTTAATTTCTGCTTAGTAGAAAAAGTCGTCCGCCTGGCCTGAAGATTGACCGTGGAAAGCAATCTCCAGGAACAGATGCGAAAACGATAAGATTGAAAGGCTGGTTCTGCAACATTGAATACAACTAGTTTTCGCCACGGTCAATGGCCAGGATGACTTTTTCACAGAGCCGTTAATTCCCTGATTAATTCAGTACTTATTCTTTCTTCGCCGCAGTTTCCGTAACAGCCGGCTCCACCAATGGCGTCGAGCCTTCTTTGACCACTTTCATGTTCACTTGATGCGTTGTAGGAACAACCACTTCACCACAGACTGTCCGCCGGCGAAGAACGCCTTTCTGCTTAGAACCATCACGTTTTAATCCAGAAAAACCGACACCGCCGCTCACCAAAACACGCTTTCGCGCTTCCTGGATGCCTTTTCTCATCGGAAAACCGCAGATATCTGAACCGCCAGTAATCAGAAATTCATATCCGGAAAAACCAAGAGAATCGCCGGAAACAGTTTCCGACAGGCGCTTCCCCAATAACGCTTCTGCTTGCGCCCCTTTTAATTCTTTCTGAACACTTTTTCCGTCTTTTAATCCCAAAACTAATTTAATATCTGCCATTATTTTTCCCTCCCGAGACTAAACGATCCTTTTGAATCGACACAATATTGTGGTCTCAGCGAATAATGATCCTGTCAAGAAGAGCATAATTTATAAAGCTATCGCTGGAAAAACTCAGAATCCAAACCGGCCATTCTTGATACTATGACCCGATCATACTGTACCCTATTCATACTGCGTCCTGTTCATTCTGTTGAGCTGTCTGTTCATTCTGCTGCGGCGGCTGAATGAGCTGGGTAAGTTCATGCTGCAACTGGTTGTGCTGCTCTTTCAAGCGCGCTAATTCTTTTTTCTTGAACTCATTGATTTGGTTGCGGTTCAAGTCCCATTCCAAAGGCCGCATTCTCCGCTCTATCTGAAAGAGGAGTTCGCGGACCTCACCGATCTTGTTTTGCGTCATGACAGAAATATAATCTGCAAACTATATAAAATTGTTGGTGGAGAAAAGGCACAATCAGAAACTATCAGCGAAGTAGGCAATAAGAGCATAAGTACCCCGAAATGAAAAGAATTATGCCAGAGAATAACAATCCTTAAGAATATACCAATTCCCACAGCGAAACCATGCAGGAAAAAACGCTATTCAGGCTTGCGCTTACGGTAACTGTCGTCGGCCTCTTTCTTCTGTTTGTTTTCTCCGAAGAAACAGCTCTTCCCACGCCGGAAACGATTGAAGGATTGCCTCAAAATAAGCAGGTGATGATGGAAGGACTAATCAGCAAACTCGTGAAAAAAGAAACTGCTTATTTTATCACGCTGGACGGCATCCGCCGGGAAACAACGGAGGTGATCCTTTTCCCGGAAGAAGATGTCTATCTCAAAGAAGGGCAGGTTGTCTCAATACAAGGAACAGTTCAGGCATACAATGGGAAAAATGAAATTATTGCTTCTCGGATAGAGGTGAGTGGTGAAATCAGAACGGACAATGAGAATTGAGCGTTAGGTATTTGTTTAGCTGGCGGCAAGGCCAAAGAGTGTATCCGAAGATGCTTTAATCCTCGCTTGATGCGGAAATCATCTGATCTCTCGCGAGATGCAGACAAAACATCAGCAGATTTCCGCTCGGATACACGGCCTGCTGGGGAAGCTAAACAAATACAGTGTTAGGAAAAAACATCCGGGGTCATTTCAACCCAAGAAGAACCTGCTCAACTTTCTCTTTCTTCCAATGAGTGTATTGATGAATGATCTCTTTGACATCTTCCGCTGAAGTTCCCGCCGTCCGTTCTTTTCGCGCCCACTGCTTAACTTCCTGCTCATCGTAGACTACTTTCTTCTTGAAAAGCGCATGGAGGAGAAGAACCAGGAGAAGCAAGACAACAATACCGAGAGGCACGCCGATGATCCATAACTTGTAATCTTCCCAGAATGATCCTATTTTCTCGCCAAGATCGGGCAGAAGTGGTTTCTTGGGAGGTTGAGGAGTTGGGATTACACAAGATTCTGTCGTTTCCGGCATGATGGACGTCGTCCCGCACTGGCTCTCATCGACACAATCCCGGCTCTGCACGCCGCTGACGCAGACAGACCAGCCGCTGCAGGTCCAATCTTCTTCACAGACTTCGCAGGAGCGGACGAGATTTTTTTCTTGTGGTTTCGCGTTAATACACTTACCTTTATCATGGATCGCTGTTCTCGTCTGTTGCAAGGCCGCGTTACATTTGGACCATCCAGAATATTCCCACTGAGAGATACAGCCGCCGCCACCCCCGCCATTACTGCCGCCATTACTGTCATCAGACGAACTGCCTGCCGGTGGCTGTCCTTGCGGAGCCACAGTATCCGCAACAGTTATTTCTGTCGAACTTCCCGTCTCCCCTTGACAGGCAGCAGTGATCGTGTATTTTCCTTTCTGCGGCGGCAGAAAAAAACCGCTGTAACTTTTCGAACTATCAGTAGTAACCTGATCGAACCACACCGTTTCTCCATCATCTAATAATGCTCTTAAGCCAACGGGCACTGCCGGAGAACTGCAGGTGCCGCTGATCGTTACTGTTTCACCGGGTTCATACGTAGTCTTATCCGTCTGCACGGTTGTTGCAGTTACAGCTAAGATCAACGTACAAAAAATAAAGAGAGAGACAAGACCGAATTTATTCGACAGCGTACGTGACACTTCCGCCCTCCTGCTCATTCCCTCCTTCAGGGAGCAAGGCTTCCCAGATGCCGGAGAGGGATGGCCAGTTATTCCAAACAAAGACATCAACGGTCATGTTGCCTTTAAATTCTGGAGCAACATCATGGGTAAATTCCACTTTTTCCTCTCCGTTCACATCCACGCCCGCTTTTTTATCAACAAAAGTTGTCTTGACAACAGAGCCATAGGAAATCTTGACGAGCACGAGATGGTCTGCAGGAAGCACTTTTTCCGGCGCGATTGTCACTTTGACCGTATATTTATCTTTGGCTTTCAACTTTGCCGCTTTTGCGACGAGATTCTTATTGAGATCGAGCACTTCGATCTTGATCTTCTTTTTGGTGACAGCGACGCAGGATTTGCTGTCGGGATCAAATTCCGTACCGGCAGCACAGACAGCACAGACTCTTGTCGCTTCTGTCCAGAGCAGGCCGACTTTATTGCAGGCATCTCCAGTTTTACAACTTGCAGGATCGTTCTTGTTGCATTCTGCAGCAGGAAGGATGCACGTTTGATATTCGGTTACGCCATCTTCCGCGACAGCTAAACCTATTCCTGCGGGAGCAGGGCATGCGCTGATGCAGGCATTTTTGTACCATAATCCAGCAACGGCAGAACAGCTTGGCTGGTCAGTACATGAAGAGAGAGACCTAGCATCACAGACCCCTGCCGCAGGTTTACAGGATTTACTATTTGGATCAAAATCCGTTCCCACAGCACAGGCTGAGCAGACTCTTGTCGCTTCAGTCCAGAGCAGGCCGACCTGATTGCAATTATTCGCCGTCGTACAGCTTGCCGGATCATTTTTGTTGCACGGCGCGGCGGGGAGGATGCATGTCTGGTATTCCGTAACATCATCAACGGCTACCACCCTATCGACCCCTGCTGGAGCAGGACATATACTGATACAGGCCACAGACTGCATCTGGCGGCGCAGCTTTTTTGGAAAGGGTTATGTCTGTTCCTGCCCCATCTTTAATGAGATCATCATTGCTTGCAAGATCATAGACATTAAAAGAAGTAAATTTTAAGGCGCCAATGCCTTCTGCTATTCCCACCAAACGGAGATGGGCAATGACCATTTCACCAGTAAGTGCATTGGTGCAGTCTGCATCAGCGCAGAGCCAGGCAACTCTGACCACGCCGGTACGAGTATTGACATCAAATATGTTCGTGCTTTCCACAACGACAGAATTGAGTTCATCCGGAACCAGCAGATCTGCGATTGGTTCTAACGAGACCATCTCATCGCCAACGTCGCTTAAGCTGCTTCCATATTGAAAATCAAATTCAAATGACACTGATTTCTTGTTTCCGATGTTCACTTTGATCGGGACGGAAAGAACTGTCCCTAACTCTTCCGTCGCATCATCCAGAAAAATCCCACCTTGATTAAGGCTTGCTTTGCCAGTCGCGATTGCTTTCCCTGCCGTCTGGATATCGACAAAGAATAAAGACAAGGTTACCGCCACTAAAACGAGGATAGTGATACCAGCGATGATCAGCGGTTTGCGCGCAGCTGATTTGTCAGCGACGGGTACGGCGGTGGATTGAGTAGTAGCTGACATATTCATTTTCTCCTTTTCTTAACCATTAAAAGAATATCTTTAATCTCTCTTTCCATTTTTGGAACATCACTGGTTAAAATTTCCCAAACAACATTCAAATCGATTCCAAAATAATGGTGAATCATGATATCGCGCGCTCCGGCAATCTTTTTCCACTCGACACGAGGATATTTTTTTTTAATTTCAGCAGAGATGTTTTTTACTGCTTCTCCAATTATTTCAATTCGCCGAACATTTGCATCTCTTACGTCTTTATTCTTTGCGAAAGATACTTTTGTATGCCCTTTAAGCGAATCTTTAATATCATTTATTGCTTCAGAAATATGAACAAGGAAAGGTAAATCTTCGTGTTTAGTCATATAATTCTTACCTCATCTTTGAGAATTGATTTCTTCAACAGTGGATGAAGCGACCCATATGTCACTAAATCAACTTTTCTCCCGAGTTCTTTTTCAAGATCAAATACCAAACCAACAAACTCCAGACCCATTCCTTTGTATGGTTCAATAATGATATCAATATCACTCTTCTTCGTCTGCTCGCCTCTCGCATAAGAGCCAAATACTCCCGCTTTCTTTATTCCGTTCTTCTTGAGAAGACGAACTAACACCGGCTTCATTCTTTGTAGTTCTGAAGAACGTCTTGCGAGAAATTTGAGAGTCATGTTTATTTCTTCCCCCATTTCTTTATTAAAGTGATTTCTGTCATAGTCATTGCAATTTGTGATTTAAGTTTAGGTAAATCAAAAATGCCCGCTTTAACGACACCCCGCTGTTTCATCAAAGGAACCGCAAGAGAAGTTATTGTACGCAATAACTTTTTTTGCCCAGCTTTTTTTTTCAAAGTGAGATTCATGGAAAATACCTACTTGACTTGATATGTTGCCAACTCACAGCCTGTACTGAAATAGCATTGAAACACCCCGGCAACGGAGGAAACTTGTTTTAAGACATTGCCCTGATTCTTTACCAAAGCATCATGGATGCGCTTGAAGAGGTCTGCTTCTTGAGCATCAGCGGCTTGGACAGTGAGATCAGCGCCGTCTGGTGGAATAATAGTGACGCAGGCGCCCTGCTGACAGACTTCTCCGGCGGCGCAAGGATAGACTTGGTTGTTCAGAATATCATCAACACAGAAATATTCCGTGATCGTAGCGGCACCAACACATTCATCAGTCCATGAAACTCCATTCTTGTCGATGGAAGTTGTACGAATAAGAGTGTTTTTGCTATCGCCATCTTTACAGAGGGAAGAAGAAGTGGTTGTTACACAGGCGCCGTCATTGCAGGTAGTTCCACTAGGACAAGCAATAACTTCTGAATCTTCTTTATCATTTTCTCCGCAGATATATTCATACACGTAAGGTCCAGTTTTTCCTTTTTGCGACCCATCGGCAGTTACTGAACAGGTATCAGTAAAAACATCTGTTCCAACCGTAACTGTTCTTTGATTATAGATATCACTACCACTATCACTATCTTTACATAGTGTTGTTGGGGCAGTTGCCGTACATCCACTTACAACAAAAGATTTACAGTTTGCTGCACATGCAAGCGTTCCGCCAGCATATCCTCTTTGCACACAGGTATTCGCTCCGAGATCTGCCCCATCACAGACTTCTCCCGTTTCTTTCTTGTTATTACCGCAGATGGTGGCAGCGGTTTTAGGAATTGTGGAATCACCGGTAACTGCCGGGTCAAGATTTCCGCTGACTATTAAGCCACTGACGGTCCCAGAACCGGATGTAGTGTACACAATAGTGCCGGAAACATCTTTGTCATAATCACAGGTTAGCGTTTTTGATGCTGTTGCATATCCACACGCCGCTGGTTTTAGGGTTATAGTTACACTCCCCATGAATTTTTCCTGTACTGAAGCCACGCCCGTTCCACCAGAGGGATCGATTGTTAACGTAACCTGGTTACCACTGATACTACGGCTTGCCCCAAAACCAACGACACTTAATGAAAGCATCATTGTTAATAATGTGATCAGGATTATTTTCCCGATAATATTTCTTTTAGTCATTAACATTGGATACCACCTACACCATTCTTGTAATCTTCTTTAAGTTTATTATATTGGGATAACGTAATTTTTTCCTGAATGCCGTTTACATTATTCTTATAATCCTCTTTAAACTTATTATATTCACTCAAAGATAAGCACCCGTTCCCATCCGTATCTGCTAGTGTTTTTGCGTCGGTTACTGGTGGCGCAACCGCAAGACAAGCGCCGTCTTTACAAGACTTACCACTCGGACAAGCTATATTTCCATTGGTAACAGCACCAGCAGCGTTACAATAATATTCTTTCACTTCAGAATCAGAAGTACAGTAATCGGTGGACTTGCTGCCGTCAGGTAAAGTCACTATCCCCTTCTTATCGACATCTAACCCATTATCTGTATCCATACAAGCGACTGCGCCTGGATTTGGTTCCCAGACCCCAGAGTTACAGATTGCTTGTTTATTCCCTGAGATTGCTCCATCTCCAGCGCAGACTAAAGCAACATTACCAGTGTTATCATGACAAGTATTTGCCGGACAGCAGATACTTGGACTACCTGCTTCTAATGGCACGGCGCAATAGCCACTCTGACAGTTGGCATCATTAATGCAGACCGCTTTGAGAGGCAGATCTGTTGGTGGTTCTTCACCAACTAAAGCCACACACACGCCACCCTCACACAACTTACTCACACATTGCGCATTGTTCTGACACGCCGCCCCTTCCCCCAACTTGGCAACCGGCGCAGCGCCGACATAAAATGCAATCTGCGGCTGTTTTTTGGTGATCAGATTCAGGTTTGTATCCTTATCATACACTTCAAACACGGTAAAACTCAAACCAGACAAACCTGAGTTTAAAGCACTGACCTTGTTGATCTTGACGAGAGGCACAAGTGATTTCTTGGTGACAGAGCCGACTTCACGCAGTGTTTTCAGCGGTTTTCCCTCTTTGTTCAGCAGAGTAGACATTCCGACGACTTCCAAGACCATAAAACCGCCTTGTTGGGAACTCTTGACACTTAACAAAGTGATACCATCAAGTGCGTTGACAATATCTTTGTCAGCAATTCGAATTATCTTAGGATTAAACTTCAGCAGAAAACGGAAGCCGTAGGCATCACCCTCGCCAAGATTGGCATAGACAGTCATATCCTGTGTTTCCCCAACTTTCATCGTCGTTCCTGCTTTGATTGGAATGCCCGCTTCACCAACTTTCAGCGTTTCCGGGGCAAGAGCAACAGCCTTTCCAGCAAATTCTGTGCCATATAATAGTACGGCGGCAATTCCGGCAACGAGAACGATGGCAAAGATGATCAGCCCGATCATCCGCCCTTTGTGCTGAATGACGGGAACAGCAGTCGAAGGTTGCGATTTAGAAGAACGTACTGCGGATTTTGCTGGTTGTACTGTCATGACACCACCTTTTTTAAATAGTAATTTTTTATTGGTTATAAAGTTATCGTTTGGGCAATTCTTTATCTTTTATAAATTATCTTTTGTTCAATTCTTTTTCTGACCAATTCTTGATCATTGCATTGATCAGATTATTGAGATTGAAGATATTGCTTTTCAATTTTTCTTCCCACATCTTTTGAGGATTTTGCTTAATCCATTGTACATCGGCATCATTGACTAGGCCATCACCGTTCAGATCGCCCGGAACACCGCCATCGAAAAGATCACCATCAACTCCGCCGGGACTGTCGACATCTAAATCATTGTCGGGGAGTTTTGTACCGGGAAGACCGAGATCTTGTTTAACGGCGACATCGGCTGCTTCTGGTTTAACGTCTTCAACGGCAACAGCTACTTCTTTGACGCTGATTTTTGCCTGTATCACTGGATATTTTTGATTAATCAACTCATTCTTTATCAGCTGAAATGTAAAGAGATACTGCTTCGCATTGCGGGTTATTATTGCCTCCCCCGCCGTACCACCAACGGTAATAGGGACATTAGTGGTAGTAGAAAACAGCATCGTATCTTCGGGAGAAAATGTATTCTTCGAAACGTGATGTCCGAGAGTCACTGAAGGAAAATACCCCCCAGATGAACCAGCCTTACCATCGGTAGATCCCACGTAGATTGTAAAAGGAACAGCCCCAACCATTACCCTCCTAACAGCCCCATCCAGAGTACCAGTAATCGTGCTTCCATCCCCATTCAGTCCTCCCGTAAACTGGCGTGTAAACGTAGCGGTCTGGGGTTTATCCAGTTCAAGAATAATTGAAGGAAAAGGGATCTTCTTTGGAAAAAATGTTTTCAGAAAAATAGGTTGAGTAATGCCATTGGAGGATATTTGGAGAACATCCTTTTTCTGAGATAATTGTGAATCCTGTTCAACTTTGAAAGTGATGGGAACGTCATTGACCAAAGGCGTCGCTGTTAGTAAATTCGACCCTTTTCCGCCCGTAGCTATTAACATACCATCGAGGTAGAATTGGATGTTACCTGGGTCCTGCTGCCCGGCGGGGCCATTACCTAAATCGCCAGATTGATAAACCACCTCACGAAAAAAAATCTGAAAACTATGCAATTTATTCAAGACACTAAACTGATAGACAGCCTCCGATTTAACATCAAATGTTTCTGTTTTTTTTTCAGTGAAATCCCCAAAAATGGTCACGGCTGTCACAGTATATTCTGCAACCACAAGAGAAGACAAAACCATCAGCACCAGAACAAGCAACAATGTTTTCTTAGCAACAGACATCAATCATTCACCTCTCTGCGTAATGTAGATATTCAAAGTTTATAAAATTACCGTTTCCGAACAGTGTAGCCATCAGCCCGCTTTTCAGAAGAAAGCCATTTTTCTATCGCCTGCACAATCTTCTCAAAATCACTCAGCCGCTCCGTGAGAAGTTCATACACGATCTCATCGTCAATCTTTCCGTAGCGATGAGTAAAAATCCCAACCGCAGCAGTCAAGTCACTGCGTTCGTGAGTTGCCTGTTGGCAACAGCTGCGGGGCATTTATAGTAACTGTGAATTAATGGGATT
>JAGVZN010000005.1 GCA_018302605.1 Candidatus Woesearchaeota archaeon | reverse complement strand
TAGCAAAAAACATTCTGTGAAAGTATTTCTTCTTGGGAAAGGGGTTGAGGTTGAAAGCGTAAAAGATGCAAAATTTCCGCTGCTTGAAGGTACAATTAAGAAATTCGTAAAAAATAGTGGGATTATTCTTGCCTGTGGAACTTGCCTGAAAATAAGAGGAAAAGAAGAAAGCAATATATGCCCTGTTTCTGCAATGGAAGATATGTTAAAATTGGTTGAAGAATCTGATAGAGTTTTGACGTTTGGGTAAATGTATTAGGAACTCCCCCTCGTTCGTCGTTTAGAAATGTCCCCCTATTAGTCGTTAGCCCTCTTTCTCAATTGAGTTTAATGATGTTAGGCTTGTTTTTGCGGAAATTATGTCGAAGACAATAAAAGGAGCGAAAACCAAAAGGATTATGTTGAGTAGCTGGGAACGAAGTGGAAGCGCCACGAAACAATATTCTTTTTGAGTTATGACGGAAGCTTAAAGTTTGGAAGAATGATGAACTTTAAGGTGAGTAATAATTAAGCTTAACTCCCTATAAGCAAAGTCTGGGAAATATTGTGCTTATAGGACCTGTTATGGCAAAATTTTGATTACCACAAATAGATAAGTAGTTACTACCTATTCCAGTGACCATGACATTTATGTCCCACTCCCCACTGGTCAAGTGCGAATTACCTTTTTAAGGGAGTGGCTATTTTGAGTGAGAATGGATGTTCCAGAACTAATTCGTCGAAAATGCTTTTTACGGGGATTGAGCCCGAGAACTATCTCTACATATACTTTTGTTGTTACAAAATTTCTCCGAATATATCACAAAGCCCCATTCGAAGTGACTAAAAATGATATTGAAAAACATTGTCTAATATTATTAGAACGAAATTCTCCGGGAAATACTCTCAACGTCCATCTCAATGCTTTGAAGTTTTTTTACGAAGAAGTGTTAGGAAGAACTTTGACTGTGAATATACGCTACATTAAAACACCTCAAAGACTCCCTGAATTTTTGACGCAAGAAGAAACAAAATGTTTTTTAGAATATATTACCAACAAAAAACATCTTCTCATGATCACTCTGATGTATTCTGCGGGATTAAGAGTTAGTGAATTACTCAATCTTAAAGTAAAAGACCTGCAACTTGATCAAAACTATGGCTGGGTTAGGAGTGGCAAAAGAAATAAAGATCGCATATTTGTGATTGCCAAAAGTGTAAGAGATTATTTAACAGAATGGACTCATGATTTGCTCTCTGAAGATTATATCTTCTCCAATAATAGAAAAAGAATGAGCACACAAACAGTTAGAATGGTTATCAAGAAAGCATTAAAACAGTCAAACATTAAAAAGAACGTCCATCCTCACACTCTTCGCCATTCTTTTGCTACCCATCTCTTAGAGAATGGCTATGCCGTTACAGATGTTCAACCACTCCTCGGTCATTCTAAGATCGAGACCACATTAATTTATACCCATATGGCAAAACCTAAACTCTTGAACATCATCAGCCCAATATTCCAAATGCTCCGTGACTTCACCCCCCGCCTGTACCAGCAAACGATTTTAGGCACTGCTGCCGGCAAGAATACATTAGTTGTCCTCCCCACCGGTTTGGGGAAAACCGCCCTCGCCCTGCTCCTTGCTGTCCAACGCCTCCATCACTATCCCCAATCAAAAATTCTTCTTCTTGCCCCCACCAAACCGCTCTGTGAACAACACGTCGAGACCTTTCGCAAACACCTAGAAATCCCCCCAGAAAATATTGCCCTCTTCACTGGCAGCATCCCGCCGGAAAAACGTGCCCAATTGTGGAAGACAGCCCAGATCGTCATCAGCACACCACAGGGGCTGGAAAACGACGCGATCAATCGAAGAATAAGATTAGAGGATGTCTCCCTGCTGGTCTTAGACGAAGCGCATCACGCTACCGGCGAATATGCCTATGTCTGGCTAGCCCAGCAATACGAAAAATTAGCGCGATATCCCCGTATTCTTGCTCTCACGGCTTCTCCCGGCAGTGATTTGGAAAAGATCAAAGAGGTCTGCCAGAATCTGTATATCGAGCGGGTCGAAGTCCGTACGGAGAAAGATCCAGATGTCAAGCCGTATGTCCAGCACGTCGAAACAAATTGGGTTGCCGTGGACTTCCCTCCTGAATTTCAGAAAATCCAGAAACTGCTCTCCGACTGCAAAAAGAGCAAACTTCTGGAAGTCCAGAATAAAGGCTATGTTCGATCGCCAGATCTCCGCAAATCAGAATTGCTGGCAATCCAAGCCGAGTTGCATAAACGTCTTGCTTCAGGGGAGCGTGACTTTGAAGTGATGCGTTCCGTTTCGCTTCTCGCGGAAGCACTCAAAGTAGATCACGCCCTGGAATTGCTGGAAACGCAGGGTATTGTTTCTCTGTACACTTACGTAAACAGGCTTCAGCAGGAAGCACTAACCACCAAAGTTAAAGCTGTACAAAACTTGATTATGGATCCTCATTTCAAGATGGCTGTCCTTCAGATTGAGGAACTTATCCAAAAAGAAGTCAAACATCCAAAGCTACATAAACTTCAGGAACTGGTTGCCGAACAGATTGCTCATCATAGTAACGCCAAAATCATCATTTTTACTCAATTTCGTGATTCTGCGGAGATCATCGTCCAGCAGCTGATGGCTTCTGGCATCTCCAGCCACATTTTTGTCGGACAGGCGAAAAAGAATGGTCTCGGCTTCTCGCAGAAAGAGCAAAAAGAGATTCTTAACCGCTTCCGCGCGGGAGATTTTAACATCCTCGTTGCAACTTCTGTTGCCGAAGAAGGGCTGGATATCCCTAAAGTGGATAAAGTCATTTTCTACGAGCCGATCCCCAGCGCCATCCGTTCCATCCAACGGCGGGGCCGAACTGGCCGGCTGGAACAAGGAGAAGTCACGATCCTGATGACCAGCAAGACCCGTGATGAGGTCTATCGCTGGGCTTCCCATCATAAAGAAAAACGGATGTATCGTAATTTAGAGATTCTTAAAAAAGAGTTCGCCTTTTTTGGCAAACAAAACAATCAGAATACTCAGGATGATCGGAGTTCTACACTGAAACAATACATTCCGCCTGAAACGCTGGTTGCCGTTCTTGCCGACCACCGGGAGAAAAGTAATCGAGTCGTTAAAGAGTTGATTGATCTGGGCATTTCCGTCAAGACCACGCAGCTCGTTTCTGCTGATTATGTCATCTCTGGAACTGTTGGCGTCGAACTGAAGAAAGTCCCCGATTTCGTCGCTTCAATTATTGATGGTCGTCTCCTCGATCAGGCTCGCGAATTAAAACAGAATTTTACCAAAGCCGTAATCATCATTGAAGGTGAAGAAGATCTTTATTCCGTCCGCAACATCCATCCCAATGCTGTTCGCGGGATGATTGCGTCGCTTGCTTTGGATTTCAATATCCCCCTTCTTTCCACCAAAAATCCTCAGGATACCGCTGCTCTTCTGGCAGTGATGGCCAAGCGCGAACAGGATAAAGGAAGGGATTTTTCCTATCATGATCGTAAGCCGCGTTCAATGAAAGAACAGCTGGAATTCATCGTCTCCTCTCTGCCGGCCATCGGACCAGTAAATGCCTCTAAACTCTTGGAGCATTTTGGCTCGTTGAAGAATATTGTCAACGCAGACCGAACAGAATTGATGCAGGTAGAGGGAATTGGCGGGAAGATGGCAGAGAGATTATTGCAGTTGTTTGAAGAAAAATATGATAAGAGGTGAGTTTGGAGTCTATAGCTTGTGCCATACAATCATTTAAATAATTCCTAACGAGAAAGCAATTCTGTGTCCTATAAACATCCCCTAACCCCTGATCAAGAATACCCTCTTACTGCACGTGAGATCCTCCACCATTCTTTTGATCTTCTCACCACTATCGGATCTCCAATTCACGATTGCGATCTGCAGATCCCCGCATACGAGTGGTCGGGCGCAGGGAGTGAGCGCGGTGGATGTGCCGAATTGATCGATTTTAATTCTATCATCGTTATTCCACCCGTTTCGGAGCAGGGTCATGCAACAATAGTCACCGTTGGTGATCGTTCACCCACTGATTGGGATAGTTATATCATCTTGGAAGGAAGCAGATACAATCCTCATTCACAGAATAATATTTATTCCTTGCGAGGCTATACTGCACTCGTTCGCATGGGACTTGCTGCGGAAATGGCAGAGGAGCTTCTCGCCCTACCGTCGGAGAAGAAACGACATAAGCTTTACACTCTTCTTCGATCAGGAGTACGTGAGTTTCGAGGGATTCCTCTCCTCGCCTACGATCAGCTTCGAGATGATTCTTATGCCCCTTCCGGCCAGTTTCTTTATCGCAAAACCCCCCATTTAGAACTATTTGAAAAAACGTTTTCTCCAATTCATTCTGAACAATGGGATTTTGTCCGCAGCGGATCGTGTGTAGATCGTCAGAATCTGGGGATATTTTTGAAAGAGTTTAGCTGCGGAGACGGCACCGATTCTAAGTTCATGACAGATGGTCTACGGTTGGCTCAACAGAGATTGTTTAGAAGATAAAAAAATAAAAAAAGAAAAATCTTAGAACGTCTCTTTTCCTAAGAGTTTCTGTTCAAGACTCCATTTCTGATTGCCGTAGACGAATAGTACCAAGAATGCGGCAAAGAAAAGTAACGCTGCCTCTCCTTTGTTCAGTAAAGGATTCCAGCCACTTGGGAGATGGAACATAAACAGAGCCACGAGCATTTCCACGGCGCTCACTAATGCTGTTAATCGCGTAAAGAGGCCTAAAACAACCAGCAATCCTCCCAAAAGCTCGATTAATCCTGCTGCTCCCATCAGGCTGAGCATTTCCGGCACTTTCTGTCCTCCTAGCCAGCCAAACACTTTTTGCGCTCCGTGGATAAAGAATACTCCTCCCACAAGCACGCGGAACACGACATAAAGCCAATTTTTATACTTATCTGCATATTTTTGTAAAGATCCCATAGATCACACCTCGTTAGATTGTATTTGGAAGAAGAAAGCGATGGTTTAAAAAGATTGTGGGTGTTGGGGCTCTGTAGACAAAGTCAGCGGTCTGCTTCCATTCTCTGTTTGGTATCAATTCTTTTCTCCCCCCCTAAAACATCCAGCCTACCCCATTATAGACGTTTCTAAAGCCAAGCTCTTCCATCAATTCCACTGCCGCCCGGCTTCTCCCCCCAGATTTACAATACACAAGATAGGTTCCCATTCGATCCAGGCCAGCAATCTTTTCTTCAAAATCATCAGCGTAAATATCAATGTTCAATGCCCCAGGCAGATACTCTTCTGTAAATTCTTCCGGCGTTCGGACATCGAGAATCACGAACCGAGGATTATTTCGATTTTTTCGGATCAGTTCCTTCGCTTCTACAACAGTTAATTCTCTCATCTTCGTAATTTTCCGGTCTGCCATTCTTTCAACAATTGACGGGCAGCAGCCTCCAGATCGGGGGTTCCTCTTTTTTGCAGCTTCCTCCATTTTACCGCCAATCGTTCGAGGATCTCTTCTCCATCCTCTTCTGTAATCGCATACTGCTTTTTGATTGCCTCTTTCTCATCATCAATCAAGCGCAATGCCGCCATCTCTGGGTCTTTAATTTTGGCATAATCTATCGCTCCGATCTTCCCCTGCTTTGCGGTGTCTTTTTCCATCTTTGAAAGAACGCCGGGTGTATCCAGCAAAGTAATCTTCGGGCCGACTTTGATTTTCTGCATGCCTTTCGTAAAGCCGCTCTCTGCCGATGTCCTGGCTGCCGCGCGCCCGGCGAGCGCATTGATCAACGAGGATTTCCCCACATTGGGATACCCCACAACACCAACGACAACCGGCTCTCCTTGCGACAGTTCTAAGATCTTTTTCTTCAAGATCGTTGTTCCGAGATGTTCACGGCTCGAGATAAAGACGCTCGGTTGCAGATCTTTAATCTTCATTTTCAGCTCATCAATCTTTACCAGATCACACTTGGTGACCGCATAAATAATCATCTTGTTCAACCGCCTGATTTTTCCTTCAATTTCAATATTTCTGGTTTCGTCAACTAATCGCGCATCAAGCACTTCAATAACGATCTGCGCTTCTTTCAGCACCTGATTGACATGTCTCCAGAACGAGGGCATGACCTCTGAAGAGGGAAATTCCTTTATAAGAATAGCGTTGAAAATGACTTAGTAGAAAAAGTCGTCCGCCTGGCTTTAAGATTGACCGCGGGGAGCGATTTCCAGAAACAGGTGCGAAAACAATAAGCCTAAATGGCTGGTTCTGTGGAAAAGAATACGGCTGGTTTTCGCCGCGGTCAATAGCCAGGATGACTTTTTCTAGATGATGGTTGAAAACGGATTGTGCCGTTGAAAACTATTTTATCTTCTTCACTCTGAGCTCCTGGCCAATCAGGACTTCTCTGAGTTCTCTTACCCCTCGGGCAATTTCACCTAAAGTAGAATCGCTCTGATCATTCAACGCTTTTCTCAAACTCTGTGTTAACTGTTTCATTCTCCGACTTTCAGAACCCAGCGCGGCAAGAAATTCTTTTTCTTTCTGGTTATCAAGCTTTGCTCTTTTAACGCTCGCTTGCAACGCGGGAATGCCGTCGTCGAGAGCTTGAAGAGATCCAGCTAGGCGTTTTATTCTTGTTCTGATCCCTTCATCTATCTCTACGCCTCGAGCGCTGAGCGCGGCTAATACATTCTCAATTCCCTGAGCCACTAATGCAAACACTCTTTCCCTTCCTTTAATAATATCCGCAAGAGCCATTTTATCCTTTTCCCAAGATGTCTGCCGTGCTTGCTCCCAACACCGCCAGGATCAACGTCGTCGAGACAACTTTATAGATATGTCCAAATGAACTAGGTTCATCAATAAACCCAAAAATAAAGAGAGTTCCGACCACCACGATCAGTGAGATGACATAGACAACTACCACCCGCAACGGGATGAAACGCATGATTTTGATTTCTTTCACTTTTCGGAAGCCGGAGTAGTACATGAAGAAGAATGCGACCACGGCGGCTAAGATATACAACGCCGTTGCCCGTATCAGAGAGATCTTTTCTGCCAGCTCAACTCCATAGAAGAACGCGAAATGGCCTACCGTCCCGATCAATGCGCCGATAAAACTGCGCACAATATCTGCTCGGGTGATTCTGGTCAGTGGATGTGGTCCAACATCTTTTCTCACCTCTTCCCGCAGGGCTTTTAGGCTCTCTAGCTGTTTTCGCTCCAATTCTTCAATTTTTTCTTCTTCCCGGAGCAGTTTATTCTCCACGTTTCCACTTTTTTTTACGGGCATCATTCTCTTAAAACTAATCAATCATATAAATCTTTTTATACCCATTTTTCTTTTGCTTTCCATGGCTTTCTCCAAAACCTTTCCTCGGACGATCCAGGGGAGCAGCTATCCTCTCTGGGAAGAGGTATATCTTACTGAAGAAGAAGAACGGCAGGCCGAAGAGTGCTGCAAACAGGAGAATTTCCAGCTGATGGATGAAGCCTTGCGGGAAGCCCGAATGTTAGCGATCAAGCATGGCATCAATGAAGACCTCATCCGTACCAAGCTGGCCATTGCTTTATTTGAGAAACGGGCATCACATGTTGTCTTTTGGAAAGAAAGCCTGGCTAAAGATAAATTTGATGGGAAGCATGATCAAAGCAATAAATGACTCGCTCGATGCTGAGGTAGCCATACGTCAGGAGCCATTTACCTATACGGCTTTTCGGGATATGCTTCTCCGGACTGACCATAGAGGGTTATTTGGTATTTTCTCTTGCACCGATTGGGAAATGGGGGGTAGTGCCTATCTCTCAGGTCATAAAGGGCTAGCTTTCGTCGTGATTAAAGATACCAGTTCAGTCGAAGATTTTATGGAAAAGCTGCTTCATGAGTGCATCCATCATCAATACATAATTAGACCGTGGCCTGAAGAATATTGGAAATGTGAGAGGGTAATCAATGAAGAAGCGGCTCGTTCGTTTGCAGCTGAAACAGAGAAATATCTCCATGCTTATCAAGATCTTACATCCTCTAATCTCCCCCCGGGTATTCATTTTATAACTTCACTGAAAGAAATTAATCTTGATCTATTATTGGAGAGGAATTGGCATTGGAAACAGAAATATCGTTAAATACATTTGAGGAGCAGAATCTTCACAAAGAAACGAATGGATTTCTTTCCTAATCATCTTTTTCCCTGTTTCTTCAGGAAGCGCTCAAATTCTTTCAACTCTCTCTTCGTGTTAAAATATAATGAATGGCGCTTATGCTTGCTGACCAGATATCCTCCTAAAAAAAGAGGGTCTAGCTTATGATGCTTGATCTCTTTGAGTGCTACTTTCTCTTTCTTGGTCTTGAATCGTGTTTTGCGCAGCACCTCAAAATGTGTTGCGGTCACCTGATATTGGTGTTCTACCAAGCGGATCAGTTGGGAGAGATAGCTTAAGATTGCATAAATCCCCAGGAAGATGACTGTGAACATAAACGCAAACAGCAGATCAGTGAATTGCAAATAGGTCAGGATGAGGATGAGCAGTCCAAGCAATCCTACGGTTACTAACTCAATCCGTAAAAATTGTACTTTTTTTGCCGGAAATTTCCATTGTAATACCATCTATTCCACCATCGGCGCTCGTGTCATGCTGATCAACGAAGCGATAAACATTGCGCTAAAAACGACCATAAACGCCAGGCCGTAATCAGGGCTTTCGGGATAAATGAGATATACAGTAATCAGAAAACCAAGAATTGATGCGGCCATGAAACTACTTTTCAGCGGCAGGGCATGCCATCTTTGGGGAGATTTTTGTACTGCTTTCTTTCTTGAAAAACGTCGTGCCTGCCTCTTTTTTCGCTTTGCCATCTTCTCTTTCCTCTCTATTCCAATGAATATCTTTTAGTTTATAAATTTTACCACTTGCTTCTGAGCAGCCTCACGCTTCCGTTGATGTTCTTCCAAGAATGTTGTTATCTTCTCAATTAAAATCTGTTTTAATTCTCCCGTGAGTAACTTTCCGGATTTGTAATCATTAAATATCTTGTTCAGCTTTGCGTCATCCGGCTCCATGCCGTAGCGCAGCATTTGGAATGAAACATCAACATCAGGATTGCCTCCTTTTGCCCGATGTTCTTCAATCGTTGGCTGTCCGCCAGAAAAGGCATACTTCTTAATTTTCATCGCCGCTTCTTCTGGAGAATCAGTTAACGCAAGATACGATGTTGGATCGGAAGAAGACATCTTTCCTCCTTTCAGTCCAGGGAGGAATTGGTGGTAGGTCGAGCTGAGCTGGATAAACTCACATTCTTTATACCGTTGCGATAAATCGCGTGCCAGGCGTAGATGAGGATCCTGATCCGCGCCAACAGGAACAATCACCGGACAGGTTCCTTCAAATTCGGGCAGTTGGGGATGGAGCATATCTGCTGCCTGCAATAACGCAGAGACCATCTTGCCGGGAGAAACTTCGCCATAAATTGCTTTAAATTCATTAAACGTCACGTGACGGGAAAGCATCGCCGCGAGGCTGTAATAGGCGCTCGCTTTTCTTCCATCCGTCGAACGTTTCGATTGAAAATAAAAATCACACTTATTTAAGTCCAACCCCAGTGCGACATAATTTGTCAGATATTCTTTCACTGCGGTCTCATGCAATTCCTTTAGATGAGGATTACGGGAATTATATGCTTCAACATCCGCCACCGTCAGATAGATTTTTGCCCCCAATTTCTGATAGAAAATCAATTGATCCGCCACCATTTTATGGCCAAAATGAAACTTGCCGCTCGGCATCAGGCCGGTCATCACCACAAACGGCTTCTTTGCTTTCATCGCCGCGCTGATCCGTTCAAAATCACGCTGTGCGAAGATCAGGCCCCTTCTGAATAAGACCATCTCCCTAAATGCTTTAGGCAGCGGGGAAAATGGCTTGAGACCAAATTCGGCCATCAGTTGATCATAATTAATCTCTCCTTTCACTTCCCAGGG
>JAGVZN010000012.1 GCA_018302605.1 Candidatus Woesearchaeota archaeon | reverse complement strand
GGTCGTCCTCTTCTCATCTAGGGAAGAAGTAAAAGAAGATTTATAAGAATTGTTGTCTTCCATCTGAAATATGACCCGGCCAAGAGTGTCTAAAGAGAAGCAGAAAGTAATTGCCCACGAGCAGATTGATCGCTTATTCAAACTTGCCGCAGCTGTTTTTTTGAAAGACAAAGAGCGAGCTAATAGATACGTCGCTCTCGCCCGAAAGATCGCGATGAAAGTAAAATTGCGCCTGCCGCGGCACTACAAGCGCCGTTATTGCAAGCATTGCTATGCCTATCTCCAGCCGGGTGTCAATTCCCGCATCCGAACGCGGGGGGGGAAAGTCATCATTTCCTGTTTTGAATGTAAGAAGTTCATGAGGATACCGTTGAGGAGTAAATCATGACTGAAAAGCAATCAAAGATCACAAAAAGACTGATCGCTGGTATTTTCACAGCAGCAGGAATTGCTCTCTTTTCCTACATCACAAGTCCCGTGACATTTTATCTTTATTCCAAAACGGAAAGCCGTAGCGTACGAGAATACGTGGAAAAGCATGTTGATGATCTTATCGAAGAACAGGAAGACAGCCTTGGTATACGATACCCGGGAAGACCAACTTTTCATTACCAGCTCCCTGAAGATACTATCTCCATATTAGACGGCTTCGGATCATGTTCTTTTGGACGATATAACCAAGATGAGGATACGATCTATCTCCGCAGTGGTGTATTGAGGACACCGGAGAGAAGCATCGATGAGTTGCTCATCCATATATTAACGTGGGGAAAAACAGCAGAAGCAAGAGTAATCGTCAGCCATGAACTCAGCCATTACTATACCGACAAACGCGGACAGGAACTAATGGGAAGAGATTGGATACCTTCTGATAGAGAACTCAACGACCTTTTACGAAATAAAGTAGAAGTGATGGCTTTTGTAACTGTAGTAGAAGGCATTGCCGTCTACGTTCAGAAAAGGATCTATCCCGACCTCGATTTTGAATATGGTGGCAGAAAATACGAACAAGGCTTTCAGTTTGTCAAACCAATCATTGACCGGTTTGGAAGCAGGGGTATTGACTATCTCATTGTTAATACACCCACTGCGGAAGAACTGCGGTCGCCAGAAGCATATTGGAAAAAAGCAGAAATAAAATTCAGCAGAGATGACTCCCCGTAATCAACCTTTCTTCCTTTCCGCATCAAGCATCAATCTCTTCTCTACCCTTGCCACAACACGCCGAATTTCGTCCACTGCATCAACATTAGCCGAGATAGAATCAACCCCTTGATGAACTAAAAACTCAGCCATCTCTGGTCGTGATCCCGCCTGGCCGCAGACGGACGTCTTCACGCAGTATTTCTTGCAGACTTTAATTACTTTGGCGATTTCACCCAGAACGGCGGGATGCATCTCATCAAATAAAGAAGCGATTTTCTGATTATTCCGATCTATGCCCAAGGTCAGCTGCGTCAAGTCATTTGTGCCAAAAGACACGAAACTAAGCCCTTCTCGACATAATTCCTCAATGATCCAGCAGGAAGCGGGCGTTTCAATCATCACCCCAAACTCAATCGCTTTCACGGGTTCAAGACCAATTTCACGCATCATTTCTTTTGCCTGGCGCAGTTCATCTACTCGGATCACAAACGGCAGCATCACGCCGATGTTCTTTAATCCTTCATAATGCAGATCACGTACCGCTTGAAATTCAGCGCGAAGAATTGCCGGTTCATCCAGCAGACGGCGTATTCCATGCCAGCCGATCATCGGATCGGTTTCCCGCGGTTCTTTATCCCCGCCACGTAAGCGGCGGTATTCGTCAGAGCGCAAATCGGAACAGCGCACCCAGACTGGCTTGCCGGCAAAGGCTTGGGCAATCTTTCGGATACCATCTTTGAGTAACCGATTATAATCCTGTTCTTTTCCACTACGGACATATTCTGCTGGATGAATTCCCCCATTGGCAATCATGATCTCCAGACGGACTAAGCCGATGCCGTCGGCGCCAGTTGCCGCAGCATGCTCAGCCAGATCGGGCAGATCCAGAATGACTTTTATCTCTGTAGCAGTAACCAGCGCATCATGATCGGGATGAGAAGGTGTAAGAATTGTGGACATCTTTTCTCTGACGACTTCTACTTTTCCGGCATAGACAATTCCTCGTGAAGCATGCACCGTCACTGTCTGTCCATCTTTTAACATTTCTGTAGCATGTTCTGTTCCAACAAGACACGGCGTTCCCATCTCACGGGCAACGATAGCGGCGTGGCAGGTAAGCCCGCCTTCGTCCGTGATGATCGCCCCCGCCCGCTGCATTGCCGGGACCATGTCGGGCGTAGTCATCTTTGTCACCAGAATATCTCCTTTCTGCACTTTTCCCAACGCGGAGATATCCTCGACGATTTTCACCACTCCCCAAGCCGCGCCACCAGAAGCGGTCTCGCCCCGCAGCAGGATCTTACCTTCTTCTTCGCACACTTCTGTCTCGGAAGCACAGACGGTTGGCTTGAACGTCGTCACCGCACGGGTCTGCACCAGAAATAACTGCCCCCGTTCCACGGCCCATTCCACGTCTTGTGGTTTTCCGTAATGGTCTTCCAATTTCCGCCCAAGCCGGGCCAACTCTTTGATCTCGGCATCATTTAATACCTGGCGGCTCTGTTCCTCCAAAGGAATGTCCTGCCGTTCATTTTCGCCGTCTTCATTGCGAAATAAACCGAATTGTTTCTTGCGTACTTCAATCTTCTTTATTTCGCGTTTCTGTTTATCGACAAGGTACATGTCCGGATTGATCTCCCCGCCGACAATCAGTTCCCCCAGTCCGTAGATGGCCTCGATGACAAGCTCATTCGGGTTATTGGTTGCCGGATTGATCGTAAACATGATCCCTGATTTCTCGGCATCGACCATCTTTTGTACTACAGCAGAAATCAGGACTTTCATATGGTCAAAATTGTTTTTCTGGCGATAATAGATCGCCCGGGCGGTATACAGAGAAGCCCAGCAGGCAAGGACAGCCCCGACGACATTCTCTTTGCCCCGTACATTAAGATACGTTGCCTGCTGTCCGGCAAAACTTGCTTCGGGCAGGTCTTCCGCCGTGGCTGAACTGCGCACGGCGACGAACACGTCTTTCGCCTGGACAATTTCCGAAGCTTTGTGCTGGTCTGCGCCCAGAAGCTCATAATTATCTCTTATTTCCTCAGCGAGATCTTCGGGAATCGCAGTCGAAACGATCAATTCCTGGATCTGTGCCGCAGTCTGCTGCAGGCGGCTCGTGTCTTCTTTATCTAAGCCTGTTAACAGTTCCCTGATCCTCTCTTTGATACTGGTTCGATCGAGATATTCTTGATATGTTTGTGCTGTCACGCAGAAACCGTTGGGAACGGGGAAACCTAGTTTATACATAATCCCTAGATTTGTTCCCTTGCCGCCGGCAACGGGCAGAGAATCTTTCTCCAGATCTTTAAACCAGACCACGTATTTACTCATCGAAGCACCTCTTTGATTATAAAAGGAAGAAAGTTTAAATAGTTTTGGGAGGTTAAATGATTAAGAGCTTTACACTGTTCGTATTTCTACTCCCATTGTAGAATAAATTCTTACTTGCCGAATGTGGGGGAAGACAATTATATCTTTCGGTTTAGGACCAACGTGATCCGAGAAGATAAATGAACCCCCTATTTTTGCTCCCCTCTCTCCTGCAGTTCGGACAATCAACTCAATACGCGATTCACTATTAGCGGCAACAAAACAAGTAGAGTTAGAAGAATCAACCAATTTCTCAAGATATTGTTCTAACAACACGCGATCGGGAACACAATAATCATGTTTGACGTGAGCAAGACTACCCGAACAATCCCCGTAGAATGCCGCGAGAGCACTACAATCAAAGAATCCGAATGAAGCAAGAGGAATGAAACTACGTTCTACAGAACCCCAGTTGACAAACGTGTATTCCCCGAGAGAGTCTAACATCTTTCTAGAAGTCGAATGAGAGGGCTCATTGCCAAGATCCAATGTAGGGAGCAGCATAGAATGAATGAAAGAGAGGATTTTATAAAGATTGTTGTAGCCAATGTATTTGTTTAGCTGACGACAAGGCCAAGAAGTACAGCCGCAGAAGTTTTACTCCTAACTTGGTGCGGAAATCTTCTGGTTCATAACGAGATGCAGAAAATATCCCTGCCGAATTCTGCTCTCACGCACGGCCTGCCGGAAAAGCTCAACAAATACCCATTACTATTTGACCAATCCGACCTCTTTCACAATATGATAGACCGGCCCCGCGGAAGTCAATTTACTTTCGTACAAAGTAATCCTGTCCGCTACAAACGTGCCAAAGTCAAAATGTTTGAACCGTTCCACGACTTCTCTGATTTTCTCTTTATTCTTTCCCGATTTCACCCGAGCTATGGTCACGTGAGGGGTTTCCTCTTCGTGGCCGGCATTGATTGATAGAGTTGCATTGATCTTTTTGATCAAATCTGTTAGCGCCCCATTCTTTAATCCTACCCAGACCACATTGATTCTCCCCGCGGTGGGAAAAACGCCGCCGCCGATAGCATCGATTTTGACCGTTCCGTGATGGGCCAATACAGAAGTTAATTTTTCCACGACAAAACTAATATTCCCCTCCTCAACATCTCCCCAAAAAGAAAGAGTGATGTGAAGATTCTCCGCTGAAACAAAACGAAATTCTCCTTCTGTTTCTTTTACTTTATGAGAAAAAACGGCAATCTTCTCTTTCACATCTCCTGGAAGAGAGATTCCCACAAACAGCCGCTTCATGATTACTCTTCTTCACCAAAATCTTCCGTATCCTCATACTTTGCTTCTGACTCTCCACGTCCCTGTTCCATTTCTTCTTTACTGATTGTGGTGAACTTGGAAGAGTGCGCGGGCTTCTCTAACTTTTCCGCAACCTCGGCAAACCCAACTTTTGCTAGAACTTTGGTAATCTTTATTTTAACGTAATCTCCTTTCTTCACGCCAGGCACAAAAATGACAAATCCTTTCACCCGAGCGATACCATCGCCTTTCTCGCCAACTGCATTGATACTTACTTCGTAGGTCTCTCCTTCTTTTACTGGCACTTCTATTTCATTCATGTCATCAATCCTCCTGTCGTTTGACTGTCTTTGTTTTGATTGGTCTTTGTTTTGATTGGTTTTTGCTCTCTTTTCGTTAAAATGTGAATATTATATAAAGATATGGTTTGCGCTATGGAAAATAATAAAAGAAGAAGCTCCTCTGGAAAAGAAGGTCTAAGCTTGGCGATACTAGAGATAATGGAAAGATGAGGTGGGCAGAGAAGAAAGCCAAGCGTATGCTGACACCAAGAGATTATTGCATTTGCCATGACCAAAAAACAGATCGTTGTCATCGGAGCAGGCGTGGCCGGGTTGGTCTGTGCTAATCTCCTCGCCAAAGAACGGCCGGATTACAAGGTTATTCTCGTCGAAGGTCAGGAGCACGTCGGCGGTCTGGCTCAGGCCTGGAAACACACTCCCGTTTTACGCGATGGACAAAAAGTACAGGTCGACTACGAACTGACCCACGCCATCTCGGAGATGGGTGAAAGCGGAACGTTCCACCAACTATATACTGATTTAGATGTTGATTGGGAAAGAATTGGCCGCTTCGAAGCCGCACCACAATTTGCCCAGTTTATCACCCCCGGCAAAGAACCATTGATTCTGTATAACACGCTTGAAGAAAATGTTGCCTCATTCTTAGAGAAATATCCGGAG
Source organism: Candidatus Woesearchaeota archaeon (assembly GCA_018302605.1). Lineage (GTDB taxonomy): Archaea > Nanobdellota > Nanobdellia > Woesearchaeales > GW2011-AR9 > JACOZP01. The sequence goes on along the minus strand of JAGVZN010000012.1, from coordinate 28,374 downwards.
GAGCGCAAAGGCATCAACCGATTTGTCCGCTTTATGGAAAATTTAGACCAGCAGCGGGAATTGCCCATCGGGCTGAAGCGGACGCTGGAAGAAAAAGTTGCGCCGCGGATTGCCGAGTTTCCCCAGCCTTGGAAAATCCTCAGTCAGGTTGCTTTGTTTAGTTATACCAAGCCGACATTTGTTGGCCATCGCAATGACACTTATGAACACCTTTTAGATGGATTCTTCAACAATGAAGAATTGAAAACAACTCTTTCCATGCTTTATGGATATGTGGGATTACCTCCCTCTACCTGCTCCGGCAATCTTTTTTCGTTGATGCTTCTTTCCTATTGGCGAGGCGGCGGGCCGCAGGCGCCTGCAGAACATTCTTTCCAAGCAATGCATGACGAACTGGCCCGTGTGCTCGAAGAAAAGCATGGGGGAGAGGTAAAATTAAGATCTCTGGTCACCCAGGTGATCGTTGAGGAAGGAAAGATTAAAGGCGTTGAATTTGAACTTCAACGAGGACGCAAACCAAGATCTACATTAGAGGCCGACTGTGTCATCTTTGCCGGTGACCTTCAGAAATCTTTTTTGGAATTGACTAAAGATCATCTCCCCCCAAAATATAGGACAAAAATAGAATCTTACCTCATGTCTATGTCACTGATGGCTACGCACGTTGTGACTGACCTGCCTTTGCACGAGATGAAAGCACAATTGGGCTACGCGGCCAATATTCTTGCTTCCTCGCCGGAAGCCATTGAAGAAGAAGATGAACATAATTTTCCGTATGAATTTGTGTTTTATGTAAACATTCCGACGGTACTGCGGCCGGACGCAGGATTGATTAAAGATCTGGAAGGGAAACCGATCGACGATCTTCATCTTGTAGATATTGTCATGCGTGCTAGAAATCCCAAAAAGTCCAGAGAGATGAGAGATCGTGATAAGCGCGGGGAATACGCATCTTTCAAGGATCGTCATATGGATCAGATGATCGGGATCACCGATCAACTGCTGATCCCAGAATTAGCTCAGCATGTCCTGCACCGATCGATGTACACCGGAGCGACGTACGACCGCTATGGAAATTCTTGTGAAGGCGCAGTTTATTCCATCGCGCCAACGGTAGAAGGATTTGTACCAAACAGGCCTTCACCGATTGTCCCTTTGGGAGGAGCTTTTCTTACGGGTGCAGCTATCCTCGCCGGTGGAGTTGGCGGGGCCACTTCTGGCGCGATAGAAACGGCAAGAGCCGTCCTGAGATATTTGAATAAGAAAGAATGAAACAAATACAAAAAAGACAATAATTTAAAGAAGAAAAAAAAGAAGAATTTTGGCTTTATGCTATGTCTTTCAGCCCAGCTTCGATCACTTCAAAGCCAACCTCTCCATCCGGCAGGTTTGGTGCGTCGATCAATTTGGCTACCCGCGTCCCTTTCTTTCCTTTCCGGAGGTAGATCCGGAACGTGGAAGCATGGGCAACAACATGCCCGCCGATTGCGGTGGTCGGATCACCAAAGAATTGATCTGGTCTGGCCATAACCTGGTTTGTCACGTAGACACAAAGGTTGTGGGTGGAGGCGAGCTTGGAGAGAACGTGCATGTGTCGATTGAGCTTCTGTTGACGTTCTGCCAAAGTACCTCTGCCGATGAATTCCGCCCGAAAATGGGAAGTCAAAGAATCAACAACAACGAGACGCACTTTCTTCTTTTGCTCAGAGATCAGACTTTCCACTTTTTCCGAGAGAAGCATCTGGTGATCGGAGTTATATGCTCGAGCAACCATGATCCGGCTCAACACTTCACTTGGATCCATGCCCGCACCTAATGCCAGTTGAGTGATCCTCTCGGGACGGAAAGTATTTTCGGTATCAATATAGATCGCATACGCATCGGGATCTTCTCGTAGTGTATTTACGGCGAGGATATGCCCGATCTGTGTTTTACCGCAGCCGAATTCGCCAAAGCACTCCGTGATTGCACCTGTTTCAAAACCGCCACCCATCAACGTATCAAAATTGGCTGAACCAGTAGATATTTTGGACACGAACTGCCTTTTACGCAAGACTTCTGTGCCTGTCTCAAAGCCCATCTTCATGCTGTCGCGGGCGGCATTGACCATTTTCCGGGCAACGGCTTCGGATACACCAGACGCTTCTACCAATTCTCCCAGATTGGCGACGGCGATGGCCATGAGGTCATAATATCCTGCACTTTCTAATTTTTCAGCGGTTGCTGCGCCCACACCAGGCAAGTCTGTTAACGCTAATTTTTTTTGTTCCATTTTCATCTCTAATTGTAGTTCTGCCATCATATTACATCCCTCCTTTAAATAGATCTTGCTCCTGAAGCAATAGGAACTCATAGGCCCGGTCCAGGACTAATCTTGCTTTGGGCAAGTCGTTGATGCGTAATGAGTTGTTAGAATGCCATTTTCCTTCTTTATCCGTATAATTACGCTCGATAGAGATTGTCCGGTATTCCGACTCCAGCCCGCTGGCCAATTGACCTTTATTTAGCCATATCGTCGCGGAGATTGCTCCCGCCCGAAATTTCTTTTCAGGCAGATTGCCTTCCCGCTCTTCTTTTACTCCTTTTGTTTCAATACTTGTTTTTGGTTGTAGTTTTGTTGTGTTCATTTCTGACACCTCTTGCTTTCGCATTTTATTTCAGCCGCTTCGGTTCTCAGGAAGCCGGTGAGGGCCACCCCATTATGGATGACAAAACTGATCAGCCGGGGAGTTATTTAAACCCTGCCCGCACTTGACCAGTGGGGAGTGGCTAGTTATTTTAAGAAGAAATAGGCGGAAAAAAGTGGTGTCTAGTGGGGGTTGGTGGAGGGAGTAACACCATCAGAAAAAAGTAGGGGGGTGGCTTTCAAGACAGAGCAAAAAAACCCACATTTTCCAGTATGTATTTAGTTGAGTCTGTGTGGGCAGGGTCGAGATGGCCTGCCGAGCGTTGCTATTGGACTAAAAGTTAGATTCTCGCGCATCTCTGAATAGAGTTCTCAAAAGATGCAAGAAAACAATCAAAGCAAGAGGAGGCAGGCTGACCCGCCCAGCATAGACTTAATAGGTACATTTTCCAGAAAGATTTATATAGTGCCACTATAAATGAATTAATACACATATCTAGAAACACAGCGGATTAATCGTCTGTTGATCGACGTTTTTTGATATGGAGTAAAATACAATAGAGTGAGAAATATGAACAACTTTAGACAAGGCGGCGGTTTCCGCAGCAATAATAACAGCAGCAACAACAACTTTGGCCCACGTGAAATGCATAAAGCAACATGCTCCGAATGTGGCAGCGAATGTGAAGTACCCTTCAAACCAACTGAAGGAAAACCAGTCTTTTGCCGAGACTGTTACAGAAAGAGAAAACCAGCGTATTAGTTTCTGATCATAATAGCTTTAGTATCTCATTTTTATTTTTTTTTTGTTTTTCACCCTTTACTTTTTGTTAATTCTTCCGGAATTTTAAATTCTACCCACGAAACCCTCCTCTCCCGAATCGCATCCCGCAACACCATTTCGGGACCAGACAATGTTGCTTTCCCGCTCTTTACTTCCACAAAAACAACTTCTTCGATTGCTTTGCCATCCATTCCTTTGAATACAATAAAGTCAACCGGCTTGCCGATGAAACGACATTCCGTCGGTGAAAACGGGAAATCGGGCAGAAATGGCGCTAACTGCTCAGAAAATTGGCCGCCCAACACGGCGCGTGAGCGTTTAATTGCATCTTTGCGGATGGCATCGATCTGTTCTTTCCAATACAGATCACGCAGGATTCTTCCCAGAAAATAGGCGATGACAGCAACGACAAAGAGGATAATAATCGTATCCAGATCAGCAAAGACCATCTCATGACTCTTGCTGCTCTAAGCGCAGCATTTCTTCCTCAGGCTTTGCTTTTTCGACGATCTGCACGTTGAATTCCAAGCGGTCAAACATTTCATTTCTATTAACTTTCCCCAGCAGTTTGAATTGCTCGCCGAGGAGATCGTTCTTCACGTCCTCGAATAAAGGAAGTTCTTCTTTATAAGCCCCGACCTGCACTTCATCTTTTCCCAGAAGATAGTTGGTTTGGTTTTTCCAAAATACGCCGCGGATCATCCCCGTGCCATCATCTAAGACCGCATTAAGGACATAAGCGAGATTGGCTTCTACGGCACCATGTTCCCCGCAGAGAAACGTGCCACTATTTTCCAGCGCTTTCTTGTTGCACTGAGGACAGGTATAAAAAAAACGCGGATCAAAAACTTGTACGATCGTGCCGACAATCTCGGCAGTATCACCGGTCTCTTTTAGCTCTTCGATCTTCCGGCGCTCATATCCCTTACTACTCTTGCGGACACTGCTTACGGTTTCCCCTTCTGGGTTTACATCCAATGTGCCACGAGAGCCAAGATGGATTTCCGGAGCGGCATTATTCTCCCGAACATAGACATCATTCACCCGCACAACATCATCCACGCGCAGTGAAACTGCCTGATCTACCTGCTCATTCCAGAAAACCAGACGGATCGTGCCCGTCTCATCCCCAATCAGTACAGAACATACCCGGCCAAGGCTGTCGCCTTTAGTAAATGTGCGCGGCTCGTATTTCTGAACCACTTGTCCGACGACAGAGATATTGCGCATCCCGCTATAAATCTCTTTCACTTTAAGCTTCTGAGAAGTAGCCGTAGAAATCAGCTCAATGCCTAACTCGTTGGCGATGATATGAGCGGCCCCTTCCTCGCTGATCAGCCCGGAAAGCTCGTTGATCTTTTCTTTGATCTTTTCGTCCAGTTCTATCGACGATAAAGCGCCGTTTTTGGTAATTTTTTCTTTCAACTCTGCGAGTGGTATCTTATACATGAATAATGCCCCCAATTATAAGAGAAACATAATGAAAATGATTTATAACCATTTGGATAGTGGAAAATACAGATCATTTATTGGAGATAACCATCCAACTATTTTCACTTCCCATACTTCTCTTCCCATCGCTGATATAATGGAGGGATTACTATTTCATCCGCACTCCCCCAACCCCAGATAAACGATTTGAGCAAAGGCAACACATATTCTCCCGTTCGGAGTTCAATGGTAGTATCGCACTCATACTCAGAGCTTCGGTAACGCCCCAAGACCGCAAAATCAGTGAACAGAAGTGATCCCGATAGAAGTTTATCAAGCTTAATCGGATCTTGATAAAAAGTCGAATGATCGTATTCTTTTAACTTGCCCCACTCTAATGGACGGTCACAGGAGTATATCATCTCTTCTTTATCTTTTGAAAGTACCAAATGCTTTCCATCTTCACTACCAAAAATGGCATCCAGAGGATTCTTCAAAAGATGACTTACTTTAACAGTGCGCCGGATACTCCCCGAGAATGCTTCCTCGGTGAAAAGACCGACTAATTCCCCTTGCTTCCGTTTAAGATAGTCACCGACTTTCCTCGCCGCGGCTTCTTTTTTTTCGTAACCTAATCCAAATTGTAGTACTGCCCAATCCCGGATGGGATCACCCGTAGTCTGGCCATAATTTCGCAATTGAGACTGTACTTGGTGTAATTCATCTCGAAGTGCTCTTTCTGTTTCTGCTACGGTGTCTTTAGCCTGAAGATTCTGCTGCTGGAGTTTAACCAGTTTTGCCAATAAGTTAGCCATGGAAAACTGCAAGACAACGAGCATTTAAATTGATTATGGTGGTAAAGGAGCTATAGAGAAAGTCAGTCGCCTGGCCTCAAACGGGATCACTATACCCCGTAAAATCCAACGCCAGATTATATTCTACTACTTTCCCTTCAATCTCGACATTATTCGGACTTTTCACGCAGAACGGCCAGATACGAGTTTCCTGTGGAACAACAGGAACGTCACAAGAAGTATAATGCCAGTGTTCTGGCTTCACCAATTTTAGGCATTCGGCAACTGCTTCCAACGCTTCCTCCCCTCGGCAGGTATCTACCATCTTCCGCGCTTCGGCTGCTAACTGGGCATATTCGTCAAAAGAATAGTGCAGGTTTACGTTAAAGCTATAATCATAGGTGTATTGTCGTAGATAGTGATCAGTACTCTTCAACGTCTTCATCCCCCCAGAAGACATAATCCGTTGGCCCGCAATGGCTAATGGAGAAAAACCTCTCCCCTCGGGATTGGGGAATAATTGAAAGAATAATGTTTTCAGATTTTCTTTCTCATCGGGCAGACACCATTTATCAACGATATTCCAGCGATTGACACCCTTTTCCATGCCGCAGGACGATTGTTCCAGAAAACCGCCACGGCCGGCTAATTCTGAAACCACTTTCCAACCCGTTTCCCGCGCGGAGAGATCCAAGTCTAACAGATCTAATTCCGATTTGTAAAGGAAGCTATTAATCATTTCCAGCTGCCAGGAGCCGAGGGGAGCCTGAACGGGGAGGTCAGAGGTATTGCTATAATAGAGAAATAACCCTATCGCGGCAATGATGCCAAAGAGTATCCAATGCAATACCACCGCGCCTTTCTTATTCATTTTTGCTGTCCTTCGACGAGAAGAGTAACCTCGCCTTCTTTCCTTGCCGCTTTGAGAGGCAAAGTTGTACTATGCTTTTCTATTTCGGCTCTGACTCCTAATAGAGCAGAAGCATCTCCCCCTTGTTCCAGAGCCTCCTGCTCCACGATGATTTTATGACCATTCTGCAAGACCGCAGTCATCTCTCCCAACGATCTTTCGTTGCGGTCATCAATACTTTTAACCAGTGCGGCATTGATAAATAAGAGCGCAAAAAAAGCGACCATCACGGTAAATAAAACGTCGAATAGATCGTCCATCATCGCTTTCTTGGAAATTATTTTCATGTTTTGACCTTTGTTAGCAACTTTAACTACCTTTCATCGTAGGGATAGATGAAATGCTTTCTTGTACTTCAATGAGGAGATCATCCCTGATGAATTTTTCCCCATCCCAGATTAAGACGGCGTATCCCAATGGACTATAATAAACTACATTAAAAAAGTTATTTGTGGCCAGAGACATATCCCGACCGTGGAGTGTTAATTTAAAGTTGAACGTGTTATAACCTTTCTCCGGATCAGTCAAATAGCACAGATTCATCCTCTCTTTGGTAAATTTACTGAGGTCAATCGTGTAAGGGAAGGTCCTGCCCGTGGCATCCTGATAGGCAAAACAATCAGGATTGGTCACAAACCGCAGGGTGATGAATCCAGTTTTTAGTTCTCCCGGTACAGCGGTCAGCTTCCCTTGATATCCAACGATGAAGATTACAAACGCAATCATCAGCACGCCAATGATAAAGCTGGCGATCATCCAATAGATTGTTTTTCTCCCGACTTCAAACACATCATTGTCGCTCATGGTTTAGGACACTCCACAATAACAATTGTTTTCCCTTCTTTCTGCAGGCAGACGCTTGCTTTCTGCTTGACAAATTTTGTGGCAGTATAGCCTTGCGGCAAAATGAACGGCCTGGACACGGGATCACGATCTTTGGTTTGATCGCCTTCATAAATAGTCACTTTTTGGGAGGTCAGAACGAGAGAATACAATGACATATTACGGGGATATTCCACCAGCGCGTCTCCGGGCAGGGCAACCAGCGTATTGACCATCATTGCCAGGTCTTCAGCAGCAGTGATCTTGTTGATTGTTTCTGGTTTTCCCAGCCGTGTGGCAACAGTGAGGGCAATGCCTACGACCACGATCACGACAATCACTTCAAAAAGCATCAGGATGATGCTGGCTGCTTTTTTGTTCATGCGAGATCACTATTGGATACTGGAACCTGAAATGGAAATGTAATTTCTTCCATCATCCCTTTTTTCTTTGCGCACAAGATTGACCGGAACTCTTCGGGAAGTGGCAGCACCGGTGATTTCAATCACATTATCCCCTTCTGTGGAAATCACTTTCTGGTTATAGTCAAATATCTTGCGATAGTCGATTTTTTGAGTACGGATCACCAAGAATGGTTCAATGATGAATTTTTCTGAAACCGGAAGGATAAGTGCTTCGTCACAGCGTACCGTCCAAGTATCATCAATCATTGCCAGTTTTTTACAGAGAACAAGACAATCTTTCCCTGCGCATTGCGAGGGGTACTGATATACTCTTTTTTGAGATTCATCAATCGGCTCTACGGGCACAGGACTAACCGATGTTCCAATAGGGGTTCTTCTCACTAAAACGAGTAGATTAAGATTTGTATCTTTAGTAAATTTTGCGACATAGCTTTCCTCATCCAAAATCATCAGGAATCCAGAAAGATCTTTGTCACTCTGCGCAAATTCCCGTAATTCTTTATCCAGCTTGTAGAAGTTCTGTTTCGCCTGCTGGTCCACGCCCAAGACTTTGGCGATGATCGCCGTCGCCCCGCCAAAGATGAGGATGGCTAAGACTACGGTGACCAGAAAATTGACCATTATCGCTTTCTTGTTCATGGTTATTCTTTCTTGTTCAGGATTGTTACACACAGACGGGCGGATCTGCACATTTCTTATCCGTAGGACACGCCGTCACACCAGAAGGGAAATCTTCTCCGATAGCCGGATCACATTTACATTTGTCAAACAAATCGGCGACACCGTCTTTATCGCAATCGGCCAAGCCACCAATCTTTTTATCAACATCTTCAAAGGCTCTTCCACCACTTCCCTTAAACCAGATGATCACGATAATGACGATGACAATAGCTAAGATTGCCGCCATGATAATCCACCACATCTCTGATGCCCCTTTTTTTGTTTTCATTTTCTTAACCTCCTGCTAAGTCTCCCACATAAGAACAATGGTCTTCTCCTTCAAAGAACGCTGTTCTCAGATCCGGATCGCTGATGTCTACCAAGTAAATGCCGTCGATGTTTGTTTGTATTGTTATTATCAATTTAATTCCTTCAACCAAAGTCTTACCAGCAACAGCAGCGCCTGCGATCGCACCAAGAATGTTGCCAGTAAAAACACTGCCAACAGCAAAGGTTCCCGCAGCAACACCAAGCAACGCACCTGTTGCTCCCAAATCAGTATGCTTTGCTTTATACATCACAGCGTAGGCACGTCCCGGCTGGATTCCCTGATCAGTCAAAAACCCATAGACATAACCCGGACCATTACCGGACTGAATATATTGATGATATGATTCTATCTGTTTGGGTGTTCCTTTGGGGCTATCCGGCGGGGTGTAAGAACGATAAGGAGTATTCAGCAAATACGTCTGAAAATCCGCTGGTTTTACCAAATCATTTTCTTTGAACTTCGTACTCGGATCAACCAAAATAGTATAGCAGATAAAACAGCTCGCATCACCGCCAAAAGAACTGATTGTATCAAAGATGTTCTTCTTAAATCGTCCCTCGCCAAACATCTGCCAGCACGTCGCCATCGAATCGGCGATCGCTTTCTGGACTTTTGCCTGGTCGCCAGACACTTTTTTATCTATCGTCTGGCAGAGCGGAGGAAATAATTTTATCTCTTCCACATCAGCTACAGAAAGCGTTGTTGCAGCCCGAAACTGGACGCTATCTTTACACAACGTCACTTTCTGATTTTCTTCGCTTTCTTTATTGAATTTCACGATTGTTCCAGCTAAGAGGAAGAAGCTGACTAAAGTAACCACTAAGACAACGATGACACCAGCGGCGATTGCTTTTTTGGACATCATATTAAATTTATAACCTCAGATTCCGAACACTTTTGCTTCTGATATTCCACATCCTCACAGATGGGATCTGCGCAATCGATGAGCTTGTTAGCAGAACCGTCTTCTTTAATCCCTCCCTGATAAGAACCATCCTCCTCAAAATCGATATCGACCAATATCATCTCGTTATCAAGACTATCAAAACAGCTCTTCTTGAGAATTTGGCCACCATTTTTATCTTGGATGCAAGCAAGATTAGTCAAGCAGCTGGAATCATCACAGTCAATACGACTATTATCATCATTATCTTTCAGATCGGCACAGCTATTAATACCAAACTGACTAAATCCCGCTTCTGTCTTAAAACGATCATCGACGGCAGCCGGAATAGAAGCTACATCCACTAAACCAAAGATATTCCAGACCCCATTATTGCCACAGGTTAATTCCGGATCAGCAGTATTGAACAGGAAAATGTGAAGATTTTGATTCACGATCTCCACAGATAGGTCACCACTCTCACTCGCATCTTGGGTTGTATACCAATTGATTTGATTTAATTTATTTTGAACATTCCCATGTCCAATCTTGGTGCCGGGCTTAACTTCAATCCAGCCACAACTACTATCGTCATTGTCCATAGTTACCCCGATGACGCAATTAGGTCTGTTAACGGTATTGGATTGGTATGTATTTTTACAGGATTCCCGAAAAGTACAACGACCACCAACCGGACAACGACCGGAAATGATCCCCTTACCTGAGCTCCCATGGATAGTTGCTTCAATAAAACCATAACCTTTGTTCTGACTGCACTCCAATAATTTGCCTCGACCATAGAGATATGGGATGGAATCAGTTTCGCTGGGATCATCTTCTAAACAATCATTCTGCAAACCGCCTATCTTTCCCCCACAGCTTAACCCCGTCGTCGAAGGGAAAAAACAGATCTTACCGTCTCCCGGCGTAAATAACCAACCGCCATCTTGAAAACCACTATCAATGGTGCGACCACCAGTAGAAATATGATTGCCTCTATCATAGGCCAGAGTAAAATCATTTATCGAGAAAGTAAAATATTTCTTCACTTCTGGTTTCTCGTTGAGGAAGGTATCATAAAAATTTTTTGCTATTACTTCATCGCCATTTTTTCCCGCGATCACACATGGCCTGATCCCCGGCAGTTCCAATTCTCCTTTTCCCTCCTCTATTTCCACGATCTGCACTCCTTCCGCACCCCCCTTCACGATCACTTTCGTTGCGTCCTTCGCCGCATCATAGCTAAAAGTGATCGACGTGCCTTTCTCTCCCAACGGTGGCAGTCCTCCATAATTCGCAAAACAATTCTTGACAGAACTTTTTTTCATCTCGTTCATCGTCTTCAGCAAATTCTGGATGCGGACTCGATGATCATCAGCGATCGTCGGCTTTGCCCCCAATTCTTCTTCCGCACCAAATTTAACATACTCTTTAATTCCAGACACTTTTTCTTTCAGTTCCGGAAAAGAACCACCGAACAGCCAAATGACCATCAGCACTAAAAAAATCAGCGGGATCAGGTACGAGATAACTTTTTTGATATCGACCATCAGGACAGCCCCGTTGCTTTCTCCAATAAGCCGCCCAACTCTTTATTTAATCCACCATACCAGGCGATGAGGAATACCAATAGAATTAGCGCGAGAATCAATAAGACCAACTGCCACATCTCCATCCCTTTCTTACCAGGGATAAACAGCCCCAATTTCATGGCAGTAACCTTCCTTTCAATTTTAAAACGTAAAAGATAAACACCAATCCGAGCAAGACGGCGAGAATCAGAATAACGAGCATCTGCGGACTAGTCCAATCTGTTTCACCTTGCCTTGATTCTATCTGAAACTTTCCCCGAAGCAAGCAAGGGCACTGATAAGATAACGGTTTCATGTGCAATAGCGTTTAGCATGGGCATACGCACCTACCGGAGAACATTTTCCCCCTACGCCGCAAGCATTATCATCAGTACATTCTGTGGGGATCCCAATACAACATTTTTGTACTGAAACTTTACAGCTGAACGATGTGGAGAGAAGCGTTCTGCCCGGGCATTCCTGGCTGCTGTCTTGAGTACAAATCCCCCCTTTCCCTTCACATTCTGTCAACCCCCCTTCCAACCCGCGGGTTTTCCCAATGAAGAGAACCATCAGAATAATCAAGACGACAAGCGCGATCACTGCCCCAATGATAATCCACCACATTTCTGTTGAGCCTTTGCGCATAGACAACACACTCCAACTGCTTATTTCCAGGAACAGGTACCAACTGCACACGCCGTCTTATCGTCGATGGCCTTACAGGTGCTGATTCTTGATTTAAATTTGGATCGCGCAGCTTCCTCAGCAGCGGCATCACCATCGGCGGCGGCGAATTCCGACGTGAATGAATTTTGATCACTGACCGAAGGATGACAATCACCAAAACCCAATTTCAACAAGTTGAGTTCTGGATCTGCCGCTTTCTGCGCTCCTACATCAACCTGCCCCGTTCTGGTCACGAAGAGAACAACCAATACCACCAGTACAATCAACGCCAATAACGCCACAATAATTGCATTTAACGATAATCCTTGCCCTTTTTTATGAAGATTCATAATTAACACCTCTTTGCCTGAATTATAGAGAATAATAACCAACAAACCTATATAAATCTTACGCTGACTTGTACGTATTAAGTTAAGTCTGTGCGGGCTTGGTCAAGATGGTCTGCCGAGCGTTGCGATTGGACAGAAAAATAATGCTCTCGCTCATCTTTAAGAATAACCCTTCAGTTCAACTGATCTCTGCTTCTGGGCGAGACGAGGCAGGCCGACCTGCCCATGCACAGACTTAATAGGTACGCTGACTTTAATCACAGATCAGCAGCCGGCTCTCGATCACGCCAACACCGGCATTCAATGGGAAATCACCAGACGTATCAACATTCTTCCTTCCTTGGCAGCCACCGTTTTTGCCGGTAAGAAAAAGAAGCGGAGGATCGGGATTCTGGATAATAAAAGAAACGAATTCATAACGACGCTTAAACGTATCCAGGCTCCCTCCAAATAATATGGGAAAGAGGTTTTCCTGCAAATAAGCACAACTATATTTTCCTTGGCAGAGAAAGCCAAAACCACCTTCAGGATTATCGGCGCAGTCTTTCAAAAGGTCATTCACCGAAAGTACTTCCAGTGGGCCGTCCAGCTCACAGTTCTGCACCGTCGTTTTACTGATTGCCGTAAGCGTGCTTACGGCCAGCTGTTTCCGGGCAAAAAATTGATCATCGGAGTTGTCGCGTAAGGCAAACTGCGCCAGGAACAAGAAAGCAATTGTCACCAGGAGAACGATGACCACCAGCCCGATCATCTCCATCTGCCCTTTCCGATTCCTGCCTCCAGAAACAGAGATCATGAATAGACCTCCATTGCCACATAGCCAAAATAGATGCTTGGCTCTGTGCCCCCAAAGACGCTGGTGTCCTCTAGTGCCGTACTAAAATAGGTTATTTTCTTCGAAGAGTAATCAATTTTTGGCTTATTATAGACAACCCAAGAACGAGTCGGATCAGGATAGACCTCTTGGATGGTGATCTTGGCAAAAGAGAACAGATGAAAATAGTACTCATCCAAAGCATCCCCCAAAAGCATATCTTTAAATGCGTTTAGCTTCAGCAGATCAAGACAATACGAAAATGGAGGAAGTTCACCTTGCGTACATTGTACTTCCGGCAGAAAGATGAACCTTGTCGTACTGTCAACGGCACGCCGTTCGAGGTTCTCGGCCAACTGCTCTTTCGCTGAAACATCAGCATATTTGTAATAGAAGACCAAACCAAAAAAAAGCAGGACAAAGAAAATAAAGAGGACGGCGATCGTTTCCGTGATGTGGATCTGGCCTTGTTTTGTTTTTTTAATGATCATTTGGGTTCACTTCTTAGTATAATGGCGGACAGTTCGCGCTGAACAGCTGCTGATTGAGGCTCCGGATCTCTCCGGATTTCTGCACGAGGCTTACACAATTTTCAGGATAGAAATCAGAACATAATGTTGAATCGCCCTGATGAGCAAGGAGTAGCCAGGGCAGTCCGCTAAACAGCACCGGGCAATTTCCATCCTGCGCCCCGGGGGAGTTTTCCAAGGCAAGCCCTTTTTTCTCATAAACATCAGACACATACTTGAGACGCTGAAATGCTTTCTGCATCCCGCACTCAAACATGTCTTTATGGTCAGAAAAGACAGCAGCGTAATGCACAGCATCGAGATCCCCGCCTAACGAAAACAGAATGGTAGTCCCTTCACTCTGCCAGGCAGTTCCTTTCTTCACGAAAAAAGTGGCTGCCCCGCCGCTAAAAGTGACGGCACTTACCTGCCGATTTTCCAGCTTTTGCAACCCTGCCGGAACAATTCCTCCGGGCTGGACAGCAAGACCAGTGTAATCAATAATCCGAAATGATTGCTTACCCTTTTGTGGTGAAAATGAAGCGAGATCAGCAGTTTTCGTTACAGAGAGAACAAACTTTGCCTGTTCACTGGACTTTGATTCTTTCAGAAATTCCTGAACACGCGCATCATTACCAACTAAAATGTATTGGATTGTGGGTGAGGTGATATAGAGGAAATCAGTAACTTTATACGGCAAAAAATAGGGCAGGCTCCATAACAATAATTCTTTGCTGTTGATCTCTGCGGGTGCAAAGATGGGGATAATTGGATCAGTAACTGGTGAACCCTTGCTTTTAATGCCGTATTCCGTTTGCGCGTTTCGACATTCGAAATAAAGTGTCTCATCGGCAAGACCACTCGTCTCGACGACTACTTTGGTGGATTCAGCGGCAGCAGCAGCGGTGGCAATCGAGCTGAGGATCTGGTTGACATCGGTTCCAAGTTGTTGCGTAGCAACATCTTTCTGCTTGACCACAACCCCAACAAAAAAAAGCAGGATGACCCCCCCGGCGATGAGTACATAAATCCAGTTGAAAGGAAGATCAAGCTGACCTCTTTGAGAAAAAATGCGGACCATGGTCTACGGCTGAGGGAGAGCTATTCCAGTTCGATCTCCTTTTCCCTCCAAACGTATCGTAAATGTTCCCTGGCTGATCGGCAGACAGAGAAAACCTTCCTCTCCAGGGTGAGCAGGAGAAAGATCAATCGTGAAAACCTTGATCTGCTGTGCAGCTGCCGGCGTAAGAAATACATTTTCTGCCGCCAGATCATAGTTAGGGGTATCCATCGTTTTCCAGAAATTGCATGCCGCAGCATCATAAGCGCAGAGGTCTGGATCAAATTGTTTGGTGACATCGACAAAACAGATTTGAGTATATCTGCCGGGCAGGTAAAATGTTTCTTCTCGAACCGAACCAAATTCGGGATATATTTTTTTGATGGAAGTTTCCAAACTGGTTTTAAACTGAAGAAATTGCACGTCTTCCCCTGTGTGGATCAAATCATTGATGATCTTGTAGCCAAAGATCATAATCAAAGCAAAGGTAAGCGCGGCAACGATGTAGACAAAGACTTGCCCTGCACCCAGTCCTTTTTTCCCGGAAATAAATCTGTGTTTCATCTTATTTTAAAGTAAACTCCTCTTTTGATGACTATTACTTTTGAGGATTATTTTTTACTATTATTTAGCCTTCTTTTTCTGTTTTCTCTTGCCGATGTCCCGTAATTTTTCAAAGATATCTTCTGCTTCATCTTTGCTCACGACTTCATGGATATCTTTTTTTCTCGACTGCTGGGCGATTGATTCCAGCTTGTCAAAGACGCTGCGCTCTTGCGGCTGCAGTTGAGGACGGATCTCTTCTTTTCGTTCGAGGTACCTCTGAGCAACATTCTGCAGTGACTCAACACTTTTCTTTCCTTTACCGAACTCTTCAAAGATGGCTGTCCTTGATTTTTCTTTAGCTCGCTCTTGGCGAGTTCGTTTCCACGCCATGAATTGATCACCCAAGCCAGGATGTTGAGCTGTAGAAAGAGGCCGTGCAGGAGAAATTCCTGATGCTTGTGGACGACGAGCAGCAGGCACGCTTGATCTTCGTGTTGAAGTAAGATGAGCATAAAGCAGATAACCCAAACCGCCAAGAGAGAGAACGATTCCCACAATTAATAACAGCCATGCCATAAACTGTGGGTAGGTAGATGGTACGATGGGTTGAACAGGTAATTGATCTGAGGAAGAAACTACCTCTGCGACGCAGGGGTTTTTACCGCTGCTAAATTCCTGATAATTAGTCAACATATCTTGATCATAGTCTTCCTGCCCGTCAAGAACACTGTCTGAATTGCTGTCTTTACTTACCGAAGATAAAAGACAGCTTAATGAATTGAATTGATTTTCCCACGCATCGGGCAATCCATCCCCATCACTATCTACGGTCTGGCTCTCCGGGCTAATCTGTCCCCCAGCACAACCTTCCGCATCAACTACTTTCCCAGCAAGCGTGCCGGAACAAAGATCACATGAATCAGTAATGCTATCCCCATCAACATCTTCAAAGAAGATCTGGGCAGCACCCGGTTTGCTTTTCCCGACCGCATCATTTGTTGTGTAGCAGACATAATTCGTAGATTTTAATTCAATATTTTTCCCATTGTAAGGCAGGGCAGGAGTACAAGAATCCTGCGTTTTGCCCACGCCATAGAGATAATCCTGGCATCCCGTTGCATCAGTACAGTTCATGGAGACCAGACGTGATGTGCAGGAAGTGCTATCCACTGTAGAAAATGAGACACTAGGAAAAGTTGTATCATCCAGACAGGCAGGGTTGGAAGCATTGGAAACAATTACACCGTCACTCTCTTTAGTTGGACCGATATTTCCTGCTGCATCGATTGCGCTAACCGAGAAGATCAGTCCTTTCATCGTGTTCTGGTCGGAAGAAACCAGTCCCGAAAAAGCAGAAAAGGTAATCTCTATCGGTAAATCCGCGCCGGCAGTTTGCTTGGTCAAAATGTTCCCTTTGCTGAAAGTAGTTTTATTACCAAGATTTTTATTACCAATAGTTACAACAGGGGAAGCTGTCGCTTCGTAGATGGTATATGAATAGTTGGCAATCGCCGATTCATTGGTCGCAACGAGAATGGACCAGCTCTCGTTTCCACAGGTAGCCGTTCCATCATTAATTTCTGTGATCAATGGGACTTGACGGTCAAGAGTAAAACTAAACGCGCTTTCCTGAGAAGCATCCCCAAAGAAGCAGCGGAGAGGGATAGTATAAAAACCTTCGTCGGTGCCGTTAAGTGATGTTTGGTGAGTATTACCATTAGTGGTAGAGAATGAGATGTATTCATCGCCTTTTTTATATTCACAATAACCATTTTTAGTGGTTATAACTTCAGCGGCTACGGGGCCGTTTTGGAGGTATGTGTTTTGAGGATAGATGGAAACGATGCTTCCTTTCTGAGCATAATCTACCTGGACGGTGACTTCCCGCGGTTCTGATTGCAAACCCGCACCGTTTTCACAGATCACGCTGAGTGTGTAGGTCTTGGTACTGCCGATAAAATCGCCTACGTAAAATGTTCCTTCGTGAACGGTCTTTAATTGATGCTCTTCTTTACCAGGGAAAGGATAGGTCTTGGTTGTCTCTTTATCCGTGAACATACAGGTTGTCTTGTCATCGGTAGCAACGGTAATGAGTGTACTGATCCCTTCGATGATCGGTTCAGGAGAAGCGCTTAGTGAAGTGATCTGGGGGGGTGTTGGATCGTACTCCAGAAACATTTTCTGTACCGGACTGGGCGTTCCCTCAGCATCTTTACATTGGACGTACACCGTCTTGACGTCGCCGTTTGAATTATAAGAAGTAAAGACGCTGTCCGGAAAATTCTCAAAAAGGTATTTCCCTGCACCATTCTTTTCTTTTCCTTTGTATTTTGCAAGAGTGTCATAGTTAAACCCTGGTACAAAATCAAATTTGCATTCCTGCGTCGGCACTTTCGTGTAAAATTGCCAGTCGAAAGGAATCGTTGCACTCACCCCCCACATTTCCCCCTCTGAGGTATGGCGTGGTGGTTTGTCTAGGGTTATCCCAAAACCTTCAATCGTAATCAAGCCGCAGGAAACGTCAATGGTTGTGGATTCAGCAGGAGGAGCAGCGTAATAACAGATCTTTGTGGTTTGCTCTACAATCAATGATTCCGTGTATACTGTGTAAGAAGACACGTCGGCAGGACCACAGTGCGCCCCAAGACAGGAATAAATATTGGTACAGGCAACTCCTCCCGGAGCGCAGGAAAGGAGCACTGCTGCCTGAGAGATAAACGATTCCTGCCAATCATCATCCAGGTGCTGGACAGAGCGTGTTCCTTCCTGCAGCTCCACAAGCACGGAAGGAGGCGTGGAATCAATAATGAAATCAAAATAGTCTTCGTATGTTTTGTCGGAAAGCAAATCCGTGCAGAAAACTTGATGTTCTGCCACATATTCTTTTTCGGAGAGCGGGAGAGGAATAGTTTCGTGGACAATGCCGTCCGCTGTCGTCGCAAAATCAGCGATCTTTTGGTTAGAGAAAGCTTCATAAAGAGAACAGGTTACGCCGATGCTGGTCTCAATTTTAAATGGAACCATGGTCTCAGCAATGACTTGGCCTTTTGCTGGATAAACCAAGTTAATATTTTGTTCGAGGTCAAACGAATATTTCTGTTCCGCAACACCGCTGTTGCCATGTTGGTCAAGACAAGCAACGGTCAAGCCGTATTTAATGCCGGTAAGATCGGAGAAGATCACTTTTTTATCCAGAATGTCTGCGGAAACAGAAACAGTTTTGCTCTCCCCGAGTGGAAGAAGCTGTTTGAGGATAAATTCACAGCTCATCATCTCATTGACCTCTTCCAGATGGAGATCCAGCTGGGAGATTTTCCCTGATGTTGATGTTTCCCCGATCACATTAAATTGCGGGGGGATCATATCAACGTAAAGTGTTCCTTGCTGAACCTGCTCCTGATTGAAGAATATGTCCTGCGAAGAAAAGTACAGCGTGAAGATTTCCCCTTCTTGTTTTGCTGTCATCAAAGCGGGAAATTGAGAGATGTTGATACTGATGCTTTCTTTGGTTGACAATCCTTTGAAATTTGTTGATTGAAATTTTTCAGAAGTGCAGGTACTTGGTCCATTTGCTGGGCTGAGGCAATAGTAAATATTCTGAAGAGGATTGCCTTGCCCGGGCTTGGAAGATGAATCATCGGCAACAAACGTGATCAGCGGATTGTTCAGGCTTACGACAAGTGACCCCGTCGCTGTTGTTGTGGGCGGCGTATTGTCTACGGCACAGGCGATGCTGCTCCCTTTGATATCGGCACAATCATCTTTCTGATCCGCGTTGCCGTCCTTGAAGCAGCGCGCGCCATCCCAGGAACAACGGCCCCAGGAACAACGGTCGGCGGATAAAGAAAGGCGCCCAAAATCATCTTTGGCAATGCCCCCCGTTCCGCTGCACTCTTCTTCAGAGGCATAACTGTAACAGGTGGCATCGGGTGCCGGGCTGTCTTTACACTGGGCACAGCTCGTCTCTTCGGGATTGGCAAAGCAGCGTCCCAGGCTGGAACAGACTACGGGAGTACAAAAATAGTTTTCAAAAAGGCTTGCGCCGGGACTGCAGAGAGAACATTGATCATCACTGGGATATTCTTGTTCCACACAATAACCCGCTCCGGTTTCGGGAGTGGTCATTAACGGGCTGAAGATCGTCGAGGAAAAAAGATAGCTGTAATCAACAAGCGCCGGTGGAGAAGCAACATCGATCCAGGCGCATGTTGAACTGAGACAGTTATTCTTTTCACAGGCGCTTCTGCTCTGATAGGCAAAACAGCTCTCTATTTCGGCACAGCTCAAACATTGGTTGGCAATCGTCGTCGTGCTCGAGTCATAAGAACAGAAATTATCGTCATTTTTCCCATAACATATTTCTTCCGAAGCGTAAAGACCAAAAGGAGCAGCATTCACCAGACATATTCCTGCATCTTTGCAGCTTGCTGTTGTTGACGTTGTCTGGGCGCAATACCAGGTGTTCCCCAGAGAGGAACATTCCTGAACCGGCGTAAGCACATTCTCAGCAGTGCACGTCTGGACAACCTGCCGGTCCTCTACCAGACAGAATGAAGACCACGATCCTGTCGCTTCGTTATAGCGGCCGGCACATTCTTGATCGCCCAGCGTTATCGTTGCAACAGCGGCATCTTTGGAAGAAAGTCCGGAATCAAAATGAGCGACAAGCGTATAGGAATAGGTCTTGCCCCATTCGACGTCGCTGTCCACAAAGAGCGTCTCCACACCAGAAATCGTCCGGGTAGCCAGTAGTTTCTCTCCATCTTTACGCTGAAGTGTATATCCGGCCACTTCCGGACAGGGCTTCTCCCAGATCAGACGTACACTTTCCTGGCCGGGAAGTGGATGAGCAGAAAAGACCGCTACATTCTTTTCCGGGTTTGTCCCTTCGGGAGTACATTCTCCTTTTAACGGTGAAAGAAAGATATCCAAAGACAGAATCTGATTTTGAACTACGGCCACTTTATGGATGGGAGAGACAAAATTTTGATATGTGGCCGAAATGGTATGCTCTTTTCCATCGGCGGGAAGCGAAATACTATATATTCCGCTCGGATATTTTGATTTTGTTTTAAAGAAGCCGTCAACATAGATGGAGACCTCATATTTTTTTTCCTGACCGATGTACGTCGTTCCTTGCACACCTTGGAATGCTGCTTGGGTAAGCACTGCCTCAACCAAGACCTCGCCAGGCCCTACGTTCTTTTTTATTTCCTGAGTGACATAGCCAATGGCACTGATCAGAATGGTATAAGTCCCTGAAGGGATATTTTGGAGTAAGACTGTGCCTTGAGTATCAGTCTTTTTATTCCCTTGAACCGGGCCTTTCCATGCGACAGTCACTTCCGGAAGCAGTTTTGGTGATTGATCGCGAACAATAATGCGTAATGTTGCTTCTCCCACTGCTTTTTGCAGCGTAAAATCGCGCACCGTCGGTTCACCAGCAGAAAGAGAGACCTGCTGGATTAGATCAATATATCCCCACGCAGAGATTTTCACTGAATAGGTTACGGGAACGACGTTCGTAAAGGAATATGCTCCCGATGCGGTTGTGACCACCTTCTTGGTAGTGCCTAGTATTTCGATCGCAGCATTTTCCAGAGGCTTTCCTAAAGCATCTGTGACAATACCTTTTAATCCGCCAGTTTCGAGGGCAGCCTTACAGAACTGCTGCTGGCAGATAGCAAGAGTCATAGACTCGTCATTGTTGAATTGATAAGAAGCGGGCGCTCCCGGTGTTGAAGCGGCGAGATCAGCACATTCTGATTGAAAGACAAGATCCGGATTGCAGAACGGGCCGTCCGGTAATGGAATAACACAACAGCCTTTTACACATTGAGCGGCTACGTCACTCGGAATGATTTCTTTTCCTCCAGCCTGAGTACAGGCTCCCCGCGGCACTTCCTGACAGGCGTATTTCGCAGCATCGCAGGTCACTATTTCACATTCAGAGATTTCGGCGCAAGTAGACGCTGGTTTAAACCATTGGGTAATGACGCAACCGGCGAAGGAAGCACAATCTTCTTTAGCGGCTTCCTCAGTCACCCCGCCAGTTTTACAAGACAAATCTAACCGGCCCTGAGGATAGGAATAACATCCTTTCGCCTGTGTCTCTTGAGCTGGGATTAATGGGAGAGAAAGAGCAAGAAAGAGTACTAAGAACAATAAAGCAGAAGCTACAGCCAAACCCCTTTTTCGTGATCTCATGATTCAAATTTATGAATGCGTAGACGTTTATAAATGTTTGGTGCGTGTTCTCGTCGGGGAAATCGGTTCTTCTCGACTCTGGAGAAAATTCCCCCTCGTAGGTGAATGGGTAATGTAAAGTTCCACTTCGGGGGGGGGTATTACGAGGAGTATTATGATTTGCAAGAATAAGAATCAAACCAACCGGTAAACCCGCTGCATTTCCCTACTTTCTCGTTGCTCAGATCAAAACAATCCCAGCCTGCCGTTTTGGTCGTACATTCACAAGCATATTGTTCAGGCTGCAGTTCAACGGCAGCAAACCCTAATCCGGCAACTTTTGTGACGATCTCAGAAGTACAGGCTTTTTTATCAATATCACCGCAACCGACAGGACCAGAGCACCAGAACCCATCTCCTTTGGAATAAGGGGTCAAGCCAGCACACTGAGGAGCAACAAGATTACAGGTCTTCACTTTGTTATCACCGCAAGCATTCTGAGATTCTGCTTCGTATTTGACCACATCGCCGCACACATTGCCCCTGATTCCCGAACAGAAGGCTGTGGCAACAGAGCGCTTTTCTAAAAAGTACCCTTTCCCGGCAGGGTTTGCATCACCAAAACAGCCTAGTGCTTCATCCTCCGGAACGGTTGACGCAAAACAACTTTTCTCTGAACCAGCTAAGCTCCATGATTGGGGAATCTCCTGATCACCGACGCAACAGGCATGTGTGGCATCAAAAGGATCAGCTATCGTTTCTCGAACAAGATCACCAGCACTATTCCGATCGGCAAGGCCATCACCATCTTTGTCCACATACTCGTGATAAGGATACGGAAAAGGATGATCTGGATTTTGGTAAGGCAAACACGGGCTGACGACAACTGTTGCTTTCGTTGTGCTTAACTGCTCATGATACCCACAATAATTTATTTTGTAGTCAAGCAGGAGTGTGCCTTGCTGTCCAACGTCAACAAAAGGGGCATACTCAAATAACCCCGATTCGACAATGTTTTTGATCAGCTCCCCCCCCGAAAGTTGTTGAACCGTATAGGGAAACTGGAATTTATACTCGTTAAATGCAATTGGAGAGTCCTGCCCGGAAAACAGGAGAAAGGGAATCTCCCGAATAGGGTTGGTGAAAGAAAAATGAAACTCACCAAGATTTCCGCTGAGTGATTTCTCGGGAAGCTTAACTTCAATGGTAATTGGATCTTCAGGGGAGACTAGGGCGATGCTTTCATCCGTAGCGGTCTTTAGGCCGGGATAATTATGATACACCTTAATGCTGGAGATCATCGGAGGATCTACCAAAATACGTACTGCCTGTTCATCCTGTAAATTACTGTTCAAGTATTTATCCTCTGCCGTTGCTTTGAGGATATATCTTCCCGGCACCGGGTTTGATGCCAGAAAAGTTTCTGACACAGGATTCTCGTCCGATAGTAGGTTTTCCCCAGAAGCATCGATAACCTGAAGATTCGGAACCTGTTCATCAGGGTCGGATGCCGTTGCCGTGATCTCTACTTTCCCTAAATCGGGGTGGCCGGCAATTGCCAGATAATCGTATTCACCTGCAGGACAGGCATAACGTGAAATGTAATCCAGTGCCGGCGGACGATTCTGCCTGGCAATTGTATACTCAACTTCCGGCGAAGAGAACGTAAACAAAGTATCCCCATTAAGAAGATCTTCTTTGGCCATGTCCACCCCCAACGTTGAGTAGCCGGATACGAGCTTCTTTGTACAGCGATAGAAGTCTTTCGAGGGATGTGTTTCTAAAACACAATTGCTGTTGCCGAAGACGTTTTGAACATCCTCTGAGGATCCAAATTGATGGCTTCCCTCAGTAAGTGTATTTTCTGAATAATCAAAATCAACATAATTACGGTCGGCTTGCAGTGGGAAATAGGCAGCAGTTTCGACTATATCCTGAAGTGTGGTCTCGTAAAAAAACTGAAATGAAGAGGTGGTAAAATAATGAACACCGTGCAGAACCAGCAAAAAAGGAATAGTCGCTTCTACAACTATGCCTTTATTTTGGAGGGTGACGGCAAACGAGGGATTTGGGACTTCAGCAACGGCGTTCTCCGCAATCTTTTGCACAGCTAAAGCTTGAGCACATTCAATTACTTTTGCTTGGAGATACCCTCGAATGTCGTCTTCCAAAGTTGTTGGCTGCAACACCAGCGTTCCGAAGCGCAGGGAAGTGTCGGGATAACTATATCTACAAAATGCTGGTGGTTCCCCATCCTCTACAGCGCAGGGATAGGCTTCAGGATAGGCAAGAGCTGGAGTGTAACGTAACCCGTAAAAGATAGGAACACCGGCAACAGTAACACCGTTTATCCCTTCTTCAAATGGGATAAATCCACCCGGATTGATGTCTCTCCATAAGCGGCCTTGCTTTCCAATCGTAGAAACCGCCGCACTTAGCGATGTTTTGAGGCAATCGTCAAGATAGAGATTTATCCCTTCTTGGGGATAGATCGTTTTGAAAGCCTGTGTTTGTTCTAGCAGGAGATTTGTTTTCTGCGTATGTTGAACGATGAAGAGGAGAAACAAAAAGACGACCAGGATGACTATTCCCAAGATCATAAAAATGGTAATTTGGCCCTGAACATTACTAATAGGAAAAGCACACCTCTTTTTGTTCATATGCTAAAGAATAAATAGTTTATACTTATAAAAGTTTGTTGATGGTGCGCTTAGGAGAAGAAGTCGTTCGTTTAGTGATACAATCTTTTTTTAAAGTGATAAAGCCGGAGAGTACTGAACAATATTTCACTCCACTCTCAATCTCCCGGTCAGTTGCGGCCAGAGATAGTCCACATCTTTTGTCGCAATGATTTCCTGCACGCCCTTGTTCGTCATGCAGATAAATCCGCTCTCGCCGGCGGGCAGCACGCCATGGCCCGCGATGGTCGGCGTGACGAGATTTTCAACAAATAAACAGATGGGTGTCTTAAAGCCAGAAAATCTTGCTGAGATGGTGTTATTTTCAACACCGAATGCATCTCTCCCCTGCTTTTCAACAAACGCTTGAATCAATTTTCCTTCTTTTTGGAGGAGATAGATCTGGGGAACGGCTTGATCTACTGGAATGAGTTGGAGATCTTCATCCTCAGCGCCGAATATTCCTTTAAAGAAAGCAGCAATCTTTTGAATGAGCGATGGATCAAACGCTAAGCTTTCTTTACTGTAAATCAAAGCGTTTAATGTAGGTGAATAATAGATCTCGCCAGCAAGGCCGTTGATTACACAAGTCTGGAAATCCCCTTCCCCAGAACAGGATTGAAGAAAGGTCTCAGGTGAAATTCCCAAAGCCAAGACAAAAGAGTTAAGCGGGTCAGCAATCTCTTTATTGAGGGTAGTGGCAAAAGCAATTTTCCCTTCAGCATCCTGTAATAAACAAACATTGTTAATGCAGGTATTTTCTGTGTCATCAATGAGTTTCTTTCCAGATTCGCCAAGATCAGGAAAACAAAGACGGGAAGGAGTTATTTTCTGCTGCCCAAGCAAGCCGCTGCTTGGTGGTTCAACAGCCGCTACCGGATCTCCCAGGATGAATTGTTCTTGATGATCTAAGCTGATCAAGGCTTCCTCTGGTGTTGTGCAATATAATGTAAAATCAGACGAGGAAGCTGCTTTCAATAATTGCTGAGCAACAAGCTGTGTTCTGGTGAGCCATTTCCCGGCACTGCAATAATGGTCAAAGATATATTCTCCAGTGTCAATGCAGAGCGGATAGGCTCCAGCGTAAAAATCGGCAGGTTCTGCATCAACCGATGCATCTTTTTGCGAACTGAGCACAAAACATTGTCCTTCATGTGGACAAGAACCAAATTCCTGATTATTCCAGTCGTATAATTTCGCCCAGAAAACCCAGTTTCCGTCGATACATTGATAGATCGCTTCTTCAGTCACACTTTCAAATGTAGAAGTCTTCTCCCGCATGTTTTCCGCACAGGCAAAGCCATTCCAACAAGTATTTTCCGGACAACAAGCAGCAGCGGGAAACGTCGTTGATGGATCAACAGGGAGTGCTTTCGGCTGAATTGCATCGTTGTAAGAAACAGGCTGCACTTTTCCTTTCAGGTCAAGTTGAGGATCACTGATCTGGCAATCTTTCCCTTTCACGTCAATGAAGATGGAAGCATAATTAGCTTCTCCTGAATCCGCCGTAATCGCCAGAGTGCCTTCGCTTTTCACCGAGTTGATTAACTCCTGCTCAAACAGGAAACTAAAGAACCCCCCTTTTTCTTGGACGGCAGTGGCATCGTCAAAGACCAACTGCAATGTTGCTTCACAGGAAAATGTTGCCCGGGCGACATATTCTTTGTTCTTTTCAACGCGTACTTTCTGAGAAACGATGCCTTTTCTGCCGGTATCAGTTACCACAAAAACATTCTTACCTGTTTCCAAAGTTTTGATTTCAATTCCTTGAGAAGTGTAAGATCCAAATTTTTCTTTGTCGGCAGCAGCAGAAACCTGGTACCAGCTTTTAGCTAAAGTTAATAGATCAGGATCATCACCATCAAGCAGACCATCACAATCGTTGTCTAACCCATCGCCAATTTCATTGGCTTGGGGATGGATACTTTTGTCGTCATCATCACAATCAACATCAGCGGCGAACCCATCGCCATCTTGATCAGAGATTGCCGAACAATAGATCTTATTTGAATATGCTCCTTCGCCGCAGCCCGCAAGATGAGCATTTGTTTTGTTAGAAAGAGAAAGAACACAGGTTGCGCCGGAAAAAAAACCCGTTGAACATTTTGTTTCCCTTAGTCCGGAGATGCAGATTGGCACCGTGTATGTATTATCTCCTTCACGCGAAGCATGGGCATTAGTCGTTGCTGCCAGCCAAGCGATTTGATTGTCATCGCGGCATTCATTGGTCACTGAACCAATGCAGCAGATTTTCCAATCGTAATGAGGGCAGCGGGCTATCCCACCAATCGTTTGCGGGAGTTCAGCAAGGGCATTTGTTTGATCAGAGAGGCAAGCAATGATCGTTTCACCTGGTTGGTTGCAGGCGTTTGGAGTAACCGAACATTCCAAAGCGCTGACGAGAGAGATACTAAAAACAAGAAGTACCAGATAAAGTACAAAATAACGAAATAATTTTGGTTTCATTTAGTCAAGTCTAACATTGGATTTATCAACAGATTTCTGCCAAACACGTGGAGATTGTTTTCCAGATCATATAACGCGGTTGGAAGTTCATCATTTTTCCAGCTGCTTTGCGGACTGCAATAAAAGCCGCTTACCTCCAGATTTTGGGTGGAGCACATTTCTTGAGAGATAACAAACGAGACTTTCCCTAAATGGCCGGCATCCCCGCAGCCAAGAAAAGCTGTTCCCTCAAAAAGGATCTGCTGCGGAAGATTAACGACTTCCAGCCAGCCATCTTTTGCGTAGACTGTTCGCGGAGTGTTGATGAAAGTACGCATTTCTTGCCCTTCGTTATTTCGCGCCACGAAGTAGAGGTCATAACTCTGGGGGAACTGGTTGCTGATCGTGTAAGGGGCATTGCCTTTCAAAGGAAAAGTACACGTCGCCGCACTGCAGGAATAAGTCAATACTTCCTCGACAGAAGAATCGTAAGAGTAAGTCTGTTCCGAGGTATCTGCTTTTGCCATAAGGTAATACAATTTTTTCTCGGCATCAAGATCATCAGAGGTGATTATTGTTTTCTCTTCATCAACATCTTCCGGGTGAAGAGGATCTAAAAAATAGATTTTTCCCCCTTTGATCTCTGTCAATGCCGCTTCAAAAAAGTTTGTTTTCCCGAAGGTAACTTCTTTGATTTTTGTTGGCCCTGAGTTGATCACAACGCCAGTAATAGTAATAGTTTCTGGATGGGCAACTGCGCCCCGAACAAAAGTCGATCCTGGTGCTGCGTTTGTTCCTTTCACATCAATATAGGGCCTTGAAGAATAGGCCAGATTAGACGGAAAATAATCGTCCGGACAAATAACTTTAGAATTGACAAGCTCGCATTTGCTTTCAGAATTTAAAAGTTCAAGAAAAAGATTTGCGGACCCATAGCGTGTTTCAGCTAATTCTGCAGACACTTTTGTCGATTGCTCAGTAGAGATGATCTCTCTGTTACCATACATTAATTTTACCTGCACATTGTTCGCCGTCTTTCCGATTTCCAATCCCTGTGAATTCCAACAACCTTTCTCCGCACCAACCCCATATTCCCCGGCCGTATTCCCACAACAGCGTAAAGAGGGATCGCTAACCGTGTTTCCTAACCAGGTCAATCCCAAAGATGTGCACATTTCTCCCTGGGCAATGGAATGGTCTTCCTGATCAAGACTGGAAAGCCAGACACTGCCGGCGCAAACTGGATCACTTTCTTTTTTTGCGAGATGGACATTGATGATCTCAAACGGCAGGGAAGAAGGCGTTGGTCTCAATGAGATTAGAGTTACTTCTTTCCATCCCACGACGGGAATTTGCGCATGGTAAATCTTGTTCCCTTCGAGCGTAGCGCCATTAACCGCGTAGGCCAGGACTTTCTGTGGGTCTATTTTGCCATCGATGGACCAAGCTTCCAGCTGCAGGTTTGCTCCCGCGGGAAGTATTTCATTCGTAAACTTAAAATAGACCTCCAGATAAGCGTAACCGGCAAATGAGGGGTAATTCTGTGGACCATAAATTTTTCCATATACGGTCTGGATGCCAGGAGAATAAAATTGAATTGTTGTTTTGGTGAGCTCATCTAAAAAATGCGTAAGATCGAATACTCCCTGACCGGGACTCCGTCTTTTTACACCGTTGTCTTGAGGCTGGTCTTGAGAACAATCCGCCCATAACGCGGTTTCGCCGGCAGCACTGCAATAAAACCGATTTTGAGAAGATAGTTCATAGGGGGATGCCAAGATTCCCTCATTTGCTGAAGAACATGCTTTCCAATCCAGCCCATTAGAAACAAGATCAGTGGAGATTTCACCGGGTTTGTTGATCGTGAAAATGGTAAATTT
>JAGVZN010000004.1 GCA_018302605.1 Candidatus Woesearchaeota archaeon | reverse complement strand
TTCAATCGAAGTGACACCCAAGACACCATTCTTCACGGCGACGGTTGCTTTCTCGCCGGCAAGGATGGATGACCAGGTTTTCTTCTCAAGTTGGCCTTGCACACTGCTGGATGTTCCGCCGCCGGAACCGCCGGAACCGCCGCCAGAACCGCTAGATGCAGTGACAGTATAACTTCCGGTTGCTGTTCCGGTGTTACCTGCTTGATCTGTAACGGTACATGTACCAGTAGTTTTACTTCCCACAACAGCGGTGGAAGGGGAAGTATCCGTAAATGCCGTACTGGTAACGGGGGACAACAGATCAGTACTGGTGCAACTACAAAGAACAGCTTGATCCTGCTCAACACTGGATGGAGAACATGTTACCGTTGCAGTAGGGGCTGTGTTATCAAATGTGAAGTTGCCAAGCCAAGATTTATTTTGGAGATATACCGTATCATTACATTGTACGCTCCAATTGTAATCGCCGTTCACGATAGTACTTCTGAGACTAAAGTTGTAGGTCGTAGCATTTGTGACATTAAGATGAGTAACATTAACAGTATCATTGATATAAAGATCACAATAAAACTTATCAGATACCGAATCATTTACTTGGAATTGGAGATAATCAGAGAGATTAGCACCCTCCGCAGTAATGAGTTCAACCATATCTGGTTGGTTGGTATCCACTGTGAAAGTAATACTTGTGGAGTTATTGACATTTTGTACGGTATCGTTAGCCCAGACGTAGACAGTATAGTTTCCATCTCTAAGTTGGGTCACATTAGTACTATTTGAAAAGAAGAGGGAAGCGTTTGCTTCTGTTGCCACAAGAATAATATCTTCGCCCCCCGTGGTTCTGTTGGAGATATTAAATCTAACCGTAGTAATGTCAGTTACATTGTTCCATCCAGAGGCACTAGTACTGCCGTTCATAACGGTTACATTAAAAACGACAAGTTGGTTAGTGGTATAGTTTCTTCTGTCGACTGTCGCGTTTGCTGCAGTCATCGCGCCAGCTGTGGGGAAGATTACTAAGGGGACTGAGTTATCAACGATGATATAATCAGATCTCGATTTGAAGACAGTGGTGTTTACTAACATATCTTTGGCAGATGAGTTGGTTGCGTTGGTGGAGTTAATAGTGATGTTATACGCTCCATCGCCCAGAATAGAAGATAGTGAAGTAGTCGTATAATTAAATGTCTGGTTGATAGACGGGTCATCGGCGGTCAGAGTGATATTAAAAATGAGGGTGTTATCGGAAGCATTGTAAAAGTTTACGGTCACATTGGTGATGTTTCCCTCCACATTAGTGAGGGTATTATTACGAAATACTGAAGTGACATTAATTGTGAGGTTAGTACTATAATTAGTCGCCGGAGCAGGACTGATCAAAGCAGAGTTACTGACGGTAGTACTGGGATCATATGCCCAGACCAAAATCGCGAATAAACTTAACACTAAAACGATTGATAAAATTGTTGTTAACCTTTTTGATTTCATATTCACCAACCTCTTTTTTGAATTGAATTACGTTGAACTGTGTTCTAGAACAACTTAGTAGTTTATAATTGTTTGGTTTCACTGTAAAATAGAAACATTGTCGTCAGAGAGGTAGACAATAAGAGAGATTGACGGAAACTGAATGATGAACCAGGGGAAAAACACAAAAAAAGCAAAAATACTCACAAACCGATCTCACACATCCAGATTAGCCACATCTTTAGAATGCTTCTCGATAAATTCTCTTCTCGGCTCTACTTCATCGCCCATCAAGACGGTAAACATCTGGTCCGCAGCGATCGCATCTTCGATCTCGACTTTCTTCAGCGTGCGCGTAGAAGGATCCATCGTCGTGTCCCACAGTTGTTCGGCATTCATCTCTCCCAAGCCTTTGTAGCGCTGGATCGCCACGCCTTCACCCATCTCTGAAACAACACGCTCTTTCTCCCCATCCGAATAGACATACTGTACCTGCTTGCCTTTTTGCAGGCGATAGAGCGGAGGCATGGCGATATAGACACAGCCTCGCTCAATCAGCGGTTTCATGTAGCGATAGAAAAAAGTGAGCAGGAGGGTCATAATGTGCGACCCGTCAACATCGGCATCAGTCATGATGATGATCTTATGGTAACGCAGTTTTTCGATGGTGAAATCTTCCCCCACATTTGTTCCCAGGGCGGCGATCATCGCCAGGATCTCTTTGTTTTCCATGACTTTGTGCAGGCGCGCTTTTTCGACGTTAATGATTTTCCCACGAAGAGGAAGGATGGCCTGAAATTCCCGGTCACGGCCCCCCTTGGCACTTCCGCCCGCAGAGTCGCCTTCCACCAGATATAATTCACTGGTTACGGGATCACGCGAACTGCAATCCGCCAGCTTGCCGGGCAGCCCGGCCCCTTCCAGCGCATTCTTCCGGCGCATCAGCTCACGGGTCTTGCGCGCTGCTTCCCGGGCACGGGCGGCATCGAGGCATTTGGCAACGATATTCTTGCCGACGGCGGGATGCTCTCCAAAATAGATGGTCAATTGATCATGGACCAGCGAACTGACGATGCCGAGAACTTCGCTGTTGCCGAGTTTGGTCTTCGTCTGCCCTTCAAAAAGCGGTTCCTGAACTTTGATGGAAATGACGGTAGTAAGGCCCTCTTTAACATCTTCGCCGGTTAATTTCAGATCTTTTCCGTTGCTCATCTCCCGAGCAACGTTATTGAGAACGCGGGTAATGGCAGTTTTGAAACCGGTGAGATGGGTGCCCCCTTCAATCGTATTGATGTTGTTGACAAAAGAGAAGACGTTTTCCTGATAACCGGAATTATAACGCAAGGCAACTTCGACGACAACATCGGAGCGAGTGCTTTCAAAATAAATGACTTCATGCAGAGGCTGTTTGTTCATGTCCAGATAAGTCACAAATTCTTTGATTCCGCCTTCGTATTTGAACAGGTCGTGACGTTTCTCCGCTTCGCTTCCCCGCTCATCGACGAGTTCGATCTCGATTCCTCTGTTGAGGAAGGCGAGTTCACGCAGGCGTTTAGCAAGGATATCATAATGAAATAACGTATCGGGAAAGATCTCCGGATCAGGCGTGAATTGAACGATTGTTCCGGTTTCCTGCGTCTCGCCAGTGACGTCGAGGGTAGTTGTGGGTTTCCCGCGAGCATATTTTTGGACATGAACTTTTCCATCCCTTTTTACTTGGATAATTAATTCTACGGAAAGGGCATTGACCACGCTTAAGCCGACGCCGTGCAGACCTCCGGAAACTTTGTAGGTCTCTTTATCAAATTTCCCGCCGGCATGGAGTTTAGTCAGAGCTACTTCAACTGCGGGAATACCAAACTTGGGATGGATATCCACGGGGATTCCACGGCCGTTATCATAGACAACGACGGAATTGTCGGGATTAATCAGGACTTTGATCTTCGTGCAATAGCCAGCCAGCGCTTCATCGATGGAATTATCGACGATCTCCCAAACCAGATGGTGAAGGCCCCTGATCGCCGTGTCTCCGATATACATTCCCGGCCGGCGGCGGACAGCGTCTAATCCTTCCAGAACGGTGATCTGGGCAGCGCCATAGCTGGAAACGGGCTTTTTTTCAGGCTGAGCTGCGGGGAGGTGTTCAGGTTGCGCTTGCTGTTCGGCTTGTACCGGTTGCGCTTGCTGTTCAGCTTGTGCTGGCTGTTTAGGTTGTTCAGCCTGTCCTGCAGGTAAATCAAGCATCTTCTGTTCTTCTTCGAGAGCCATTTGGGGGGGATTAATTATCGTTTTTGAGATCGTTTTTGAGATCTTTTTCGACGGTAGATCATCATTAAAAATGAGGTAGGAAATGTTTATAAAGATGTCGGTAAAAAAGTAGGCAGATGGCAGTACAAAGCTACATGGGATTCTATTCCCCTCAGGAACGCTGGGCAGACAACCGGCAGATGTATAGACAGATTGCCGAGGGGGAAAATTATACCACATACGAACGAAGAAAAGCGCGGGAGAATTTGGCTTTCTCGGAGCATTTTCCACCAGATATCCCCCACGACCGGCTTGTGGGCCATATTTTAGGGATATACCAAATGGAGCATCCCCGATGGATGAAAAAAACTTCGCAATCACGGTTTTTCACTCCTTCCGGAGAACTCAAGTTAGTGCAAGAAATCGATCTTGGTGCGGAATTGGTGCGGCTGGCCGGCGGAACACTGTATCGCGAAGAGATTATTGAAAGAAATGTTGTTCGGAAAGTGGGAAAAGGACCAGATTATATTCGCGGCGATATTTTCCGAAAAGTGATTGTTGAGGGATCACCGCTGCAAGGCTTGGAAGACTACGTCCAGTTGCAGTTTGATCCAGGAGTATACACTTTCCGCTTGCGTAAAGATTCATCAACGGAACTAAGAGCAGTTCTCTATCTTGTTGGAATGTATACTAAGATCGATCAACAGACCATTGGAGAAAACAGAGAATTACTCATTCCCGAAGTCAGTATTAAGCCGGGAGCCGGCAGAAAGACGTTTGCCAGATGGGTTCGGCGGAGAGGCGCGAAAGCGCTGGACTTCATACTTCATCTGCCCGCCAATGGGGTTTGATTTCGACATCCCCGGATTCTTCTTTTCGCAGAAAACCTTCCCAGGCAATCATCGCTCCCTGATCTCCGGCCAGATTTAAGGGCACTTGGTAAAATGCCGCGCCGCGTTCTGCGCACATCATTTCCAGCATTTCACAAAAACGCTGATTGGCGCCGACCCCGCCGACCAGTAATAATTCTTCTTTGCCAGTATTGGCCATTGCCCGCTCTACAACTTCAGTGCACATGGCGAAACAAACTTCTTGTACGGAGAAGCAGATGTCTTCCGCTGATGCTTTCTGTTGTTCGTATAATTGCTGGACTTTGGTCAGAATACCAGAAAAGGAAACATCCATGCCTTTAACCGCATAGGGAAGCACGATGTACGCTCCTTTCTTGGCCAACTGTTCTATTTTCGGTCCGGCCGGAAAACCGAGGCCGAGAATCCGACCCAATTTATCGAGCATATTCCCCAGACCAATATCGAGAGTTTCACCTAGAACATGATATTTATTGTTTTCCTGAACGATAATTTGGGTATTGACCCCGGAAACATAGAGATAACAGGGATCGCGAAGCTTATTCCAGATCTTACCGATACTCAGATGGGCACAGCAATGGTTGACGCCAACGATTTCTTTCTTGTGCTGTGCTGCCCAGAGTTTTGCAAAGTGGTAGCCAACCCAAAGACAGGGATCGAGGCCCGGACCTGCTGAATAGGCAAGGAAAGCGATGTCGTTCCAATTCACCTTCGCGGTGGAAAGCGCTTGGGCTAAGACGGTTTCGGCAACTTCCCGGTGATGTTCTGCCACCTGGTCGGGAATCATCCCCGCGGCGGCGGAGGTGAAACTATCTTTAACATTGGCCAAGACGTCGCCGTTGTCCGTGATGATGCCGACACCGAAGGTGTGGGCTGTGCTTTCGATACCCAGGATGTTCATGGGGAGGATTAATTGAGGGGATTATTAAAAAGATTTTGGTGGAAAAGGCAATCCCCAACTAAAACCCCCCAGTAAAACTTGTTGGACATTACTCGCCCAAAAAGATGAATCCTGGAGATTTCTGCTCTTTTGATTTAAAGAAAATCCTGAAAAGTGGCTATCCACGACCATAAATGGTGGGGATTTACGCCACTTTTCCAAGACGGATTTTCTAAAACAAGAAAAGAAAAAACGATTTCTTTTCTGTCCAGAAATAAAGTATTTTCTTTATTTCTGAAATCAGATATAGCAAAATCTCCTGCTCACTTGACAGCATTCATCTCCAAGGATGAATCCTGGAGATTTCTGCTTATCTGATTTAAGAATAAGTCAAAGAAAATATACAGTTATCTCTTTCTCGGATTATTGTCAAGTCGACCAAGTAGAATATCTGTTAGACGATACTTTCTTTCAACTTTTTCATTTCGTCCAAATGAATCAGGTTGAGGGTAATACTTTCTTTCAGTTTCAGTTTCAGGTGGAAAGAGAGCATAGTTTGTCATAACCTCTTCTTTCCATAAATCCATTTCGCTATCCGGAGCAAGAAATCTCAGAGGTACCAAAAGACCCACAGAAACTACATTTCCATGATCGTCAATGACTTGATCAGGTCGTACTTCTACTTGTCTGGTGTGTTTGTAGACTCGGGTACCATCTTCTTTGACATCCACCAATTCTGGACGGTAAACCGAAGATTGCAGCACGACGCTACTATGACCAGCAGCGACTAAAGCCGCTTGTAGATCAAAATGGCTTACTATTCCATCGCCCGAATGCCAATGGTCCCTGGTAGCACTTGAAGAGGGGAGGTACTTTTCAATGCAAATCATTCTGTCATACCTATTCGATAAATCTTCTGTCTTCATCATTTTGAGATCACCTAAATAGTCCTAGCTTATTGAGAAAAGCTTGGTCTTTATAAACTTTTCGCCACTTTGCAGTGAAACGGAAGTATTGTGAACCTAGCTAGTTTAGATCGTTCTAAACCGAAATACTAAGATCGACGATAACTGCGAAGAATCTACCCCGGCATTTTTTCATCCCCTCAAACATTTCCACTGAAAGAAATCGCTTCTTTGATTCTAACCCTTTCTGAACTACAACGTACGTATTTAGTTTGCCGCTCGCTCGGCGTTTTTTTAGCTGTTTTTTGGATGTAAAAAGACGGTTTTCAGATGAAAAACGCACCAACTTCGTCTGATGAGGAGATTCTCTCGCTCGCCTCTTGGCGAAACTAAATACGTACACTACAACAATCTTTAAAAAGTGCAGTGTTTCCATAGGAAACAGAGGTTGTTGGAATGGTAGATTGAATGCTCTGTCATTCCAAAAAGGGGGGTTTGTGGCCGAAACGATACGCATCACGCTGGAGACGTTGTACGATATTTTCCGCAACGAGAAAAAAAGAGAGGATCTGCAAAAGCTAGAGGACACTTTTTTTATTGATGTCATCGGCTATCTGCGCGAGAAAAAAGCCCTGCTGGAAAGCCAGGCTAAATCAACCGATGTTTTTGCTATTGGTGAACGGGAAAAACTGGAATACGAGTTACGGAGTATCCGGCGCATTTTGAAAGAGATCTATGAGAAGCGAGAAAAAAAGATCATCGACATTGCGTTGAACAAGAGCAGAACGGGCTCGGACATCATCGATACCAGCGCAATGCTGCGGGAAGAGAAAGAATTGTATCAGGAACTGCTGGATAAAATGAATCAATTCCGGAGGGAAGTGTTCTTGAGGCTGTTACAGGGCGAAATGCCCCGCGGATTATCGCCAAAACCAGCAGTGATGGATGGGCCAGATGTCCAGCCGGAAATGGCCGAAGGGGAACGGGACATGACCAAAATCCGCTTTCTCCGCCCGACGCCGAGTTTTGTCTGGAAAGACCTGAAAAAATACGGCCCGTACGATTCAGGAGAAGAGACGGAAATCTATCCAGAAGTGGCTGATCTGTTGGTGCGGAAAGGCCGGGCAGAGAAGGTTTGAATTATGGACATCACGCAAATATTGGGATGGATTGCAACATTTTTGTTCTCCATAATGATCATCCCCCAGATGGTACGGACATTACGAACCAGAGATACCAAAGGAGTAAGCCTTCTGTTATTTGCTATATTTCTGATAGCCAACATCATCGCGTTGATATATGCTATCCTTATCGGTCAAGGGCCGTTGATCATCAAATATATCATCGCTATTGAGACAACGCTGGCGTATATCGGAATCTTTGCCTATTTCAGCGTCAAGAAGAGAAAAACCCGTTCTTGACTGCTAGCGTTATTGCTTCACGATCAGAGGTAAATGCAGTTGTTATCAGAAGAAAAAATTTGGGGTGGGACTATCTGGGACCAATATCATCCGATACGCTATCTGCCGGGAGAGATTGCGTCTGCATTCCGAGAAGAAGCGGATTTCCTTTGGAGAGATCTGGACGAGAACCGGTTGAGAGTAACACTTAAACCCGCAGATGAAGAGCGTTATACTGGCCATCAAATCCGCGTCGTGGAGAGCACAAATCCACAATGGTATCGAGAATTATATCTTGCGCGAACGCATTTGAAGCGGCAACGAAGCCTGCGTTCGTTAGGAAGGATCGGTGATAGTTGTGATCTTCATTACCTCGATCAAAGAGGAGCAGTATCGCCTTTTGGGAGTTATGATTCGTTGTATCGGGAATTGATCCAGAAAAGATTGATTGACGGCTATGAAATAGATGATGGATTCGTCCCAGAACGGATTTTGGTGAAACGATTCTTCTCTAGGGAGAAGTTTGAATAATTCAATTGTTTGTCTACAAACTTCTCTAAACAAATGCGAAATTCTTTTAAATAGATTGAAGAAGCATGATTTAATGAACATTATCCCCAAACTCAGAAAGATTGTTACCGCAGATAATAGCGAGACATTTCTCAATGAAACAGTCGGGGAAAGCTACCATTCGCAAACCGGAGCGGTAGAAGAAGCATTGAAGAAATATGCGATTCCCTGCCAGATCCGCGAGAAAGCGAAAACGGGAAAGGTACGGATCTTAGACGTCTGTTTCGGCCTGGGCTATAATTCGGCGATGGCCGTCAGCGAAGCGCTAGCCGAGAATCCACACTGTGAGATCGAGGTGGTCGGGTTAGAATTTGATCCGGAGATTATCACCAAAATTCAGGAGATCAATCCCCCGATTCCATTTTATGTGCACTACCAGAAGCTGACACCCGAAACATTACGATTTCAAAAAGAGAAAGTACAAGTCACAGTTCTGATGGGCGACGCCCGGGAGACGGTGAAAGACTTGTCTGAGGAAACATTTGATGCGATTTTCTTTGATCCTTTCTCTCCGAAAACTGCCCCAGAGATGTGGCAGGAAGAATTTTTTCGGGAGATGTTCCGCGTGTTGAAGAGAGATGGTATTTTAGCGACTTATTCTTGCGCCCGGATCGTGCGGGATAACATGAGCAAGGCCGGATTACTCTATGATGATGGACCGATCGTCGGCAGGAGAGGGCCGGGAACGATTGCGACGAAGTGGGTGTTCTAAGAGGGTGGTGTTGGATTGTTTGTCATTTCAAAGTAACT
This sequence comes from Candidatus Woesearchaeota archaeon, assembly GCA_018302605.1. Lineage (GTDB taxonomy): Archaea > Nanobdellota > Nanobdellia > Woesearchaeales > GW2011-AR9 > JACOZP01. The sequence continues at coordinate 1,761 of JAGVZN010000004.1, read as the reverse complement.
AATTTAGAAACATTTTTAAAGAAGGGGTCATTTTAATGGGAGATGGGTTTAGAAGATCATTTAGAAACTGGAAAGCGAACAGAAGAAGCAGCAAAAGAGCCGACGAAAGCATACAATCTCCTCTGGGTTGCTCCGAGATTACCGACCCAGAGGAGATCGGGAACCGAACCATTTCACCAGCCCATACCCCCAATGACCGTGAAAAATATGCGGGGGATTGCTGACAGAAATCAGCAGGTCGATGTGCGACTCTGGGTGGATTCACGCCGCCTGACAAAAACACAGATGGAATGGTTAGGAGAAATGCCGGGCGATTGTCCTTCGCAAAACCTATCTTTACTTGACCTTCAGACGATTGATGACTATGCTAACGAACCGTTTTATCAACAGCAGGATGACAATCGAAGATGGCGTTCAAATACTCATAGTTTAATCTGGAGACAGGTTGACACTGCACGAATACTGGCCTGTTTGCAAGGAAATTACGATCAAGTTTTCTATTCGGATGCAGATATTACCAATTTGGTTGTGGATTCTAGTACAGTTCAAAGTCGATTAAAAAAACACGGAGTAATAATCAGCGGTGTGGGCAGTATCTCCAACGGCACCACTTATATGACTTATGAGAATGGGTTATTTGGTTTCACTCGAACAAGACGCGACGTATTGAGACAACTATATGAGCAAACTTTAAGAGATGGTAAACAACACAAAATGAACGGCTACGCTACGTTTAAAGATTTTATTTATAATCAATTGATCGAAAAAGAAGGAATCGATACACGAGAGATAGTATTTTCTCCAAATTACGATAGTACTGAAGCATCTTTCCCCTACCTTGATGGTTAGGGGTATTGAACGATTTGGGGGATTAAGAGATAGAAATTTGGACGACATTAAAGAATGATCACTTTTCTAATGTATCTACCCCGTAAAATGATCGAAATGGTGTCAGAAAAAAAAGAAAAAAGGTCTTCACTTCTTATTTCTTCCCCGGGCTTTTACTTTTTCGAAGCGGGCAAGAACTTCTGCTGCCTGAGAAGAACTGTTCTGATAGCTTTCTAATACGGTTTGGAAGATACCTGGATAAATTTGAAAATGCGTGCTCTGCAAGGCACGATCTAAGAGAAAAAGATCGACTGCTTTGTCTTCCACTTTGTCGGAGAACGCAGAAAGCCCGAAATCGATAAACGTCAATTCTTGGGACTGTTCGTGAAGCAGCATATTGGATGTTGTCAGATCTCCATGAACAATCTGAGCATCGTGGAGCTTGGCGAGATTCTTTCCAATTGCCTTGGCGATTTGAGCGTACTGCTGGGTATCGAATAAGATGTCACGGACCCTTGGGCCAGGAATGAAATCCATCGCAATGGACATGCGGGTGTCAGAGAATTCTTTGAGATGAGGTGCGGGAAAATTCATCTCCTCTAATTTCTGCAGAATCTTAGCTTCTCTACGGGTGCGGAAGGTACGGAGCGCTTCATCTATTTGTGGCAGACGATAGCGCTTGACGAAACGTTCTTTAATGATGCTGGCGTTTTCCCGATAAATGCTGGCTTCTGCGCCTTGGGCGATTTTGTTTGAGGTCATAACTGGTGAAGAAGCGCAATTATTTTAAAAACATATCGCTTGGGAGTACGTAAGCTACTGAAAGAACCATGGAGAGAAGTTTGCATAATTCACTTTTTTAGAAAATAGGTTCAATTTTATCCTCTAATCTCTTAAAATGTCTCTTTTTTTGGTTATGTTTCTTTCTTTTTT
>JAGVZN010000003.1 GCA_018302605.1 Candidatus Woesearchaeota archaeon | reverse complement strand
CGGAGATCTCTGATCAAGGGGATAACTTCATGGAGTGTGCCGGGCAGGCCCGTCAGGTATTTTCCCGGCACGTGCACGCCAAGCACAACGACAAGGACATCCGTCTTCGCCAGAATCTGTTCAGCATTGTTCCACGTCCGATTATAGATTAAGATATTTGTCTTGTCGCGGTCTCGCGTTTTGGCGACAATCCCGCCATATTTTTTCCACAAGCGCAAGTCGTCAATCGTGAGATAAGTGATCTCGTGTCCTTCTTTTTTCAAACGGCCGTAAATGTATCTCGGATATGTCCCTAAATACGGCGGTACACCTAAACCGGAGAGGTAATTTGAAGATAAGATTTAAATACTATGGTTAGAAATGAAAGAATCAGAGGAAGCAGGAGGAAACAGAAAATGGACCCAGAAATAAAACGTTCATCGCCACAGCCAAGATATTCTTTTATAATTGATCCAGAACAATCTCCCAGAGATGTTGATTTTATCATGGTTTTAGTTGATGCGGAAGGAAGACATACTGATCCAAATGAAGCCAGAGAACGAATCGATTCTCTCGACGTCGATGTGAGATATCGTAACTACTTCAACTCCAGTGCTGCTCTTGTTGCCGCAACGGATCAAGCAACATACGAACGTCTTTTTCAAACCACGCTGGAACTTGTTCCATCACGTGCTGGGTTCAGCGGTTATACCCAAGCCGGATATCGAGAACCAGTCCACGGCCAGCCGCTTCCCGAGTTGGCAGACATCATTCGAACAGCACATCTTAGTTACGTCCGAAGACCATTGTAACGCCGGTTCTGGTTAATTGCGTCTGATCCAAAATTCTAAATTGAGCATAACATAGTCATAGACCTCAATGTTAGGGGAATAAAAAATCCCAATCGGAGCAGAGCTCCGGGGTATTTTTTAATCTTGCTTGGAATCAACATCGCAGTAGAACTGCGGGGTATGGTACCCAAGTAAGAAATCAACAAAGTAGTCCCTTAATAGTGATTATTTACCCAAATGTTTATAAACAATAAGCTATTATAGACTGCTGAGATAAAATGATAAACCTTCAAAAGTATAATTTATTGGATGATGCACTTTTAGCTGCTGCTAAAGAGGTAAAACCATTATATTACGTCGAACCTATAAATGAAAAAGAACAGAAGCAAGAATTTCTGGCTGGTAAGGTAGGAAACCCAAGTTTTCAGTATAAACCTCTAGAATATAATCCTGCTGAAGTTCAAGCAAAACTAGAATCTATCGAAGTTCCAGATGGACTTTTAGGGGGAATATTCCAAATAGGAAGAAGGAACGCCTTGCTAGATAATGAACTTATCGAAAATAGGGGTAAATGTGATATTGTCAGAAATAATACTACCATCATATATGGAGTTCCGAGTGAGCCACTAGTGGCTTATGCAGATGAATTACTAAGACAAACCCCCGAGGTCGACGCAACTAAAGAAGTGGCTGCTGAAAGTGTCAAAGAGGCACTTGAACGTGCTCTTGTTTCTACTGGTTTAACTGATTGGGCGGTTGAATTATCCGATAAAAGATTAACTACTGTTTACCAAGCAGAAAAGAAGATTACAATATGCAGGACTAGAAAATTTGGTGATAAAGATCCGGCCAGATTGTGTGTCCATGAAGTTGGCGTACACACTTTAAGAGCAGTAAATGGCTATGAACAACCACTGAAGATATTTGCTTTGGGTTTGCCCGGTTATTTGCCTACCGAAGAAGGTTTGACTTCCTATTTTGAGGAAATAACCGGAAATAGTGATTCTGAAACAATCAGAGATTACGCAGCAAGAGTTATAGCTGTTGACTCCGTAGTCAAAGGTTTAGATTTCAGTCAAACATTTGATCGGTTAAAAAGTTATGAATTAACTGATGACCGATCTTGGAATCTTGCGGTAAGAGCTCACCGTGCTGGCGGCTATATTAAAGATCATGTTTATTTAGAAGGACTTTTAAAAGTGAGAGATTTTGCAAAACAAGGCGGAGATTTTAAAACTCTTTACGTTGGTAAAGTTGGAATTGAGGATCTGCCTTTGGTAAGAGCACTTTTAGAGGAGAACGTGCTTACAGAAGCAAGATATTTACCTGCTTTTATCAGGTAAGTGTCGGTTTAAAGAGCATGATATGACTCAAAAAGAAATCGCGGCTGGTGTAGTACATAAAGTGCCAGTGGATTTAAGAAAGACCCTTGCTTCTACTCCAGCGGCACGAGTAGCATGGGAAAATATTACCCCGCTTGCACGCAATGAATGGATCTGCTGGATTGAATCAGTCAAGAAACCAGAGACAAAGAATCGTCGAATCGAGAGAACACGCAAAGGACTCATAGACGGAAAGCGTCGGCCTTGTTGTTGGGCAGGTTGCCCTCATCGTTGAAATCAACAAAGGACGGGAAGCGCTCCGACCCCAACCATGAATGATGTGGTTTGAAAATCCGAGCGCTTCTCAACCCCGCTTTTTGAGATACCAAAAGTCCAGAGAAAAGAAACTCCTGCCCATTCATCTCCAAGCATGAACGCAGGAGTTTTCTGGGCTTTTGAGTATCATAAAAATGCGTGAAGCCGTCTCACCCCGTACTGAAGTACGGGGTTTGAAAAATGAAGCAAAGGCTTCATTGGCGTCCCAGCAAAGTCGTAGCTTTGCTGTGGACATCCATTGACTAAAGTCAATGGTTTTCTGGCTATTTTTGCATAATCGGAAACGACGGAGAAAAGAGAGGTTGATTCGCATTACCCGCGGAATATGAACATAAAGTGATTGTAGTACCATCTCAAGCATTTCTTGAATACATTGCACCCCAGAAGTGATTTTTAGCCAAAGTTCTTTTTTATAATTTAGGATCTTTTTCTCAATTGAAACTAACATCCCTGAGAGATCCTCTTCTGTCTAATATCTATTTTTCAGAACAACAACTCTTTTAAGAAGAGAACAGACTCTCCACTTCAGAAAAAGGTGATGAGTGATGGTCTACAAGATAAGTCTTTCTTCAACCCAGGGAACCGGCAAGACGACATTAGCCACGCTGGTCAGCGGTGAACTAAAAAAACGCGATGTGGAAGCGTGTGCGTTGGCAGAGATGTCTACATTAGCACAGGAAAAAGGTCTTCCCATCAATGAACAGACGACGCGAGAAGCACAACTTTGGATTCTTCATACACAATTTGCTACGGAATTAGCTCATCAAGCACGCACAGCACCACCAAAGTACGAGGTTGTTGTCTGCGACCGCGGCGTGGACAATTATTGTTATCTAAAACGACGTTTTGGAGAAGACGAATACGCACTCCAAATGACTCTTGGTCACCTTCGTCATTTCCCCTACGACCAGATATATGTGCTTCCCATTGTTAACGACACGCTGGGAAGAGGGGAAGGTGTCCGCTCCACAGATCGTATTTTCCAGCAAGAGATGGATACAGCAATTAGGGCTTTTTTTGACAATCAGAGGATTCCCTACCGCGCACTCCCGCAACCAGCAGCAGAAGATCGTTTCCGCGAAGAATGGGTCAAAATTATCGTTAATCAAACATTAACGGATTTAGAAAAAGGAGGACTAACGCGGTAACATGGCAAGATTCGTGCTCTTGATCGAGGGGAATATCTGCGCGGGAAAGTCAGAATTTGTAAGTTATCTCGATCAACATAAAGATGCTTTCGCTGAATTCCTGCAAGAGGGAGAAGAAGTTGTTAACATTCCGGAGTTCACCGACGCCAAAGCATTAGAACTATTTTATCACGACAGGCGACAGTACACCAACGTTTTCGAACAGAGCTGCCTTACCGGAAGGCAAGTTCGTCATATGACTGCAAAAGAAGGGAAAGGGATTTACATCTTTGATCGGGGGATGATCGGCGGCGCAGAAACATTCGCCCGAAATTCGTTCCAAGAAGGATTCTCCACCCATAGTGCATATCAGCGCTACCTCGCCGATCTGAAAGATGGTCTTGATCAATTAGATCGAACAAGACAAGAATCCTGGCTGGAACAATTAGTGGTCTATTTACGGGTTCCCGATGTGAGCGTCTTACAGGAGCGTCAACGACAAAGAAACACGACGGGAGAAACAATTCCTGCCGGTTATCTCGACCGGCTAAACCAGCTTTATGATCGCTACATTTTAGGCAGTGCAGAAATCTATCCTGAATACGGTGTCCGTGCACCCCAGATTATCGAGATCGACGCCGCCGTCGATTTCCGGCAACAGACCGATTACCATCCGCAGATTATGGAGCAAATCACGACAAAAATGAAAGAGATGAACATTGATAAACGCTAAGGACAGATTACGAAAATATGTGCAAGATACTTCCACAATCATCGCCGTTGGCGGGAACGTCGGCTTGGGGAAGACAACAACCGCGGAGATCATCGCCTCTGATCTAGAGATCGCTATTTCCCGAGAACTGGACAATAACGTCCTCGATCAGGTTCTGCTCTGGAAATTTATCGAAGCCCCTGCTGCTGAAAAACCGCAGCATTGTTACATTCTCCAACAGGATTTATGTTATCGCCGTCTGGAAGCACGGCGGAAAAAAGCGCATCTGGGAAGAAGTTTCATTGAAGACCGTTCACCAGAAGAAGATCCGCTGATCATGCACCCACATTTTGTTAACAGGGGATATTTGACCCCGCAACAGTACGATCTACTGCAGGAATTATGGACAGCACAGGATGGCAAGACACCACAGTCCGAAATCATGCTCGTCCTGCAAGGGTCGGCCAAACTGGCCCGCGAAGGCATCGAGAGAAGAGGAAGGCTGGGAGAATCAGATACCTGGCAAGAGGAACGCGACTTGAAACCGATGGCCGAGTTGTACAGACGATTTCCAGCCGCCGTCGGACAATATGGACTACACAAAGGAACTATTGTGGAAATCGATCGACGAGTGCTCGATCCACTACGGGAATCGCACCGTGAAGGGATCTATCTGCTGATGCTCTCTGGATTGCGGAGATTGGGGCGTAATGTTTAAAAAGAGATTGTTATTCCGCTTCTCCCAAGGCCCCTTAGCTTAGTCCGGTGGAGCGCACGACTGATATCAACCGTGCAGTCATCGTGAGGTCCCCAGTTCAAATCTGGGAGGGGCCATATTCTTCATTTCCTCACGAATTTAATAACAGTTTTACCGCCATGACAAGAGAGCATGTAGTTCAACTTCTTTTATTGCCTCAACGGCCATGGTTGAGTGAAGCCGGGACATGAAGAGGAAAGAACAAGAGGTATAAAAAAGTAACGGTAAAAAATTATTTGAGTGAAACACCAACAACGGGAGCGTACACTCTGCCATTAAATTCAAATGCATTCCCTGTTTCAAGAGCAGACTGTACTCGTGCTTCCAACGCTTTTTCGCGCGCGACGTGCGCCTCCGGCGCTACCCCGACCAGACGCCCGCCACTGTCGTCGAGGCTGAGGTTGCCAATAGCATTGGAACTGTTGACAGTCCTAATGGCAACCCAAGACCGCATTGTCGGCTTGCCATCTTTTGTAGTTTGATTTAAATAAACATTTAACAAACTGTTGCTATGAGGAGAATGTTCACTCACAAGCTGGATGTAGGAAGTGAGGTCTCGTCCTCTGCCAAGAGCATCCCACACTTTGGCCACAGATCTGTTTGTAGGAGCCCATACTCCATTCTTTTTGACATATCCTCGGCCATGTGCTTCTCCAACCTCTTTAGCAGTTAAATGGACAACTTTGTCTTTCTGCCCTTTTAATTCCTGCCATGCGTCTGCAGGAAGAACTAATGCTCTTTGATATAATTCACTTTCTGGAGTTATTTCACGTAGTGTCTGAGCATCAAAAACAATCAAGTGGTCTCCTTCTGTTCCAGCAGTAGAGCCATCTCCAGTAAAGATATAATTCTTCTGCCATGCTCCCATTACATCCTGTGGTGCTTCCATTCTTCGCTCAAGAACATACGCAAATGAAACAGGATCACGAGGAACATCTATTTGTTCACCTTTCTCATTTCTGCCACTTATTAGAAGAGGCATCTGCACTCTTGGTTGACCATAAAATTCTTTATGCGGTTCTGGTAATCTTTCGCTTTTTCCTGATAATTGTAGTGTCATTTCTGCATCATCTTATTATTTATACCTGAAAAGAGAGGTGATATATAAATCTTTTGCTATTTGTAAGTGATAACGCAAGAAAAACCGCCATTTCTTTCTTAAAATAAGTTTCTATCTGTCATCGCTCGCTATGCTCCATCAAGATATAACGGACACGATTGATAGTGTGAACATTTGTGTCCGTTAGTGTATTTCAGCAACATAATGATAAAGAGTAATGCCCTCCATATTAAAGAGTGGCCCCACCGTGATTTCCATAATCTTTAAACAGATCCATTTGAACACGGGCGCTCTGGCTCACTTCGCGCACTACTGTCGGTAAACATTGAAACAGTAGTAGTCATATAAGACCAGCGCTCTAACCAGGCTGAGCTATGGGGCCAAACCAGAGATGACCCCTGTTCTTTAAAAGATTTTCCAAAGACAGTATTTGTTTAGCTGGCGGCAAGGCCAAACGGTGCATGAAATGAAACGAGGATTTCATTTCAGCACAGAAAATTGATAGTTTTCAATTTTCTTGTGAGTGAGACCAGAGCTTTATACTGAAGATTATTGTGCGGAAAATGTTCAAGCCATAGTCCATCTCGAAACGAGAACATCGCTCTTTTTCCGCTCTCGCTCACGGCCCGCCGGAAAAGCTAAACAAATACCAAAGACAAACAGTTCTTTCCCTACTCTTCAATAATTACAAAGATATATAAAGCTAAAAAGAAGAAGGAAACATCACTAAAAAGAGGGCCGGTCATGAACTTAAATCAAGTCAAAAAGCTGATGGAGCGGAAAAAGACATCGCACAAAGGCGAGAATGGGCATGCCCTGGTTATCGGCGGATCGGAAGAATACCCTGGCGCCGCGGCTCTCGCCGGCTTGGCTGCACTGCGTGCCGGCTGTGATCTGGTCACCGTTGCCACACCGGAAAAAGTTGCCTGGACGATCAACCGTTATACACCTGATCTGATAACCCAGAAGATCAGGTCAGCCTGGACAGTTAAATTTGCCAAAGAGATGGTCAAGCAGGCGGAACGTTTCGACGCCATCCTGATCGGCATAGGGATTACTCGTGAAGCAGATAAGTTCTGCCATTACTTCATCAGGAAATCGCCGCGCCCTAAAGTTATTGATGCCGATGCGCTCAAAGGCTTGTCTTTCAAGGACTTTCAGAATTCCATTCTCACGCCTAATGCAAACGAGCTGGAGATGATGCTCATCAACAGCGGCAAAGAATTTCTTCTCCCAAAATTGCGCGAAGCAAATGTCAAAGAAAAAGCGGAGATTCTTCAGGGGAACCTGCGCTATTTCCTCCAGAACGATAATGTTCTGCTCGTGAAAGGGCCGACGGACATCGTCATCTCCAAAAACAAAATCAGCTTTAACCGGACGGGCAATCAGGGGATGACCAAAGGCGGGACGGGAGATGTCCTTGCGGGATTAGCCGTTGGTTTTCTGGCGAAAAGCCAGGATCTGTTCAAGAGCGCCGCTGCCGCGGCCTACATCAATGGCCTGGTCGGCGACTTACTTCTCCGAAAAAAGAAAGGCTATTCGTTCATTGCGTCTGATCTGATTGAAGATCTGGGGAAAATCCAGAAGCTGGAGAAGAGATCACGGCGATAGGACGGCACAATCCGAAAAGTGATTGTGCTGGTAGAGGCTCTGTCAAAAAAGTCAGCCGCCTGGCCAAGAGGTTGCGTGAGAACTGCAATATACCAACATTATTGGTGCTTTTTAGCCGTAATCTAAACTGCTGGAGAAGCACGAAGGCAACGGCCAGGCTGACTTTTTCAGAGATTTTCTACAGAGCCACTGGTAGAGCGAAGATTTTATATAATTTAATCGCCCTTTGATGATGATGAAAGAATTCTGGAGAAGAATAGAACAAGGAAATAGTGTTCTCCTTCCCTACTCGCTGATTCTTCTTGCGGGGATTATTATCTACGATCTTTTCTTTCATGTTGACAACCCAACGGGAAATATCATCGTAGGAATTCTGGATACGATCGTGATCATCATCTTTGTCATCGACCTTATTTTTCTCGCATTGAAAACAAAGAACGCAAAAATCTTCTTCAAGAGATATTGGCTGGATATCATTGCTGTCTTCCCATTCTATCTTTTTTTCCGGCTCTTTGGCGTCTTTTTCCGGACGGCTTTGACCGCAGAAGAATTATTCCTCGGCCAGAAAATACTTCACGAGGGAGTGGAAGCGGAAAAAGAAGTTGCGGCAGTGATCAAGACAGAACGCGGGGTTAAAGTTTTGCGCAGCGGAGTGCGTTCGATCAGGATACTCTCCAAGATCCATTTTTTTTCGGAGGGGGAGAACCCCTTTCTGAAGATCAAACAGAAACCAAAGCCAGATCAAACTAAATATGTACAAAAGAAACGCCAATTTAAATAATCATTTTGATTCCCCACCATCAATGAAGAAGATCTGGGAAAAGATAGAACATTATAACGCGAAACTCATCCCTTACGCTTTAATTATTCTTCTGGGGATCATCATCTTCGAACTCTTTCTCCATGTGTATGACGCACGGGTTCTCCTTTTGGTCCATATTCTGGATGGCATCGTCATCGGTATTTTTGTCATCGACTTGATTTTTATGGGATTGAAAGAGAAAAGCGCCAAGCATTTCTTCAGGCATTATTGGCTGGATATCCTTGCTGTCTTCCCTTTCGTACTTCTCTTCAATCTCTTCGGAAGGGTCTACCGGGCATTCCTCGCCGCGGAGCAATTTGCGGTCGGCCAGGCGATCCTGCATGAAGGGCTGGAAGCAGAGAAAGGATTGAAAGCAGTTGCCCGAGGCGAAAAAGCACTTAAGTTCACGCGGGCAGCACGTTTCATCAGGATTGGCGCGCGAATTCTGCGGATTGTAACCAAAACTCACCTGTTCTCATTATTCAATCAGCGGAAAAAAAAGAGAAAGAAGAAATAGATGATTAAAAGCCATAATCTTTATATGTCCAAAAATAATGTATTTCCTGATGATTACCGCTTATGATCTATATCAACAGCCGTTGAAAGTCATTCTTGCAGCAGGTATTTTACTGCTCTGGACACTGCTCTGGAAAGGTATTGGTCTCTGGTATGCCGCCCAGGAAAAGAAGAAAGGCTGGTTTCTGGCCATCCTTGTGCTAAACACGGCCGGATTGCTCCCGATAATTTATCTTATTTGGTTCCGTGAAAAAGAAAAGATGAAACCGCAAGAGGAGACCACAGAAAGAGAAGAACTAAAAGCAAAAAAAGTTCTGCGGAAAAAAGCAAAGAAAACCCACGAAGAGAACAGAAGAGAGTAACTCATTTCATCTCTTTGATTTCCAACTGCCCTTTTTTCGCCGTGATTACATATTCTGTTGTTTCGTTAAAGCGGGCGATCCGATTGGCGATTTCCGGAAGGATGATCTTTTCGCCACGGAATTGCAATGTTGAAACGATATCCTGCGTCGCTTCCGGATCCATGTCCAGTTCTTTCATCATCTGAACGGCACCGTGTTTCTTGCGTTCTTCCACTTTCTCCTGCGTTTTAAAGAAAAGAAATTTAGCGATCTCATCGGGGATATCTACGGAGGAGACTTTGCTTAATCCCTGCAGCCCGGGGGAGATATTCGCTTCGATGACCAATGGGCCCAGCGGACTTTCCAGGATATCAACACCGCAAATATCGGCACCTAATACTCTTGCCGTTGTCACTGCCAGCTTCATCACCTCCCTTCCCAATTGCACAGATTGGCCGACTCCGCCCGCGTGAATATTTGCCCTCTTCTCGTGAGTATGGGCTTTCCGGCGCATTGCCGCAATCACTTTATCGCCAACGACAAAAGCCCGAATATCTGCCCCGCCCGTTTCGACATATTCCTGAATGATAAACGGCTGGTTAAGCACGCCTAAAGCGTCGAGCAAGGAAGAAGCTGAGCTATAGGAATCGGCAAACATCACCCCCTTTCCCTGCGTCCCTTCCGGGAACTTCATCACCACGGGATAATTGACCCGTTTCAATAGATCCTTTGCGGCGGCAATCGTCGAAGTGATATATGTCCGCGGCATGGGAATTTTATGCTGCTGCAGGACAAGATGCGTCAAGAGTTTATTATGGACTGTGGTGAAAGCATTGGCAAAGAAAGGCATGTAAGCTACTTTCCCTTCAAGCATCGATGCCAAAGAGCAGAGCAGGTTGGCGTAACGATACGAACCTTTCACGTAGATGCAGTCATAATTATCCAATTCTCTCCCCTCATACAAGATTGACGCGTCTTTCCCCAAACACACTTCTATCTGTTTAAGTTGGATCATGTCCACAGAATCAAAATATTTTTGCATCGCTTCCGCAGTCATCACGGAGCTCTTGCTGCCTAAAGAGATGATCGCCGCTTTCATAGATGTACCTTTTTTAACGGATCGACCAGAAAATGGCCGGCTTTGAGGATATTTTGGCCGATGAGCAAAGCATAGGTCATGTGACTCCGATTGGCCAGCGTAAAATCTCCTTCTAATTCTTTTCCGTGGATCAATACTTTGGCATGGACAACCGGGCGTCTTCGCACTCCGGAAGCTGATTTCACGATTCGAGCCTTTTTTAATTCCTTTAACTGTAATCTTTCCGCTAATTTGAAATCGAGAGAAGAAGCAGTGGCCCCGGTGTCGATGCGCGCGATGATCTTTTCCGACCGTTTTGGCCCTTTGATCAGTATTTCTTCTGTTAATCCTAGGGTGATTCGTTCTTCCATGATATCGAAGCAATCTTCTGTTTATATAAGGCTTTTGAGAAAGATTTTTAAACCAAATGCTTCTTTTCTCCTGTGTGCCCCGGTGGTGTAGACAATCTAACCATTAAAAGTTAATTGGCAAATTCCGGACTATCATCCGGCACTTTCGATGCCGGGACCCGGGTTCAAATCCCGGCCGGGGCACTTCTTACTTATTAGAAAGATATTATCAATAATCTCAACGGAGAAAATTGGATCTCAAACTACATTAACACTACGACTTTACAGAATTTTTCCTCTTCTTCACTCCGTCTTTATTGTAAACATATTCGACAATCCCCACGCCCACTGTGGCCAAGATCGTTGTCGCCAAGATGACGATAAAGACAATATCAACAAAACTTTCTGTCCCCGCGATGCCATATTGGGTAAAAGGAAGTACGGCTAAGACCGCAGCGGATAGACCAGTGGGGATCATGAAACCCATCGTCAACATTTCTCTTCTTTCCAGTTTCATGATTTTAACCGTCGGATATACGATGACAAATCTTGCCACAAGAGTAACCATGGTCAGAATAAGACCAATACCAATCGAACGATAATCATTGAGACTAGCTACTGCCCCGAGAAAGACAAAGAAAAATGTCCGGATCACAAAAGCGATCATCGCATTGAAATCTTTTGTCTCTTTGGTTAAGACAACGATTTTTTTCCGGAATAGTTTTGAGAACACAGAAAAATTTCCAAGAGTAATACCCAAAGCCAGCGCTGCCAGCGCACCGCTTCCGCCCAGATATTGCGCTAAGACATAGGTCAGGAAGAGAACCGAAATGGTCATCATATGATGATAAGTATCTTTTTGAAGATAATCGAGCAGCCTTGCCCAAACAATACCGATCAACACGCCGCTGACGATGGATACAGAAAAACTTTTGACGATATTGGAAGAGATTGTGCTGAAGCTGAATATATTCTGTGGGGAGGCCAGACTGTCCATCAATACTAAGCCAACGACAATGACGAACGGGCTGTTGATCACGGATTCGACGCTCATGATCGTTTTGACTTTCAGGCTTATTCCCAATCGATCCACTACCGTCACGATCATTGCCGAACTCGTACCGGCAACGATAACGCCCAACAAGAGAGCAATTTCCCACCCCAAGCCAAAGAGAAATTTGACGCCGACAGTGACAAGAATTGTCGACATCACCAAATTTGCAAGCATAAAAATGGTCGTGCTCAGAGCGTCCCGAAGCAATTCCCTAAATCTCATCTTGCGGCCGGATTCAAAAAGGATGATCGCGATGGCGATGGCGGTAAACAGCGGTGCGGCCTCAAACAAGACCTCCCGATCGACGATCTTAAATACGGGGCCGATGATAATACCAAACAAAATCAGCCAAACAACATCCGGAATCCTGCTTCTTTTAAAGAAGAGGTCAGCAAAGAAGCCTAAAGCGATGATAAACGCAATTGTAAACAAGCTGACAGACACATCTACCATTCCATTCTTTACAGAGCAGCTGGAAGTATATAAAAGTTATTGAGAGATGTACGGAGTTAGTTTCAATTTTTGCATCTGTTTATTTTTGGAGATGGTGGGTTTTTTCACTACTTTTAAAAGATTATTTGACCAAAAGGTTTATATATTGCTTACCAATCTCAATCTTAAGATGGTACTTCCAGATATTGCAAATCTTGTTGCAGGCGCCTATAAAGGGTATATGAATGCAGCCGGGCAAGACGTAGACCCAACATACCTTGCTTACGTTCTAGCTTCATCATCAACCCTTGGTGGTCTCAGCGAATATTTTAAAACAAGAAGAGAGAATAGAGATCCAATTCATGCACTTGCATCTAGAATAGTTAGTGAGGTAATGGGTGAAGAACCTAAAGATAAAAGCCCTGCTGTTGAAGGAGTTAAAACCGGATTAATTGGTGTTCCTGTTGGCGCAGTAGAGATTGCCGTAGGATATGCGTTGGGATATGTTGCTCAAAAAATTATCCGCTAATTCCTGCCGTTTATTCTTTTATTTTATTGAGCTTCGTTCTATATGTGTGGCTGACTCCAAAAATCTAAGAAGAAAAACAAGAACCTAGAGAGAAGTTTGTAGACAAATAATTGAATTATTCAAACTTCCCTAAACATCATCTCTCTTCTTTCTCTCTTTCACACCCAACATCTCCAGCTCTTTCTCAGTCAGATGTCTAAACCGTCCTGAACGTAAAGAACCCAAAGACACCTTGCCGATTTTCACTCTGGTAAGACTTCTCACCCGGTAGCCATAGTGTTCAAACATCCGCTTGATGATGTGATTGCGGCCTTCATGCAGCGTGATCTCGATCAATATTGGTTCTAAAGACCGCACCCGCGCCGGTGCAGTCATTCCGTCGGTCAATGGTATGCCTTTTTCCAGATCTCTGATCATCGCATAGGTAATTGGCTTGTCGATCTCGACTAGATAGGTCTTCTTCAGTTCATAGCGGGGATGCATGATCCGGTTCGCAAAATCGCCGTCGTTCGTCAATAGTAATGCCCCCGTCGTATTGAAATCTAATCTGCCAACGGGAAAAACTCTTTCTTTCACCCTAACATAACTCATCACCGTCTTGGAATCAGCATCTTCCACTGCGGTCACACAACCCCGCGGCTTGTTCAAAAGGAGGTAAACTTTTCTCTCGCGGCGCAGCGGCTGGCCGTCAATCATGATCACGTCTGTCTCTTCAGCAGAAGAACCCAAAAGGACGAGCTTGTCGTTCACCCGCACTTTCCCCCGCTGGATCAATTCTTCGGCCTTGCGGCGGGAACAATAACCGGAATTGCTGATCAATTTCTGAATGCGCTGCATGGGCTGGAAAAAGGAGGAGATGATATAAATGTTCTGGCAGTATTCTGCCTCTCGCGGTGAACCAGAAGATTTCCGCACCTAGCTAGGAACAAAGTCTCTGCGGATACACCGCTTGGCCTTACCGCCAGCTAAACAAATACAAAAAGAGTAATTTTGGTAAATAGGTTGTTTTTGCAAAGTTTTTATCACAATAATCATTTTATACCCCCGACGATCTCCAATAGAACAATGCCTCTCTCTTTTCTCATCTACGCCAAACGCAAAGAAGATATTCCTGAAATACGAAGATATCTGGAAGCCTATGCCAATGACCTCTACACGGAGAAGCCAAAAGACAATCAGTGTTCTTTTCGGGCACGAGCCCACACAACAACGTATGCGCGCTTATTCTCGCTCCAGCTGACGAAAACTGAGCAGGGCTGGCAGCAGGATGGGCAGCCAACGATTCCCGATTCATTGGATGACATTGTCGATTGGACGGAACTTTGTGCAGATTTCGAATTATGATTTGCAATTCGCTATCTTCTGCAAGATCAGCTCTTTCCGCGGCGTGTTTAATTGCAGCGCTTTCTGGTACATGGTTTGGGCATTAGCTTTATTGCCGTCTGCCGCAAATAGGTCTCCCAGTTCAATAAAGACCCGCTCGTCGCGATGAGTTTTCAGCAGCGGTAGAAGTACTGCCAGCGCTTCCTGCCGCCGGCCAACGTCGCGCAGGCGGAAGCTGAGATTCAGCCGGAACTCGATTCGCTGTGGTTCCAGCTTTACCGCTTTTTCTGCATACGCCAATGCTTTCTGCTCATCTTTCTGATAAGCATGATAATAGAGAGATATATCATAATAATTTTTGCTGTGTTGCGGATATTTCTCCAGATTCTTGAATGATAATTGGGCATAATATTCCTGCTTGCCATGGACGTGGCTGGTCTCTTTCAATTCGTGAAAATGTAGAAACGGAGCGGCCAGCCAGCCGATCTTCATCTTTTTTGATTGGAGAGAATATTCCACCGTCTCATGGACAAAATTGTCGTAGGTTACTCCCCTTTTATGTTGAAACAGACGGATGATATCGCCGGCGATATAGCCAGAAAAAGGCTTGTCTTTGATCGTGATCGGATTGCGGATAAAAGTCGGATCATTCGTGTAGAGATTGGTGAATGTTACCTGTGGAAGATAGTATGCTCCCGCATCGCCGTTCTCGATCGCTTCTTTAATCTTGGCCTTGCTCTCCGCCGGGAGGATCTCATCGGCATCAAGAACGAGAATCCAGTCACCCGTGGCATGTTTCAGCGCTTCATTTCGGGGAGCAGAGAAATCATCACACCAAGTGAAATCAACAATTTTATCGGTAAATTTTCGGGCAATTTCTTTTGTCTTGTCGCTGCTGCCCGTGTCCACGACAATGATCTCAGTCACGAAATCTTTGACGGAAGCAAGGCAGTCTTCGATGAACTGTTCTTCATTCTTGGTGATCAGGCAGAGGGAGATTGTTGGCATAGTTTGATTGATACATAAAGTATATATAAGAGTTTTGGCGTTTCTCATCAAGATATTTACGGAGGGAAAAAAATGGATATCAGTGCGTTTTTGGAAGTACCTAAAGATACGACAGAAGAAGATGTCAGAAAACATCTTGAGCAACATGGATTTTGTCCGAAATCTAAAGCTTTTCCGACGGATACGGGGGCGCTAATTTATGTGATTGAAGGGCCGCAAGCAGAATATCGCGGACTGGAAGAAGCAACAACAGGTCCATATCGATTATATCAAAATACTAAGATGGAACCGTGCAGGGAGTAGTCATAAAAATGCAGGTGAGCTGCACAATCTGAAACACTAAATCTGGATTAGGATCGAGAATTAATTTTTAATATGGATACTGAAAGAGGCCGTCAATCCGCAAAAGAAGAAGCAGTGTTACTTGCTCTCCAAAATGACATGGCTTTGATACGAAGAGATTTGAAGATTTATGGGATGAAAAAAAATGGTTCGACAACATTCGTTTCGGAAAGCATGACTTATGATCAACTCTGGCAAGACGCTCTTCGAGCACTGAAGAAGAAATTCTCGAGCCCTTGAGAGTTTTCTGGGCTTTTGAGTATAAATGTTTCTATATTTTTTGTGTTCTTTGTTTAATGTAGATACAGGTGTAAGTGTTGTCCACAGTTACAGATCAAAGTTTTCTTGATGTCGCCCCATAACCATCAATCCGAAATTTTATCGGAAAGTCCAACGTCAAAAAAGCCACTCCCCACTGGTCAAGTGCGGGTGAAGTATAAAAAGGACCTCACCCCTAGGTATTTCATCAAGAAAGAAATGCGCCGAAGCACAGGCCACGAAATTTTGATAAAAAAGAGGTGAAAAAAATGATAGATCTAACCACAAAGACAATACGAAAAATATTCGAACAACAGATCCGTGACCTGACGCAACG
Source organism: Candidatus Woesearchaeota archaeon (assembly GCA_018302605.1). Classification (GTDB taxonomy): domain Archaea; phylum Nanobdellota; class Nanobdellia; order Woesearchaeales; family GW2011-AR9; genus JACOZP01. The sequence goes on along the minus strand of JAGVZN010000003.1, from coordinate 983 downwards.
CACACTTATCCAAAAAGAAGATTCTTTTGATCTGCAATTCAATGGGAGGTGGTTACAATGAACGTAAAAGATCGAATACAATATCTGCTTCAAAAGTATGATGTCAAAGAACAAAAGTCGGCTTCGAATTATCTGTTCACATCAAAACAGACGTATCTTGATGATTTTGATGCGGCCATCGCCTGACACCACCTTCTTTTTTGACGGATAGATTTTTAAATCCGTCTTTTTTCTCTCTTTTCATGGAAATCCTCACCCAAAGCGAACTTGCCTACCGGAGAGCCGAGATCATCGAAAAAATAAAGAGCGGCGCTTTATTTATCTATCCCACGGATACGATCTATGGCATCGGCTGTAATGCGCTTAAAGCACGATCAGTTCAAGCCATCCGCAAACTCAAGAATCGTCCTGATTCGCCGCTTTCGATCTGGGTTCCCTCAAAAGAGTGGATCCGACAGCATTGCCACATCTCTCCCCAAGCGGAAAAATGGCTGGAAAAATTACCTGGGCCATATACTTTAATCCACCCGTTGAAAGAGAATCACCCGCTGCCCAACTCCGTCATCGGCACAGCCAACACCATCGGTGTACGCCTTCCAGATCATTGGTTCCACCAGGTGGTTAAAGAATGTAACTTTCCGATCATCACCACCTCCGCCAACAAATGTGACGAACCGTTTATGACTAAGCTGGAGAACCTTGATGAAGATATCCAGAACGGGGTGGAATTCATGATCTACGAAGGAGAGAAAAAAAGTCGGCCCTCCACTTTGATCAATATTGAAAAAGAAGAGATCAAAGAAAGATAAAGAGAAGTTTGAATAATTCAATTATTGATTTACAAACTTCTCAAGAGAATTTGAAATAGTCGTAATTTTAGCCTGAAATCATAAAAATGCGTGAAGCCGTCTCACCCCGTACTGAAGTACGGGGTTTGAAAAGAGACGGCTTCTTAACTACGCATTTTTAGGATGCAAAATAGC
>JAGVZN010000011.1 GCA_018302605.1 Candidatus Woesearchaeota archaeon | reverse complement strand
TCCCGGAAAAGTATTAAGTGTTGGCCATCTCAGCAAGAAAGTTGCCGTTGCCGCCTTCACTTTTTCCAAAGAAGCAGAACAAAAGATCAAAGCGGCAAAAGGAACCGTCCTTTCCATCCAAGAATTGCTGCAAAAAAATCCCGATGGGAAAAAAGTGAGGATATTAGGATAATACCCTAAAAATAAGAATAATACCATGAAAATCTACAATGGCGAGGGAATGGTACTCGGTCGATTAGCCGGATATGTCGCTAAAGATGCTCTCTTGGGAGAAGAAGTCGCTGTCGTCAACTGTGAAAAAGTCGTCGTCAGTGGAAAAAAGATTGTCGTCATGGCAGAAATGAAACAGCGCTGGGACCGCCGAGGGTATCCGCTCAAAAGTCAAAAACGGCCGCGCCTGTCTGATCGGTTTGTCCGCCGGGCGATTCGTGGAATGCTCCCCTGGAGAATAACCCGCGGACGGGATGCCTACAAGCGAGTGCTGTGTTATATCGGCGTTCCTCCCGAATTTACCGGGAAAACGGTAGTGGAAGTGCAATCTGCCTCCGTCAAAAAATTCCCCACTCTTCATTATGTAACTGTTCAGGATATCTGTAAAGGCCTGGGTGGAAAGAGATAAGTGGAGAACCGGAGATAGATTCCGGGAAAAACAGGGTTATCCAGGAACAGAAAAGAATCAAATGAAAAAGAAAGGATCAAAAGGGAAAAAACAGGAAATATCATGAAAGTAAACAACATCATCACGGAAGGAAAACGGAAAAAAGCTATTGCCCGGGCAGTGCTCTCCCCCGGAAAAGGTTTTGTCACGATCAACGGCCGGGCTCTTCAGTATTATGGTGATCCCCTCCTGCAATTACGCATCGCCGAACCGCTGACCCTCGCGGGAGATGCCGTTAAAAATGTCAATATCGATATCTCTTTGTTTGGCGGCGGAGTGAGCGGCCAGGCTGATGCGGCGCGTCTTGCCGTCGCCCGCGCTTTGGTAGTGCATGACAAAAAGTTAGAAGGCGTCTTTGATGAATATGATCGCTTTCTGCTTGTTGCTGATGTCCGCCAGAATGAATCGTGCAAACCTAACGACTCCAAGCCACGCGCCAAGCGGCAGAAATCATATAGATGAGGAAACAAAAAATAGACGAAGAAACCAAAAATTGCACAAATGAGGTTACACAAAAATGATTATACCAATCCGCTGCTTTAGTTGCGGCAAACCAGTCGGCCATCTCAAAGAAGAATTTGACCAAAGGGTAGAACGGGGAGAAGAGATGAAAAAAGCACTTGATGCTCTCGGTTTGGAACGCTATTGCTGCCGAGGATTGTTTCTTGGACACGTCGATCTGATCGACACGGCTGGTGAATTTAGGAAGGGCTGATTACAGAGCAATGATCGAAGCAGAACTTTCTATCCTCGTTGAAAGCTGGCTTGCAGAAAGACAAAAACCGAAAGCGTCGGCAGCCGAAAAAATTCTGCTTTCAGAAATTCTCGAAGCGACCGCATTAGAACCAGAGGAGTTAGAGAACACGGCAAATTGCCTCGATTGGAAATATTTCTCGTTTTCAAGCGATTTAGTCCTGCCTTCCGCTTTTCTCCTGCATCATCTGAAATCCCGTTTTGTGAAAGAATGTGATCTTTCTCCAATATTAAGAGACTGCGTTATTCCCCCTTTTGAGATGACCGCTCAACATACAGCTGGATTCACTATAAAGCCGCTGGAGACGTACGAAGCAAGAGTGGTCGGCTTCGAAAAAAATTATGCCCGATTCTGGGCTGATAGAAAAGAATACCGAAAGACTTTTGATCTTTATCTCGATACACCAATCAGTTTTTGCCTGTGCCACCAAGAAGTCCCGCGCTGCCTGATTAGCGTCCTCCCCTCAAAAAAAGATGAACTGCGGATCCACCAGCTTCAGGGAATTGCCGTGAAATACAATGATCACCAGGGAAATAAAGGCGGCGGCTGTTTGGGAACATTGGATTGGAAGAGATTTCTGGTCTCCTGCGTGGAACAGCTGGCGCAAGAGACTGAGTTTAAAGTCGTTTCCGTCCAAAGTGCAGAGAATAATCGCTGGTTTTATGAATACCAAAAACTGCCTCTGGAGAGAGGGAGACAGATCTATGATCACACAGCTGAACGTTTAGGGTATGAGCAGCGGAAAGATCGGAATTGGTATCGGGAGTTATGAACAGCAGGAGGATTATGATTAAATCATCATTCTTTCATTTCCCTCACAACATACTCTCTTAACCAATTATAGAAGCCGAGAAAGATGAATAGCTTGAGAAAGAAAATGGTTGTCGGGGCTGCGGCCAGCGTAAAACGGACGGGCAGCAGTTTTCCATAAAGCAGATTGATGATCACAAAGGTCAACAGGCCAAAGAAGACAATCAGCGAGAATTTCTGATAATGCTGCTTTATCCAACGGAAAGATGCCCCGATACTTTCCCAGACTTTTTCTTTCTCGATGAAATGATACTCAATAACAAGCGTCCCGACGAGGAAGAGAAGCAGGCAAAGAGTATTGAACAGGCCGACGATGAGCGCGGCGGAGCCGACCCCTTCCGGGAGGAGAAAATGGATGAACACGTTCAATGGGAAGTAGGCAAGCAGGACAGCAGAACCGAGCAGAAGGAATGCAGCAAAAAGCCCCAGCCAAGATAAGATTTTTTTGTGTGTGTAGGCCGTTTTCTTTTTAAAAAGCAGCGACCAAACGGCATATTGGGAGACGGCGCTAAAACAGAGGGCGGAGAAGAGAAAGATGAGCAGTACTAAAAAAAAGAGGACAACAAAGACTTTGGTGTCGAAGAGGAACTGCTTGGCTGTTTCAGCAGAAGCGCTAAGTAAAGCAGTTTTGAATGCTTCCACGTCCATCCCGCCCGTAATCAGATACAGCCGCCATTCCAGGATCTTGTTGAGCAGAAAAGCGCAAAGGACAATAAAAGCACCAGCGATGATGTCAATACCAAACATCTTGATGACCGTGCCATTCAGATAGAATGAGTGGAGATAGCGGATGACAGCTTTGTTCATAGGAGTATTGAACAGGCTAAAGTATAAAAAGGTAATGGAAGCCCCGAATGGAGTAAATAATCCTTTCGAGCTTAATCATATACACGAGAGCGCTTATCGATCTTGACAATTCCAATCATTTTTAAAGAGTAATCAACTTCATAGAGAATGCGATATTCACCAACCCGTACTCGGTATAATCTCTCGCTAAAGCCTTGAATCACTTTTGTATCCGGGATAACTGGCTCGTTCTGTATCCGGTCTATTTTCTGAAATATTCTTTGAATAAGAATACGATTACAGCTTTTTAGAAATTTTCGTGCTTGTTGGGAATACTCCACGGAATACATCTCAAAGACCTAATTCTCTTTTTACCGAAGCGTGAGATGCGAGTCTCTTGTTTTTCTTTTCACCGCGATACTTTTGTAAATCTATATAATCCTCTTCGGTGAGGGTAGCATCTACATCAACCATATGTTCTTTAATATAACCAAGATCAGCACGGATTGCTTTTAATTCTTCAATTACTTTTATGTCTGTAGTCATATTCTACATTCTTTAGATGACCTGGTTTATATATTTTTCTTCACAAATTGAGAGTCAAAGAGAAACGATGATCACCGGAACGATCAAATATTCAGTTCCACTTCCGCAGAAGTGGAGGCAATGGTTTCAAACCGCGCAGATTGCGCATATTCGGTCACGCCTCCTTCCGAAAGGGTAACAGAATTGCAAAACTCATGGATGTCATCACCATCACGATCTTTGATGTAACCGTCATCGGCAAAGCGGACGCAGACTTGGCTGTATTCACCCGGCAGATAGCGGATGATCATACCGCCATCTGAATCTCCTTTTACTAATTGGATGACTTTCTTGGGATCAGTAATGCCCTTGCGCGTGTACAGGGGAAGATCACCAACTGGTCCGACAAGATAGACATTAAATTTGGCGGCATTGCCGGCTTCATCAACAAAACGGGTAAATTTTTCATCGGCCGGAGCCTTGACCGCCCAGGTGATCTTGTAGAAATAACCTTCTTCCGGTTTTGTTGCACTCTTGTCTTTAAAACAGAAAGTGTTATCATTGCAGACTAAGTTTTTCGGACAGGTCCATTCGTCGTCCTTATCTTTCGTGCAAATGATCGGGAATTTTGCCGGCGAACGTTCGGCGGAGGCTGCGCCGACAGATTGATGTGTTCCTGCCGAGGTCGTGATAAAGACTGCTGTTTGCCCTGGCCGGTTTGCCCGCTTGGTATCATCATCGACACAAAGATCAGCGGTGATTGTACTGGGCAGGCTTGCCCACCTGTTGAGTGTTTCACTGTTTGCCCATTCCGACCAGGCTTCTGTCGTTTCCGGGAAGAGCAGATTAGAAAGAGCGCGATATTCACCTAATGAGGCAACGGCTTGGAATCCGCCGCTGATGAATGCGCCCCATTTTTTAGCGGAATACTCCCCCTTGGAATACCAGTTCGACAGATCCATAGCATCCAGCCAGGTGCCTTGCCATTGGATGGATTCGGCGAAGGTTTGAGCTGCTTTGGCGTTATTTTCATTTGGTTTTTGGGAGTCTAACAAAGTTTGTTGCTGTTTTCTGAATTCATCATCTGAAATCGGTTTAAACATTTTTGAAGCAATGTCTGGGTGGCTCTCTGGGGTAAATATTACATTTATGTTCTGATTAGATTCAGCTACCCACTCAATTTCTCCGGTTTCTTTATCGATAGATTTAATATTGCCATATTCGGGATTTTGATCATCATCATTTAAATAGAGTCTATCCCCGACCTTTAACTCTTTGAAATTCTGAACGGCCCGCCCTTCTGGTGGCCGTTGGGGAAATCCCAATACTTTGCCAGTTACATCTAAATCATTTCCGGCCACAGTAGGGGGTATCTTCCCTTCTTTATCGATTTTTCCGGTCCCAAGATTCTGCAATTTTTGATCATACACTTCTTTTGTTTTTTTGAACTTGTCCGCTTCTTGTTTAGCTATTTTCGCCGCCTCTTCATACGCTTGTCCATGAGTGATTTTTTTATCTTTAAGGGCGAGTTGGATGTCGGCGAGGGAATTATAGACGGGGGATGATGGAGTTGGAGTGGTGTCTTCCGGTTCAGGTTCCGTTGGAGGAATAGTTTTTTCCGGTTCAGATTCTGATTCAGGAGCTTTTTTTATAACTATTTTATCATAACCGGGTGAACCGATCCATAAAATTGACTCATCAATTGTATAATCTTTCTTGGGGTTGTAATTCTGCTTGTAATTAGCTTCCTCCATCGTGAATATTTGACCAGAATTTGAAATGCCTACTACAACTGAGTTTGCCTGTTTAGCGAACGAGATAGTATCTCCAATCCTAACTGCCTGACTAGTATCGATATAAACTCCCACCATTACCCCATTATCGAATATTATTTCCCCCTTTTTCGCCGCTTCCACCATACCTCCAACTAGCAGAATCAGCATCACCCACATCAACACCTGTTTTTTCATCTTACTACCTTATTTTTTTCTCTTTATTTAAGAGTTTTCTTATTTCGGCTTCTAATTCTTTCTTATGAGGAAGATATAATTGATATTTTGAAACAAATAACTTGTTTGAGAGACTGCCTAACGCGTACTGTACCATCACTTTCTCTTTCTCGGTGGTGAGAATTATACCGATAGGTTCATTGTCTCCTTCCGTCATTTCTTCGGATTTAAAATAATTGAGATATAGATTCATCTGTCCAATATCAGCGTGCGTAACTTCACCAATCTTTAAATCAATGAGAACGAAGCACTTAAGGATACGATGATAAAAAACCAAGTCGATATAATAGTGTCGATTTGCCAAGCTCATTCTAAATTGTCTGGCAACAAAAGTGAAGCCTTTTCCTAATTCCAGCAAAAAATGCTGTAAATTATCTATGATCCTCTGCTCCAGTTCTTTTTCAGAATACTTCTTCTTTTCAGGAAGCCCAAGGAATTCAAGGACGTATGGATCACGAATAAGATCATCTGCTCGCTCGATGATACACCCTTCTTTTGCTAACTTTAAGATCCCTTTTTTATCCCTACTAAAAGCTATCCGTTCAAACAAAGCCGAGTTTTTCTGTCGTTTTAACTCGCTAACAGACCATCGCTCATTTAGACATTGATGTTCGTAAAAAGAACGGGCTAAATTATCATCAATTTTTAAAAGTTCGAAATAATGGGACCAACTCAATTGGTGAGACAGCATCTCACTTTTTGGATAGTGGAGATAAAAAAGCCTCATATAGATTAAATTACTCTTACTAAAACCTTTCCCATATTCAAGCTTCAAGTCACTCGATAATTTTTCTAGTAATCTACTCCCATATTCTGCTTTTTCTTTACCTTGCTGCTCAAATTCAACAATTCTTTGTCCAATTTCCCAATAAGTATCTACCAGAATAGAATTAACTGTGGAGTATACCTTTTTTCGAGCCTCTTCGAGGAGCTGACCAACAACTTTAATTAAATGATGATAGTCTTTTTTCTCTTTAATTATTTTAGTTGTCATTCTCTGTTCCCAACCACATTCCCGTTAAAAATTGACATCTTTTTACAGCACAAATTACAATCGGAAGAAGCAATGGATGCTGCCTTGGTCTCTCCCCACACAGTAACAAAGAGACCACCAACTAGCAGAATCAGCATCACCCACATCAAGACCTGTTTTTTCATCTTCAATAAATACGAACGTAACTTTTATATATAAGGCTTTCTTCTGTCTTAAAATGGGAAATCAGCAAAAAGATAACGATCTTATCAACGAGATACTGCAAGCTCAAAAAGATCCTGAATTTATTCGAGCTGCTTATGAGTTTATTCGTCATCATACTGGGAAATCACGCTCGCAATAGTAGTTCTTTTAGCTTTACATATCCGTAGAACTCCGGATTCTCTAGGGTTAATACTTTATTTACCAGTGAATAAGCTTTCAATGACAACTCTGAAAGCATTGTAGAATCATCTTCACTGACTACAATGTCCATTTTTTTCAATGAAGCACAGGCAACGATTATAAAATCAGACATTAATTCTTCTTTCCCGAAAGAACCACCTAATTCTCGATACATTCCATAATATTTTTCAGCAATAGATTTAAGTTTAGTTTCATCAACAACCAACGAATGCTTGCCAACGATCAGATCATACAAACTAAGGAGAGCTACCCGCAGATTTCGTGGTCCATACTTTTTGGTTTTAGGTGTTGCTCGCAACTCTTTTCGAATGAAAGAAAAACCATAAATTAAGTTATGATGATTTTTTCGATAAGATGAGATTAATAAATCCAACTCCCGATCAATAATAATTTCTCCATAAATATTAGTATCTAATAATAATCGTTTCATTTTTTCCCAACCACATTTCCGTTAAACACACTCTTAACCCCGCACCCCCAATTATATTGAGTGAACGATATTTTAAACAGTCGAACATTTTCTTTTGCCGGCAGATTATGGGCTATGCTCACAATACAATCAGAAGAGGCAACTGATGATGCTGTTGGCTCTTCCTGAGCAGTAGCAAAGATGGTGTTAAATAGCAGAATCAGCATCATCCACATCAACACCTGTTTTTTCATGGTTATTAATAGTAGTTAAGATAAAGTCTTATATTTATCTATTTATTCTTAACTTCCCCCCCCCGAATAGACACCAATCAGTTTGAGGATATTTCCATAGATAATATGATCTTTCCTTATTTCGAATGCAAGATGGTTCCCCTGACGAAAGGAACTGGTAAATTCTTTCCAGGTCGCATAATGGGCATTAATCTCTCGCGGAAATAAATGAAATACCTCTTCTATTTTTGAACGGGATGAACTTTGGATAAGTACCAAATCTAAATCAGACCCGTCTTTCTGTAATCCTTTTGCAAAGCTTCCAAAAATAATGATCGTATCAACATAAGGCAGAATACGTGAAACAACGGATTTTAATTCAAAGGTCTGCAGAAAATGCTGTGCTCTATGATCTTCTGCCAGAGAAAGGAGATGTTTTGTTTTAAAATCATCAAAATTAAGATGATATTTTATATTTCTTCCTTCGACGTGACTTTTGAGAAAAGATTCTTTAACCATTCTCTTCAAAGCGAGAGAAGCGGTTTGGTGGTTAATTTTGAGACGTCGGGCGATTTCTCTTCCGGAAAAACCAAGAGGGTAGTCCGAGAGATATAAGGTGGCAATGTCTATTTTTTCAGACATATGTCTATTTTCACCAAACATGAATTTTACCCCTGATTGCGGCGACATCAAGATTCTGTGCAATTTCTTCACATCTAAGTACAAACTGTTTAACAGGGTGAGGACTTTCTAATCTTTCCGGTTTAAGATAATATTGCGCATCGATCCGCCTGCGCTTTAAGTTCTGAAGAAAAAGATAGTCTTGGTTGGTGAACGCTTTGATGAGGGGTAGCATTTCTATTGTACAATCATGAATTTCACATTTTATTCCCGCTTTTTGTAGTAGAGCATAAAGAGCATGATAACAAGCGTAGTACGCCATAATCACTTCCCATTTAGAGCCGGTACCCCGAATTTGGAGAAGAGTTTCTTTTGCTTCTTTAAAATAAGACTGAGACAGATTATCATTAGGTTCAATTAACTCTATTCCATTTTTTTGCGTTAAACACCAGTTAATTGTTACCATTATTTCTTCGTTACCACATCAGCACCTGTTTTTTCATGGTTATTAATAATTACTTTTTGTTATTCTTAAGCTTTTCTTTAATTACGTCTTCTAAAAAATGAATGATATGTGAGAACTCCAGCTTATTTCTTTCAATGTAGCTTTTATCAATAAAAAAGCCCTCATAATTAATCTTATTTCTGATCCTCTTTAATTCATACATTATCTCAGTTTCATACTCTTTTTCAGGATATATTTTCTTAAAGAAAGCAATTAGGCATTCATGATTATCCGATTTAAAGCCGGCAAAGAGAAGAGTGGCAGTTAATAGTTCTTTTATGATTTCATAAAAATCTTCAGCAATAATTGATGCTGTTTCGTGATCTAACTTAATTTCGACAACTACACGAAGACGAACGGAACACATTTTAAGTATAGAATTTATTCGTTCGGTATCTACTTCAACTTTACGAATGTGCTCCGCCTTACATTTTTCCCAAGACATTAATTCTGGTTTCATTTTAATTTAATAAACCCACTTAATTTAACACCATTGATGATATTATTGAATAATTCCGAATTTAACATATTAAAATCCTCTTTAAAAAGTAAATTAATTTTATGTTTCAGCTTCTTTTCATACTTTACTAGATTAATTTTGTTCTCAATCGCTAAGAGGAAAATGTCTAAATCACTTTCTCTGAGATATTCTCCTTTAGCACTACTTCCAAAAAGGATCATACAACGGGGGTGGAAAGACTCTTCTAGAAAAGCTACAAGACCACTAGCGTAGATTTTTTCTAAAATGGAATATTTCTTGTAAAACTTATACCAAAAGTTACTCTCATTAGCAATATAAGCGGGAAAAGTGGTATTCTTTTTTATTACAATAATTTTTGTTTTCAATAACTCACGAACTGCCCGTTGGACAGTTGTTTTAGGAATACTGCTTAAACGAGCAATCTCCCGAAGTTGAAAAGACTTAGAAGGGTGCTGAAAGAATAAGTCAATGATCTTGTCCCATTTTTGGGGTGGTTGTCCCATTTTAAGACCACCACCCATTAGATCCTCCCTGTTCCTGTTTAGTAAACATTTGTTCTTTTTGAATGGACCGTGAACAATATTTCACAATACAATCAGAAGAGGCAACTGATGATGCTGTTGGTTCTTCCTGAGCAGTAGCAAAGATGGTGTTAAATAGCAGAATCAGCATCACCGACATCAACACCTGTTTTTTCATCTTCAACAAATACGAACGTAACTTTTATATATAAGGCTTTCTTTGAAAGTTATGATGATACGAAAACAAACGACTAAAAAGAAAGATGATATCTGTAAGAAGATTGAAGAATGGAGAAATGATCCCGATTTCTTGAGGGAAACGAGAGAGTTCATTCGAGCAACAACCTCTTAAATTCTAAGTAACCAATAAAATTAGGTGTTCTCTTTTGTAATGATTTATTGATTAGATTGTACGCTTTGATGGCTGTTTCTATGAGCATGGTCTTGTTATCTTCCGATACGACGATATCAATTTGATGTATGGTAGCACAAGCAACAACTGAGAAATCAGCAGTCATCTTATCACGACTATGGTTTCCCCCATTTTTTTTATATTGAATATAATACTTCTCTGCAAGATCTTTTATAGTAGAATCATCCACATAACTCTTTTTAACCATTTCATCATAGATATGTAATAGAGCTACTCGTAAATTGCGTCCACTAATCCTACTACTCCGAGGAACATCACGCAATTCCTCGCGAACTACTTTGAAACCATGAACAACAACTTTTTTGGCAATATTTTCTTTAAGTAAGTTATACTCTGCGTCGAAAATCATCTCTCCGTAAATATTTGTATCTAATAGTAACCGTTTCATTTTACCGCCAGCTGTGTCTGCCCGGTCAAGGCATCAAAGTCAATGTCTTCGATAGCATCGCAATATGCCGTGCCGGTCGAACCAGGAGTCTGCTCAACGGCATTGGCGATCGTATTGATAATATTAAGGAGCTTATTGAGGCCGTAGGTTGCTTTACAGGCAAAATAACCGGCTCCCCGCGTCGTGTCCGTAAAACAGACAGCGGCGCAGGCGACGATTTCGGCAATCTTGATGAGGCCGAGAGGATTTGTTCCGGCATTCTTCAGGATCTTGCCCAGATCAGCAAAGCCACCAAGCAGGGGGATGAGATCCACCCCAGGACCAGTCCAGAACTCGCACATCTGCAGATCATAGAGTTTGTCGCAAGAATCATACGTCGCCAAACCGGCAGGAATCTCCTTGGCGTAACAGAATATTTTGCGGCAATTGATCTCCCGCGCTTTGTGCACATTATAGACTAAGCCGGGCACACAGACTGCCGCCATGGAAATATAGATGTTCTCGAGCGGCGTTTGGGCGGGAACACCGAGAAGAGCACGGCCAGAAAGTTCATTGTACGCTTTCAAAACGGTGTTCTGCCATTTGCCATACCAGCTTAAAGCATTCTTTTCCGGGTCAGAACTGCAGCTGAAAACCTGGGCGATAACCTGAATGTATTCTAAGACACTCCACAGGCCCTCCTGCGAAACCTCAGCCACAACACACTGCCCACGCAAAGCAGCTCCCACAGTAGTAAGGAATCCGGTATTTTCTAATGCTTGCGCTGAGGCCTGTAATCCCGTATTAAACAAACTATAAATCGCAAGAACATCATTAATGATCTGCATGAAACCGAGGATATAATTGATCCATTGGATGGCATCATTGACATATTCAAGCACATCGGCAAACTTCATGAAATCAGATTCGGTCATCTCTTTGATCTTCTGCGCCAGATTTTCATCAATACCGCCCAGCGCGCTGAACGCAAACGGAACAAGAAGATCTACATCCTGTGTTTCGGCATTGCCCAACGCCGTGTTGCCCAGGCGGGAGTAGATTTTCAGCTGGCAGGTATAGGGGATATTAACGCCGCTGAAACTGCCGTCATTAGGAATTCCGAGAAAGGAACGGACATCGGCGATCGGCGAGAATTCCAGCATCACGATCGGCTTCGGTTCAGCGCTGCCATCGGGGAAAATATTACCGTAAATCAATTTCCGGCCGATCTCCGGCGAAGCAGAAGCAGTTGTACCTGCTGTCTCTTCACCTACCTCTCCTTCCTGCTTGGGATTACAACTGACTAACTCGACAGCCAAGGCACGCGCGTTGAGATTATCTGTTTTCAACGAAATCTGGATCGGGATGCGTAGCGGCATGACCATCGCATCAAGATCAACAAAAGCAAGCAGCGGCTTAGCCGTGCCGGCGCTCCAATAATCGGGATTTTCTTCATCTTTGACGGCGAGGATATCAAATGCATATTTTCCCTCATCGTTCTTGCTGCTGCGTTTTTCTACATTGACAGTTTCCAGCCAATTCACGGCAAGATTTCCTGCCGCATCACGAAGCTGCAGCGTAACTAATGCATTCTTGACCAAGCCGCTCTTCATCGCCGCCGTTTCAAAATTACAATTCCAGCTTTTCTCTTCATTCTGCGTACAGACATCCTCTCCTTTAAATGTCTGCCAGCCGGCAGCATTGAGTTTGCTTGCCGGGAACAGCGTTTCCGCATCATTGACAACATTGCGCAGGTCAATCAGCCAGAACATGCCATTTGCTTCGCTGACCGCAGCGCTGATCCGCAGGATATCTCCGCTCTGGAAATAACTCTTGGCGGCGCCGCTACTCACGCCGAACAGCTCAATCTTTTCCAAAGACGGAGGAGTGATATCCACAATCAGGTCGCGCTGAGGGAGGGAAGCCTGATTGCCAACATTGTCCACGACTTTCACCAGAGAGATACGCACATCTTCCGATGTGGAAGTGAAAGAAGCGGAAAGAAACCAATAACAGACGAAAAGATCGCCTTCCTGAGCGCATTCACTCGGCCCTTGGATCGCGCCGAGTGAACCAAATTGGGCCAGGATATTCTGCGAAGCCATACCCGAACCTTGCTCACGGATTTTAGCGACGATCGTGTTTTGTCCGCTCTGGACAAACCCCACATTATTTGATTCTAACAACGGACCAAAGTATTCCACGACCGGAACATCCGTATCAGTCACAAAATTCTGGGCAAGTGTTGTTTCTGCCGTGTTGCCGATGACATCAGTCGCACTGATCAAGACAGAAATGCTTGAAGCAGGATCAACGCGCACAGCACTCCAGACGCATTCCCACATATTTGGATCGGCTTTTGTGCGGGTACAGCTGTTTGCCGGCGTTTTATCCAGCGTTGTCTGAACTGCCGTGGCCAGAACCTTCGTCGGAACAAGATTGCTTTTCTCACGGATTTTGACGACGAGCGGTGAAGCCTGCTCATTCACGCCAAGAAATTTGCCAAAAGCGGTAAAATTCATTTCCATGGGTTCCGGCTTGACAAAATCAGTCAAGAGGGAAACCACACTGCTCGCGGTACTGTGTCCAAGACGGTCTTCCGCGATGATTTTCAGGCGGCGGACGCCCTCTCCATCCAGAGAAGCAAGGGGAAGGTAGCTATTATGAGCGGCATCCTCAGCAAAGACATAGGGAATGCATGATTTTTCGGAAAAATCCTCTTTGGTCAGCAGGACAGCTCCGCTATCCGCGTCAAGAATAGTATATTTAGCAAGCCCGATACACGGGGGATGGGCATTGTCATTGATCGTGAACGAGAGTTTGACCTTATCCCCTTCCTGCTTTGCATTTCCTTGGGTGAAGGTGATTTCCGGAGCAGCGCCATCGGCATTGATGATGCCGGCTTTGCTATCCGCTGTTCCAGCCGCTCCTGCTACGCCAACCGTCGGCGTGTACAGAATGTTAAATGTATGTGTACCGGGAGAAATCCCGCCCGTCAACGGCTCAAGATATTGGCAGACCGCACCAGCATCAGTAACAGAGCAGGAATTAAAATTCTTTTGAATCGCGCCGACTTTAATCTGAACATTTTCCGGCGCAACCGTTTCGTCGTTTTGAAGATTGGAGATTGTCGCTTCTACTGTCCAGACATCGTCCTGCGCATCAAGAAAGTTTGCCAATCCTTTCTGCCCGCTATTTTTGGAAATCGTGACCGTCCCAGCAAGGGCGCTGGCTGAGGAGAGCGGGAGAATCAAGATCAAATAGATCATGAAGAGCGCCGTGATTTTCTGTAATGGTTGAATTTTTGATTTCATGTTAATCATAGTGAATTTGGTTTTGGTAGATTTTGTTTTGGCTAATTATTCATTTAGGCTAATTATTTATTTTGGCTAATTATTAACCTTAGCCAAATACTGGTTTAAATGTCGAGCGATATTCCGCTAAACTTGTTTTCTCGATGACCTGCGCGGGAACCTGCAGGTCCTCAACCGTCCTTCCGGAAAGGGAAAACTTCTTCTCATTACAGGTCTCAAACAAACAGCCGCTTCCCGCGCAAAGGAAACCTTCACATTCTTTCTGCGGAGCAGTGATTTTCACCGGGATGGCCTGAATATTCTGAGTCGGGACAGTAAACGTAAGCGTCTGCGCCGGATAAAGCATCTCCGGAGTGATCGTCAGATATGTTGCCGAACTATTCCAATTCAATCCGCCGAGGATATAGCTGTCCAAGTCCGAAGGGGAAAGCTGGGAACATTCTTGTTGAGCAACAGTGAGGAGATCGTAGGCAAAACAACGCTCGTCACCGGGAATCGTAACTTTACTCTTCTTGATGGCTTGGATAGAAACCTGATATATTCCCGGCACAAGTTTAACGCTGGCGGGCGGTGATCCCGCCGGTTGAGATCCTTTCACGCTCACCACCGCTGAAAAAGCATCACCGACTACTTCAGGGTGCAAGCCGCGCACACGTTCCAGGGTGACCATCGCTTCTTCATCTGCGGCAAGAGGCAGCACCGTCTGCGTCAGATGATAACTGCTCACGCCGCTGAGGCTTCCTTCAGCTTCCAACTCCAGCAGAGGCTTTCCTGCGCCAAAGACACTTCCTCCCGCGGGAAAGAAGCATTGTTTTGCGCCGAGAGAACAAGAGATATCTTTGTACGGAAGAAGCAAGGCATGCACTCCTTTAGTATATTCACAGAGAAGCGGCGTCATACACTTTTCCACATTCTTTTTGAGGACGTTGATATTGATCGTCTTGATCCGATCCAGTTCGATCACTTTGGGGGCAGGGATATCAGCAACAGCATAGCCGAGGATCGATGTTTTATCTTTCAGCTTGTAAGTGTCCAGTGGATAGAAATTGGTCAGATATTCTGGTTTCAGAAAAGTCACGACACCGCCATAGACTGCCGGATATTTTTCTTCTACCACACCTTGCGCATCAGTCAATCCCATCTCGCATTCTGCTTGTTCGGGAATAGTAAAGCCGACGCGCACAGTTTCCAGCGGTTCTTTGGTGTAGCTATCGACGACAACCGTCCGCAGAAGCCCGGTATCCCGTTGTTCGGGATTGCAGACGATCGGTGAAAGAGGAAGAGGATCGCGCTTAACGGGAAGGATGCCGGCAGGAGCAGGACGGTTATTACGGATATTTGATTCTAACGCAAAATTAAAAAGATAATCTTCGCCGTCTAATGCGCCAGGAGCGCGCAAGGTAACAAGGACGGGATAACTGATATCATAATGGGTATCGAATTCCTGGAAGCCAAAAGTAAGTAGATTAGCATGGACAAGAGCGCTATTGGGAGCAAGCACGCCATTTTTGCTGTTTGTCTTAAAATAGATCTCAGAAGGGACATAGGTAAAAGTTACATCAACATCCTCTGCGCCAGTTAAACTGAGGACGGCATTGTCCGTCGCTTTCTGGGTCAGGATGCCGCTTATCGGCGCATAGAAGAAATTGGCGCTGCCAAGGAATTGGAGCATTGGAACATATGATGATAAAAGTTCATTATATTTCTGTTTCAGGTCCGCTTCGCTCCAGATGATGTTGGAAGCAAGATCATAGCCGTCCAACGCGATGGGGGCGAGATAGTTTGAATCTTTACGGGAATAAATGGAAACAAGTTCCATCCCCTGCCGTTCCAGGAAGCGGACATCCTGCTCCGTTTCCGTGATCTGGGCAGCGACATCAAAGTAATGCCTTAAAGCCAGGGGGATCTGAACATAGAATTTGGTTAATTCTTTTTCGGCCGAGCCTTTTTGCGCTTGAACAGGCAGTTCCAGAAGGACATTTACGGAAGTTTCTCCAACGGTTGTGGAAACTTTCTGTTTATCTGGGCTGCTCTTGATATCATATCCTTGTTCCAGAAAAGGGTGATATTCATTGAGACATGATCCAATTCTTTCGCGGATAAAACGATTCAGTTGTGCTTCCACGCTGAGGGAAGGATCTTCCGATTGCTTCACTTTCGGTTGTAATGAGGAATAAACATGTGCTTCTTCCGGGTTGGGATTTACCCGATAATACCAGTAAGGGATTGATGTCGAGCCAAGCAAGATACCATCGGCCTCCGCTGGGGTGAATGTAAACTTCCCCGCCAATTCCGGATAAATATAACCGCCTTGCTGGCCGAGCAATTTCAGCCCTTGCTTGGCCGTATCACGCAGACAATTTTCAGTATACACCTGCAGCGGCTGAAATTCTGCCGGAACCGAGGTGATGATCGGCACGCCTTCCGCATCAGTCTGCTCTGTAACCGTACTCTTCATGACGTAGAGAACGCCAGCAAAGATAAAGAGGATGGCAATTCCGATGATGATAAAAATAGTGACCTGGCCTTTTCTGGAGCAGGGAGCAGAAAACCGAGAGAGAGTACTAAATCCACGCCCCTTTTTACCGTCCATTCTATCGGAATAGAGGAAAGAATCAGGATATATAAAGGTTTTGAATGGGGCAGCTCTGTCAAAAAAGTCAGCCGCCTGGCCAAGAGGTTGCCTGAGAACTGCGATATACCCCTATTATTGGTGCTTCTGATCTGTAACCCAAGCAACTGGAGAAGCACGAAGGCAACGGCCAGGCTGACTTTTTGGAGATTTTTGACAGAGCCGAATGGGGCTTTGTAGAAAAAGTCCTCCGCCCGGCCTGAAGATTGACCGGGGGAAGCGATCTCCGGGAACAGGTGCGAAAACGATCAGATCAAATGGCTGGTTCTGCAACCTTAAACGCAACCGGTTTTCGCCACGGTCAATGGCCAGGAGGAATTTTTCTCTAGAACGGGAGGCGAAGATCGGGAACCAGACCACGAAAATAGCAGATCTCACTCGTACTTTGGCACAAATCGATCATTATATTGAGCAACAGCCCCGGCAACATCAGCCGTGTTCACTGTTTTCAAGAGCTTTTCTCTCCCAAACAGCAATTCAAATTCGGGAATGTCTTCAAAGAAGCGCTGCGTAACTGTGGAGAGCATCTTTTCAGCAACAGCAAGGCGAACCGGTCCAAGCTGGCTGCGCGCGTAATGAACATGGCCAACCTCATCAACAAGGATCTGCTGGAATAATTCAGTAATCCGTTGCAGCGGCTGCGGCTGGTCGGAGAATAACTCCTGTGCTTTGTCAGCAAGCAGGCGAAATCCGGCCACACCAACAATCTCCGAACAGAGAATGGTCATATGCGAAAAAGCCTTGGGAAGATGATACATTGAATGAGTTAAAAGTTGAGTCGTTTTAGGCGGCGGCAGGTCACGCATCTCCAGGCCGAGCACGGAAAGCGCATCGCTCAGGATACGGGTATGGTAAAATTCTTCGATGAGAATGTAACTGTAAGGATCGTCCCGGGGCAGCGTCTTGATGTCCGTCCGGGCGAGAGCATATTCTACGCCGTCTCGTTCGGCGCGGTTGGTTTTAGCTACGGCCAACGCCCAGAGCGTCGCTTCGTCCAGACCTGTTTCGGGATAACTTTTGTCTTCATTTCGCGCAAAAACGAGCGGATCAACTACCAGCGCGCCAGTGCGGCGGACGGGATTTTCCTCAACATCACGAAAAAATTGTTCACGAATAGAAAAACGGCGCTGCACCGGATCGATCACGCCGTCACGCTGCCCCAGATGCTCCAAGTAGTCATCCAAGAATTGGGAGCGCTGTTCACGCGATAACGGCTTAAATATTTCTCTCTTGGGCGGTTTTTTCCACGACTCCCGTAATTCTCCAGAAAAGCTCATCGTTAGTGCACCTGTAACCCATCTTTAACATTGATTTTGATCATTTCTTTCCCCGTTCCCAACGGCTTCTGTTCAAAGACAATTCTTTTATTTTTGACGATCAGTCCGACTTGAGAGAGTTCGGCAAAAGAGATTTGGTTTGTGTTTGCAGCCATACTTTCGGGAACGACAGTTTCTCCAGGAAGAGATGAAGCCATTTCTAGTAAAGTCGTCGTGTCGTCGTGATCAACGCCTAAGATCATCGCCTCAGAAATTTCACCGCGGAATTTAGTTGCTTTGAGATTGACGCAGAAGACTAATTTCTTGTTCGCAAACGCCATTTTGGACAGGATTTTCTTCAAGCTGGTGACAACTTGCTTGATGCCTAATGGACCAAAATTAACTTTCAGGAGGTACAACGAATCGGCGTCGGGATGGTCGTTCACTTCTTCAACCAGACCGACGGCAAGATGAAGAGGGAAGGTAGTAGAAATTGCATTCTTCAAATTATGTAAAATCTTAAATTCACCGCCATTAAATTTTGTAATGAGTTCACATGTTCGTTGGAATGATTTATCCATCTCTTCATCTGAAATCTTGAGATTTCCAAAGCCGATAAGAACAACCTCTTTGCTCTCGCTAGTCGTGATTGTATGTTGACACTGTTTGGAGAAGCGTCCGAGAATGAGAGTATTATCGGCATAGATTACTTCGCCACCCTTTAACTTCTCTTTCGTTCCATCAAGAGCGGTAAACTCTTCTTCCTCTTTAGAGAGACGGATAACAATTTTGCCATTGATTTTATCGATATCGTGAGTTGCCATAGCAAGGCCACTTTCAACAGAAAGAGCATTGTAAACATCAACAACCGTATTAATTTGGGGTAACTTTCCTTTTTGTTTAATCAGTGAGATGAGATTAGTAACCGCATTAGGATAGCGTTTATCATCTAACTTCATTTTCTCATTAATGCTATGATACTCATCAAGAATATCTTTACGCTCATCGCAAATTATATTTTTCTGCACTTCACTTTTTAGCTTTTCGATTCCTTCATGCTTCTTCTTAATTGTTAATCCTGTTAGTTGAGCGACTCTTACTTTAACACCAAATTGCTCGATTTCAGGACTGATCAAATATTCGATATTTTTAACCTCACGAGCAACTTTCAATTGTTTTACTTCCTCAATCTTTTCCACAAGCACAGCTACTTTAGCGACTTTTCCTTTCCAGGTAAAAGAGATATCTTTCCAAAAGAGAGGTTTCTTCTCAGCAAGAGCAGCATAGATCTTCTGACTGAATGTCGGCAAGATTGGACTGGCAATGATCGCCAGATTGCGCGCCAGATTGACACAGAAGCCGAGCGCTTCTTTTGTTTCAGCAGATTCTTTTGTTTTCCACGGTTCTGCTTTCTGGAAGTAGGCATTGGCTAAATCAGCAATTTTGAGGATATTTTTGACGGCAGATCTGAATTCACGGACTTCATAATTCCGGCGGATTTCATCGAGCAGTTCGCCGACGTGGATCTGCAGATCCGTTTCCTCGGCGATGGCGGTGATCTTTCCATAATTTTTTTCAGTAAAGATCAAAGTGCGATAGCAGAAATTGCCGAGATTGCCGAGAAGGACATTATTGACCACTGCTTTCAATTCGTCGAAATGAAGATCAACGTCAACAACACTGCGGTCAAGATGGCTGGCGTAATAGAAACGCAAGGCTTCGGCAGAGTACGACTTGAGAAAATCTTTTGCCGTGAGAAAAGTGCCCCGGCTCTTGCTCATCTTTTCACCATTGACGGTGATAAATCCGTGGATATTCACCCGAGGAAGCGTAATCTCCATGTCCATCAGCATCGCCGGCCAGAACAGGAGATGGAAATAGGCGATATCCTTGCCGATGAAATGGATAATCTGTCCTTTGTACCAATACTCTTTCCAATCACCGCCGGATTTGTCGCAATAATTTTTTGTCGAGGAGATATAGCCGATCGGCGCATCCAGCCAGACGTAGAAATATTTTATTTCCCCCGTTTCTTTTTTGGAATTGGGGATCTCAAAGCCGAAATAGGGAGCATCACGCGAGATGCACCAGTCTTCCATGCCTTTTTCAAACCAGCCTTGAAGCCAGTTGCGGACTTCTGGCTGAAGATTTGCTTCTTTCGATGCAGCCCATTTTTGGAGCTGCTTGGAGAAAGCGCTCAACTTGAAGAAATAATGTTCGCTCTCTTTCGGCCGCGGCGTATTTTGACAGATAGAACAATATGGTTTCAGTAAATCGACACTCTTTAAGACACTGCCGCATTTTTCACAGATGTCGCCATACTGATCAGGGGCATGACAATGCGGACAGGTTCCTTTGACATAACGATCGGGCAGAGAGCGCCGGCAGTTATCGCAATACATCACTTTGATCTTCTGGCGATAGATATGGCTTTTTTCCTGCAGAGTTTTGTAAAATAGCTCTGCAAGCTCCCTATTTTCTGGGGAGTGAGTTTTGTAATAGTTATCGAACTGGATGAGAAATGACTGGAAGTCCTCTTGATGTTCTTTCCAGTATTGTTCGACAAAGACTTCCGGCTTGATTTTCGCTTTTTGCGCATTGACCTCGATTGGCGTGCCATGCATGTCTGAAGCACAGATATAAAGGGCATCGTGTCCAGTCAGCTTCAAAAAACGGGCATAAACATCGGCTTGGATATATTCCAGAAGATGCCCGATATGGATGGGGCCGTTGGCATAAGGCAGGGCGGCGGTGACGATCGTCGGAGAGGATTTATTTAATTTCTTCATGGATTAGATCAGAGGAGAGCCAGTTTATTTAAAGATTACCCCGCCAAGGCACAATCCGAACAGTGAGTGATAGTTCCAAAAAGAGAGTGCTGCCGGCCGTTCGGTCTGGCGAAAACAGGATAGAAATCATGCTTCCTGAAGAATCTTGATCGGAGGATAGTTTTCGCTCCAACATTTTTGGAGGATAGCACTTCAGACCGAACATCTTGGCCCAGCAGCACTCTCTACAACTATCACTCAGAAAATGGATTGTGCCCCTGCCAAGTATGTATTTAGTTTATTCGTTGGTGAGCACGATTATCACCACTGCTCTGACAGAGTGTAAAATAACTTAAAGAAACTAAACCATTTTTTTCTCCACAAAATGGCGATAGATCTGGACGGCAAGAGTCTTGAAGACCTGATTAAAATTCCCCTCACATTAGGCAACGGAAGATTGTCCGTCCAGCCTCATCAAGATAATGAAGTATACGTGGTTGATGGGCATTTCTTTCATTACCAGCTTATTCCGGAAGAGCCGCCGGAGATGAAAGAATACGGCTGGGATATCACAACACAACTTGCCGGCGTGGGATATTATACCCCTTTTTCTGACGATTCTTGGGGGAACCAGCAGAGTGTAGGATATTGGGGGATTGAATTATGGGACAAAATCCCAGAAGAATGGCGGGACATCTTTGTCTACCACGAAATAATTGAAGCATTATCCATCGAAAATGGCTTTTCCAGAGAAAAAGCACACGCGCTGGCAAAACAAGCAGATACTAACTATCGGCAAAAATATTTAAGTGAAGAGCAGCAGGGAAAGTTTAAGGTACTAGAACAACAATTATTGCAAAAAGCGTGAAGAATCACACCATTTTGCGACCTATACTAAAAATCCATAGATTTCGAACAGAAATCTCTGGATTTTGGTATATACCAAAAGAATTAGGTTCGAAACCTAATTCTTTTTAGTATATTTTATCTTTTTCAGCTTCTTGGTCACGGGAATCAGCGCCTGACAATGGACACATTCGACAACAAACGAAAGGACCCCTTTGTACTTTTTCCGTTTGTAAGGAGCGCTGGATTCACCTTGCTTGCCGCATTCCGGACAGGTATACTGCGCTTCTAAATTCAGGCTTTCTTCGTGTTCTGTTTTTTGTTCCGTATAGCCGCAGACAGGACAAACATATTCAGTTGCCCGGGATTTAACTTTGCCTTTGACGACAGGTTTGCCCATCGTTGCTTTTTTGCATTGGGGACAAGGCTTGCGATAGACCCAAGCCATGACCTGGCCCTCGCCAACAGACCGGTTGGTAAAATAAAGACAGGTATCCATAGATTCGGGGATTTTCAGTGGCATATTAGTCCTCAGCTGATTTCTGGCGAGACGCTTTCTCACACTTTTATGACTTGCGCAGACGTTTTAGTTCGATAGAGATTGCCGGCCGCTGCACACGGATATAGCGCGGGCATTCCGTCCATTCCAGTTCGTTCTGGTGACAATAGTTTATAATCTTTTCTTTTTCTTCGGAGGTGGAGAAAGCGATAACGATCACAAAGCCAAGATCATCTCGGTGAATAATCTGGTAATTCTGAAGATCACGCAGGATTATCTTTCTCTTCTCCAGCAGAAAATCAATCTTCTGATCGAGAAGTTGAAGACTAGCGGCAATCGAAGCGAGAACCGCAGGGTCAATGAGATCGTTTAGGGAAAGAGAAGCGTCGATTTTCTCATCTTTACAAGAGATAAAGCCGCCTTTGCCGGCTTCGACTAATTTCCATTCCCCAAAACTGCAGACGAAGATGTCCGCGAAGTCTCCGTCGCAGAGCGCTGTGCCGATGGCGCCAGAAACATCGATGATGACCCGGCAATGATATTGCTGGCAAAGTTGATATATTTCTTTCATCGGCTGCTCGGCAAAATAACCGCCGGGATTCTGATAAAGAAGAGCTGAACAAGGATTAGACTTTAATTTTTCCTGGAGATCGGAGAGATCAATCTTAGCGTCATGACAATGGACGGCCATAACTGGTATTTTTTTCTCGCGGGGGATCCGCAGATAGCTTAACCACCCGCCTTCTTCGGGGATCAGGAGTGTCTTGTCTTTGGGAAGCAGGGAAAGGGCTGCTTTGATGGCAGCGTCGCCTCGCGTGGTGAGCGTGATCAACGGATGCTTTGCTCTTAGTTGAATGTCTTGCTTAATCTGGGCTAATAAATGGGATGCGTCTGTGGTGGATAGATTCATCTATGACCAAATAAATAGATTATTTTTAATTGTTCCTGTCAAAAAGTTTAATAGGTAAGAAGTCTCTGTGTGGAAAAATGAGAATCGAAAGGGATGCACAACGCTTCCGGCAGATTGTCAAAGGGATCATTCGGAATAATCTCAAAGAATATATCGGGAACGGCGATCTCTTCGGCCGGCAAGGAGGGAAAGAAATAAAGATCCCCCTCCCGCACATCGAACTGCCTCGCTTCCGTTTCGGAGAACGAGAGCAGGGGGGTGTCGGTCAAGGAGATGGCGACATCGGAGATCTTATTGACCAAGACGGGGATGGCGGAAGGCAGGACGGAGATCAGTCGGCAGGAAACCAGCCGGGTGAGCATCAGCTGGAAGTCGATGTTTCTCTTGATGATCTTGTCGATTTGTTTGGCGAAGAATTGGGCCTGCCTAATATTGAACCGAAAGGAGAGGATAAGATTATCAGCGATAAGTACAAAGTAAAAGGGATTTCACGGGTTGGGCCGCAAACACGACGAAGTTTTGCCCGAGGTTATCGGAGAGCATTGCAGCGGCAGCTCGGCGAAGGGTCGTATGATCCCACGAACCCAAGAGTTATCCCGATCAAAGAGGACATGAGATATAGAGCTTTGGAAAAAGTTCCTACGCCCCAGACAAATGCGGTTCTGATCTATATGATCGATGTTTCGGGCTCGATGGGTGAACAAGAAAAAGAGCTCGTGCGCACAACGGCGTTCTGGTTAAGCGCTTGGCTGCAGCGATTTTATCATGGGGTGGAAGAACGTTATCTCATCCATGATACAGAAGCAAGAGAAGTTGATCGGGATGCTTTCTTTCAGACGAGCTCCAGCGGGGGGACGGCATTTGCCCCGGCGTATGAGCTTTGTTGGGAGATTATCTCACAGGAATACCCGCCCCAAGTATATAATATTTATCCATTCCATTTCTCCGATGGAGATAATATGGGAAGAGAAGATACAGCCGCTTCTTTTGAACTTCTGGAAAAACATCTGCTTCCTGCGGTAAATATGTTTGGCTACGGCCAATGCCGAGGATCAGGAAAAGATGAAGGGCATTATTTGCATGACCTCAAAAAGTTCTTTAAATTAGAGGGAACGTCCGCTTTGGCCAGCGCAAAAATACGCGCGGCAAAATTGTATCAGAGAGATGATATTGCTGATGCGCTGCAGCATTTTTTGATGACGGGAAAGTAGGGGCAGTTAAACTATCCTCTCTTTTGAGAAGTTTGAATAATTCAATGATTTATCTACAAACTTCTCAAGAGAATTTGAAATGGGCGTAATTTTGGCTAGAAATAAACAACCTATTCGCCAAAATTACTCTTTTTCAAACTTCTCTTTTGATATAATCTAAATGACCGATCATCTGCTAATAACTCGAATGATGGCAAAATGAGGTCTCTTGAAGAAGACGAGTGGGAGAAAAAATATCCCCTTTTACGAACAACACGATCAATTTCAGAAGAAAGATGCGATGTAACATCTTGTTTCTGTTTTTTCTGAAGGCCGACTAGATCATCAAAGAGTAAGCATTCTAAAACGAGATCAAAACGACCACTCGCAAAAGGCCAAGGCGTCATAATATCATGTTCTACGAATCGTTCTGCTGGTCCTTGATAAACAGCGCGGCGGAGATCCATTCCAATAACATCAATACCAAATCTCTGGGAACCAACGGTAACAATGTGTCCAAATCCCGTGCCAAGGTCTAACGCAGTTCTGATCGAAAGATCATATTGAGAAGCGTATAAGTCCATTAGATGATGCCAGATGAGGCCTGCCCGGGATATTTCTGTAAATGAAGAATCTCTGAGTGGATGATATTCAAAGGCCACAGAAGAAAATGGAGTCATCATTTGTATTTGTTTAGCTTCTCCGGTAATTCTTCTTCCATCTTACACCAACTTCCCCACAAAAATGTTGTGTTTATCCCGCAAGATCTTTACTTTGATTTGTTTATCTTTCTGAAAAGAACAGCTTGGAACAGAAATTGATCGGCCGCGGGCAACAGCAAGAACAGAATTTGGGAAGCGATCGGGACATTTGATCACTGCCGGAATAATATCTCCCTCTTTAAATGGCTTGGGCAGTTCTTTTGTCTCCCGGACGGCAAAATCAGTTTTGTCAAGACGAAGTTTAATCTCATGTTTCTGCTCCAGATTTTTTAAAAGTGTGTAAAAATCTTCCCAAGACATTTCTTTCCCGGGATTGCGACCCGCTTTATAGCGCAGGAAGTTTTGAATGCCCAGAATCGGTTGAATGGGGAGTGATTTGACAAAGAGAATAATTTTTTCCATCTCCTGCTCATTGAAGCCGGGAGTGAGCACTGGCGCGACAATTACTTTCAACTTTGAGCAGGCATACGCGATAATCTCTTGGACATACTTGACATTATAGCTCTTCACTCCGGCGACGTCTTTTGCCGTTTCATCATCGAGGGCATCGAGCGACAGATTTAATTGCAGTTTCGTACAATGAGCCAGACGATCGATCATCTGCTTGCTGAGCAGAGTACCGTTGGTGTCAATGGAGATAGTATGAACTTGCTCTATCTCCTGCAAATCTCCGATGAGATTTTCCATGTCGCCATAGAGGAAAGGCTCTCCCTGTACGCCGATGTGGATCTCTACTGGTTCGCCAACAAACTCTAATAGCCGATCCAATTCGTCCAGTAGATAATCTTTTTCAATGACAAAATCATGTTTTCGAGAAGAAAGCCCTTCGGCGATAGAGCAATAAACACAATCCAAATTGCAACCGTTATTCGTCTTGATTTCAATGATTGACGAGCCGCGATAGACGATGCCAAACGCAACGTTGCCGATTAAAGGAATCCCCGAATTGCGGTGGATGTAGGTGGCGGGATTGCCGGTGAGTTTTGTGGTAAGATTTTCAAACGATTTAGTGAGGAGAGAGAAGAATTTTGTTTCGGCTCTTTTAACGGGAATGTTTTCAAAGGTGATTTGATGAGGGGAAGTGATGGTAAATGGTGCGATGGCTCGCAGTTCTTCGTTCAGAATTTTAGTCGTGTACGAGCGGAGAAGGTCAACGTGGACGAATTCGTTGTCGGC
Organism: Candidatus Woesearchaeota archaeon; assembly: GCA_018302605.1. GTDB lineage: Archaea > Nanobdellota > Nanobdellia > Woesearchaeales > GW2011-AR9 > JACOZP01. Next base: position 12,770 of record JAGVZN010000011.1, on the reverse strand, counting down.
ACGGAAGGTGATGGTTTCGAAAGTGACGGTGGTCATGGTTTATCTCATTATTTGTATTTGTTTAGCTGGCGGCAAGGCCACAAAGTGCATCCGAAGATGCTTTAATCCTCGCTTGGTGCGGAAATCATTTGGAACTCTAGCGAGATGCAGACAAAACAGGAGCAGATTTCCGCACGGATGCACGGCCTGTCAGGAAAGCTAAACAAATACAATTATTTTATGAATGAAATAGGGGTATAACGCGATCCATCACTAAATCTCTGTTTTGAGCTACGCTCTGTCGCAATTTTTCTTCATTGAATGAATTATCTCTTTCTTTCAGAACATCTTGAACAACATTTTCTAAAATAACTCCAATAGTTATTTCTTGTCCATCAATCAGCGCTCTCTGCCCGCCTTTAATAAAACGTTTTACGGTTAAATATTTCTCTGCTCCTTTTAATGAGGGTGTTGATTCACGGAAATCCGGGTGATAACAACGCCGAAGCTTTAAACCATTTGGAAAGCGCGGATTGTATTGATGAACAACAAAACCTTCTGGGGGGCCGGTATAAAGCTGACTTTGTTCTAAAAGAGAATGGAGATCACGTTTCTTGATCTCGCCATGACAAAGAAGAGGTGTTTTTCGGACTACATTGTCAAGATCGAGAAGTTTGGTCCACTCATCAACCTCTTGCGGAATGAGAAAACGCTTTTCCTCGCAATTGAAGAAGCCGAGAACAAAGAATTGGTTAGTATTTTCTCGACCATAGTCAATATGACCAAAGCCTGAATGGGTAAACTCGCCAAAAAGAATTAATTCTTCTGGAAGATCAAATATCCCGGTCTGAGGAATTAATGTGCCATAGACAAAACGTCGATAATCATCAAAATAAAATTTATTAGCACCACCGATGGGTCCACCCCTGCTCCAGGGAACAATTCTACCGCCATACTGGCGGAGAGAGACATTGCTGCCGTCAATTTTTTCATAAACAAAGAGATTTGGGTCTACTATCTTCCTACCCCGATATTCTTCCTCAATGGAGGGAAATTTAAAGGTAGCGCTATTCATTTTATTCAACGATAAATCCTCGCGTGTTTATGGGTCTAACGTAATCCGCAAGACTAGTCCCCCGCGGAATATTAAATGCTTCTCCCAATGTCCAAGAGATGTGTTTATCACCAGTAAGAACTGCCACCCGATAACACCCCCACAGTGGATGGGGAGAACCGACAGCTGAATTTTGTCTAAAGTGTGAAGCTGAATAGGCGGTAGATGCGAGAGCAGTATCTATTACTTCCCAATCAGTTAGTGAAATTGGATCAGCAGATGCTTTTTTTCCAGTCATATTTTCCAGATAATGACCCCGAAGTTCGTAGCGGAAAGTATCCGTTCTGGAAGCCCCTTGTTCAGTTTGAAGATATGAGGATACACTTTGAAGCTGAGTTGGAGATAAAATTAGACGATCAACGGTCTCTTTTGAAATTTCTGGTCTTCTATTAACAGAGTGATAAAGATGATGCTGAGTCACTTCGTCTTTTACGCCAGCTGGAACGACAATAAACGCATCTTGTTCTGGCGCAGTAGCAGTTAAATGATCAATGAATTGAAATGCCCGAGCATAGCCTTGCTTTCGCCGAAATGCTTGTTCAAGCTGAATGATACTGGAAGTATCAAGAACGAGGATGGGCTTTATGCCTAAGCTAGACATGCCATCAAAATATTCTCTTAAGTAACGAAACAATTCGGGTTTATAGCGTGACATAAATTGTAACGAGAACGTTAGTTTATAAACTTTTTGTTATAATTATCACTCCCAAGTAACACCGAGAATCTACTCCAAAAAACTCTGCAGTGATAAATTAATCAAATTCTCCTTAGCCTGCAGCTCTTTGAACTGCGGTTCAAGACGCAGGAAGATTTGCTCGTTGAAGAACGAGCGCTGCAGAGGCACACCCTTTTTGATCAAAGAAGAAATACATTCACGGACAAAATCAGCAGAGAAGCCGGAACGCTCGACAATCTCTTTCTGGGATAACGGTGTTTCTTCAGTGTACAGGACGAGGAAGACTTTTCTTTCCACATGGGTAAGCGGGGCAATGCCCGGTTTCTCCATCGGATGACCAAGGCTTAATTGCAAATGGTCCAGGCGCTGGGACAGTTTGTCCATCTTCATCTCGGCCTCGTTAAGATAATCAAAAAGGCTCTGTATTTCTTCCGTATTTTCGTTAATTGCCGAAAGATGCTCCTCGACGGCGTGCCGGATATTCTGAAGTTCTTTTTCGATGGCCATAGCTCACACTACCTTTTTTATTTTTTACGGAGAGAAACGAACAACACACTCTCCTCTTTCTACCACACCCTGAACGTCAGAGAAATCTTTTCAAAGTTTAAATAGCTTTCTGTTCACTGCGGCGGGAGAAAAAAAGAAGTAGATCCAAAACAGAATTATTTACCAGCAGAGAAGTTTGTAAATCAATAATTGAATTATTCAAACTTCTAAGTATATTCTCTCACAAACTCCTCTCTTTCTTGCTCAGTCAATCCTCTGATCCCAGCATCTTTTAACTCTTCAAGTGCTTGCGAGAAAGATTGATCTCTATTCAGACCATAAATTTTATCCAATCGCAAACCTTCGACAAATCCTCTGATTACTTCCCCAGTTTCTCTCCATTCTCTATTTTCAGCATCATGATCTTCAACCGTATACAAAATAGCCTCAATATTTTGAGGCGTTTGACCCGCTAGAGCAGATTTTATTCCTTGTGCTAAAGACCGAAGATCATCATAACAATCATCAAAACCTACAAAGGGAAAATTCTGAGAGTGAGCGCAATACTTGTCAGGGCCATCATCAACAAGTGCGCCTAATTCTACAACAAAAAAATACTTTTGTCTTTCTAATCTCGCGGAACGTGTTTCTCCCTCCGCCAGAGGTTTCTTAAATTCTGCAAAGGCTTTTCTATTGTCGTCTTCGTAATTTATTAATTGCTGCTCTGCTTCTTCCGCAGTTTTATATGCCAATATTTCTATCATGTTAGTTTAGAACCTGAACGGGTATAAAAATATTTGCTCGAAATGTGGTATTAAGTCTGTGCTTGGGCCGGTCGGCCTGCCTCGTCTCGCTCAGAAAGGGGGTTCAACTTCTCTCCAAAAATATTCTCTAGGATGAGCGAGACTCTGAATCTCTTGCTCAAAGCCAGCGCTCGGCAGGTCATCTTGACCAAGCCCGCACAGACTTAACTGAATACATACTTGCTGTCGAAAATCTTAAATAGAAGAAAAGATACTCCCAAAATAACCAGAACGGCTAACTTCAGGCTAACTTCGGGTCAACAGTTATTCTTCCCATGCAAAAAGAAATCATCATCATCGGAGATATTGAACTTGGCGGAGGGACGCTGACTGATGATTTTATCAGCGACAAGACACTTGCCCGGCTTATCCGCATGCTCGCCCAGCGCAAGCATCCGGTTGACCTGGTATTGAATGGAGATACCTTCGATTTCCTTAAATGTCCATATATTTCCGGCAATACACGAAGCTATCCGCGTCATATTACCAAAGAGATTTCCCTGGCCAAACTGGGATTGATCTATGCTGCACACGAGCTGGTTTTTCAGGCACTAAAACAATTTGTGAAGAAAAAAGAAAACCGCCTGCATTTCATAATTGGGAATCATGATCATGACCTGTTTTTTCCCGCCGTCCAGCAAAAGATCAGAGAATATCTCAGCCGAAAGAAAAATATTTCTTTCCGCCTGCAATATCAATACAAAGAAGTCTACGCCGAGCACGGGCAGCAGTATGATTTCCTGAATAAGATCAAACCAAAGCAGCCATTCCATCTTTACGGGGGGAAACAGATCCTCAATATTCCCTGGCTGTCTTTCGGCCTGATCAGCAACTTCATGGTCTTGAAAGAAGAACACCCTTTTTTAGAAAGGATCAACCCTTTACCCGCTGTCTTTTCTCATCATCAGGCAATCGTCAAGAAATTAAGCTGGCGGTCAATAAAGTACTTCCTGCTGAGCATCCTCTATTTCCCAATCCGTCATTATTACGACCCCACCTATAATTTTCCCAAAGAAATGCTGCGGGAAGTGTATCGCCGGATTAAGAAAGTTCATTGGGAGATAGATACGATCGTGGAAAAATTTAAGTGGAAAAGAAGAAGGCTGATTCGAAAAAAGCAAGTATTAGTCTTGGGGCATATCCATGAGCGTTATGTCGAGGAGAAAGATGGGAGAGTGATCATCCATCCCAGCACCTGGAGGGACGAGTATCTCCTGGATGACAAGACAAAGCTTCTTCGCCCCAACCCCAAACGATATGTACGGGTGGCGATAGCAGATGATGATTCCCTACGTTGGGAGTTGGTAGAAGTCCCGCCAAGGGCGGGGACATTCCGTTTTGATGATGTCGTGAAAGATGAAGTCGGGTTTATTCGAAAAGCGGCGGTACAGGAAAGATTTAAGGTAAGATTCTAGAAAAAGAGAAAGAGCAGGAGAGTAAATGACTTTAATTTTTTCTTTTCCATAATCTTTATATAAACTGATGACGACTGCCTAGATGATGAGTACACTTCTGGAGACGACGATCGAAAATCTATATGGTGAACAGCGGAAAGGCCAGAAACCAGTACCCGAAAGAGAGGTAGATTCTAATTCTTTTCCGGAGCCTGTTGCCAAATCCAGTTTAAGGTTAGTTGAGACTATCGATCCTGATGAACCAGATAAAGTTATCCCGGAAGAAGTAGCGTTTTCTCTGGAATATGCCCTTCCAGAAGAATTTTTGAGGTCGGGACTTTATGCTCAGGGCAAGGGATTATTCTATCAATCATCACCATCCTATCAAGAACTACGTCCGTTATACGCGGCAAATGATGATGAAGAAGAGCGTCCGCAAGGTTGGGTGATGGAGGAACAAGAAGCGGAGACGATGACACGGGAAGAGGCGGAGGAAGCGATCGCTGACGTGCAATTTGCGGCAGCCAGCGGGGCGGCAGGGGAAGTTGATAGCCGGACACGCGAACGACTGGCAACGTATTTTATCTTTGACCAATCCCTCGCACACCTGATGGCACGGATGCACTGGGTGACCAATGATGTTGATTATTCTCAAAAATTTTGATTTGACAAAATGATGAGTCGATACGAAGATAAACTGAAATGGTATATTGACGAAAACAACATCAAAGCGGAACATTTGAGTTTTAAACAATCTTGTCATTCAGTTGAAGAAGCTGCACTGACCGCAAATGCAAATAGCGATGATTTTGTGAAAAACATTTGTCTCATCACTTCAAGTGATAACCTCGTTGTTGCCATTGTTAAAGGAGAAGATCGGGTTAGTACAACAAATGTTGCGAAAGCGCTGAATAGTGAAAAGATACGGGTTGCAACGCCGGAAGAGATTCTACAAAGAACCGGCTACCCCTGCGGGGGAACCCCTTCATTTGGATATCCGGCCATGTTTTTGATCGATCCGCGAGTGATGGAAAAAGAAATGGTGTACAGTGGGGGCGGTTCGGAGAACTCCCTGATCAAAATAGCGGCAGAGGAATTACAGAAAGCGAATAATGGGAGAATTGTAAGAATCAGAAAGTAGATTTGTGCCTAGACCAGCAAAAATTATATAAATCAAATACCAATTTCTGATTGTATTATACCAAAGGACTTACATTTTCGTACAAATTTAAGTTCCGATGTATAACGGACACGATTAATAGTATCAGAATTTGTGTCCGTTAGTATAATAGCAAATCTCTTTAATAATGGAACCTTTGGGAGATTTGCTAGAATAGTAAATCGCAACAAAAAAGTTCAAAAATTATTGCGATTTACTATAAGCTAATAGCGAGGTGCTTTTACCATGATTAATGTCGGATTGTTAGCGATTGTGATGGGTTTAGTCGCCCTGGCCTATGCGGGTTATCTTTCTCTGCGCATCCTCAAAGTTCATCCCGGAACGGAACGCATGCAGGAGATTGCCAATGCGATCAAAGAAGGAGCGATGGCCTATATGAAACGGCAATACAAGACGATTGCCTATTTTGCAGCTGGAATTACCGTGCTATTAGCTTTTCTCTTCACCTGGCAAGTTGCGGCGGGCTTTTTGTTGGGAGCAGTCCTCTCCGGAGTATCCGGCTTTATCGGAATGAGCATTTCCGTGCGCGCCAATGTGCGCACAGCGGAAACGGCAAAGAAAGGATTGAAAGACGCATTAGATGTAGCGTTTAAAGGCGGTTCCGTTACCGGAATGGCGGTGGTGGGATTAGCGCTGTTAGCAATTAGTATCTTTTACTCCATTTTCAAAGACCCAGCAGTGATGATTGGCTTGGGTTTTGGGGCATCATTAATCTCCCTCTTTGCACGTGTTGGCGGTGGGATTTACACGAAAGCAGCAGATGTCGGCGCTGATTTGGTTGGTAAAATAGAAGCGGGAATTCCCGAGGATGATCCGCGCAACCCGGCAACAATTGCCGATAATGTCGGGGATAATGTCGGAGATTGTGCGGGAATGGGTGCTGATCTCTATGAAACGTATGTTGTTACTCTTTTAGCAGCGATGTTATTAGCGTTAATGCCTTCCGTCTCTGGGACGTACCAATCTGCCGTCGAATATCCATTATTACTAGGCTGTGTTGCCATTGTTGGTTCAATTGTTGGAATGTGGTTTGTGCGCTTAGGAAAGTCCAAGAATATCATGGGAGCGTTATATAAAGGATTGATTGCAGCAGGAGTTATTTCGGCAGTAGGATTCTACTTTGTAACGCGCTATACGGGAAATCCAATGAGCCTCTTTTACGCAACTCTCGTAGGATTGTTGATTACCCTTTTGATCAATGTGATCACAGAGTATTACACAAGCACGAAGTACAAACCAGTACAGAAAATCGCAGAAGCATCAGTAACCGGTGCAGGAACGAACCTGATCTCGGGTCTTGCCTTCGGGATGCAATCCACGATTGTTCCCGTTCTCGTGATCTGTGCAGGAATCATTGGGGCATACCTCTTAGCAGGAGTCTATGGTGTAGCGATTGCCGCAGTAGCGATGTTATCTCTTACGGGAATGATCATTGCTTTGGATAGTTACGGGCCAATCACGGATAATGCCGGTGGTATTGCCGAGATGTCTGAGCTAGATAAGAAAGTGCGTGAAACGACTGATGCTCTTGATGCAGTAGGAAATACAACCAAAGCCGTAACAAAAGGATACGCAATTGGTTCCGCTGCTCTGGCATCACTAGCGTTGTTTGTGGCATTTACAGAGGAGATTGGACATTCACTGGGAGCACCAGTAACCTTCTTGTTAACTAATCCCGCGGTTGTTGTCGGCTTGTTCATCGGAGCGATGCTCCCGTTTTTCTTCTCGGCATTATGCATGACGGCAGTAGGCAGCAGTGCACACAAGATTGTCGTTGAAGTACGCCGCCAGTTCAAAGAGATCAAAGGCTTAATGGAGGGGAAAGCAAAACCAGAATATGGTAAGTGTGTTGACATTGTGACAAAAGCGGCATTGCACAACATGATCCTCCCGGCAGTTATTGCAATCCTTGCACCATTACTGGTCGGGTTTTTTTTGGGGATACAGGCTCTCGGTGGTCTGATCATGGGTGTAATCCTGTCAGGTCTGCTCATGGCTTTATTCATGTCAAATACCGGGGCGGCTTGGGACAATGCCAAAAAATACATTGAATCAGGCCATCATGGCGGTAAGGGCAGTGACGCGCACAAAGCAGCAGTTGTTGGAGATACCGTTGGTGATCCGTTCAAAGACACGGCCGGGCCGGCATTGAATGCGCTGATCAAAGTGATTAACACTTTTGCCATCGTCTTCGCACCGTTGTTTGTGGCCTATGGATTGAAAAGTTTGGTTTAGAACGGTTTTATTTTATTTCTTTTTGTTTTTGATTCTTCGTATTCGTATTTGTTTAGCTGGCGGCAAGGCCAAGAGGGGCATGAAATGAAACGACGATTTCATTTCAGCACAGAAAATTGATAGTTTTCAATTTTCTTGTGAGTGAGATAAGAGCTTTATGCTAAAGATTATTGCGTGGAGAATGTTCAAGCCACAGCTGGTCTTGGAGCGGGAACATTACTTTTTCTCCACTCTCGCTCACGGCCTGCCAGAAAAGCTAAACAAATACTCTTATTCTAATTGTCCATTAGAGAGATATTCTTCTCGAGCCATTTCTTCCAGTTTTGTTTTGGGGTGGGTTAGTTCAAGATCAGAAGTATACCGTAGTAAACTTTGAACGATATGATCCATCCACTGAGGATCTTCTATCTTTTTTTCTTTCCATCTATGTAGTTGAACACGATATGCCCTTAATTCCTGTATGGGTGTATAGATAGAAGGTGACAACTCTAAGATATTATGAGAACCAATAGTAATTCCATTGGAAAGTGAGAATCCGCGTTGCTCATCATAGCAATGGATTACTTCATGATCAAAGACAGCACTTAATACCCTCTCTTCGGTAGTCAAACAATCATTTTCAAAACCAAATTTTGAAACAAGAATAGGAGATCTAATCCCCGTTCCAAATTTTCGAGGGATTAATGGGGGTACAAACATAATACTTTGATCATTTTTCGGAAAAGTGATATCAAACTCGAATTGGTCCAGGTAGCCTTCAGTTAACCATTCTCTACAGTGGTGACGTAACTGTTGTAATAAAGGATCATAAATAATGGCGCTAACCGAATCTGAACAATGAGGAAGAAGGGTATCTAAATAGGTCTGCCGAAACTCTTCATGTCCCCTAGCTTGTTCAAATGTTGGAGGATTAGTGGCCGCCATATTATTTTTTCCACAACCTCAGCATCTCTTCTTCGCTGAAATGTAATTTTCCGGGAATGATTAAACACTGGGGAGGTTTGCCAAAGTCAATAGACTTTAGTTCCGGAATGGTTCCTGATTTAATGATATACTCTTTTGATCCAAGACGGGCGCAACCAACAACAATCAGATTATTGTGAATTATTTTTTCTTGTTTGCGCTGTTCGATATTCTCCAAAATCATAATTGCTTCCGGAACAGTCATGAATTGATTTTTGTCCGGCTGGAGGTCAAGCAGGCACAATGTATGAAGACCAAGTGATTGATTTTCTTTGATGACGTTGTATGGTGTTTCTAAGTGAGGATGATCTTCGGGAAAAGGAATTGAGGTAGTCTTGCCGAATTTATATAGTTGTAGACCGGTAATGCCGACCGCGGTTAAAACAGATGCGTTATTAATGACTTCGACGGTAATATTATTTTTTCGGGCTAATTTAAACAATTCAATGTGTGTTGTCGCCGAGAACGGATCACCGATCACGAGAAAAGCGACATCGCTGGTCTTTGCTTCGTGAATGATCCGCTCTGCGCCTTGTTCAGAGATTTCTCGATCCGCAGGAATGATCTTCTGTTCATAGATCTTTTCCATATCGGCAACAGAACATTGAAGAAGAGAAGTATAATTTTCTAAATAGACGTTTTCACAACGCTGGATCGCTTCCAGACCGCGCAGGGTGATGTCTTTTTCTGTTCCCAAACCCAGGCCGATAAGATAGAGTGTCATCGTATACCTAATCCCCTACAAAAAACGGATTGGCGCCGTCGCGTCGTCATCTTTGAAGCCATCAAAAAAATAATTGTCAAAATAGCATGCTGAAGTTCCGTTATTCAACGTTCGTACGACCCCGCTGCGACGCAAAGCTAAGATGTGCGTCATGTAAATATTGACGGACAGTATCGGCCAGCGAATCAGCGGCATGGCCAGGTTCAATCTTGACAGTAATGTCTTCCATAACCGGGGCAAAACCCATGCCGATGGCAAACAAGGGGTTTACTTTATGATATTGTAATGACACAGCCCGGCAAATTCATAATTCCGGCTGTCTAACCGTTCGCTTTCCGGGTGAGTCTTCTGCAAAGCAGGAAGCAGGCCGCGACGCACACGGCGTGGAGCGGTAAATCTGAACTCGTAAGGAAGCTTGTTCGCATCATTTAGTCTGTCAAAACGCACACGTGGCAGTTTTGGGATGGCAGCCGAATCGTAATGCAGCACGGAAATATATGGTCGTCCTTCAGGTTGGGGAATATCTTCAGTTATGGTCATTTGATTTACCTCGGGAGAGCTTTAAACGAAGGTGGTTATTTAAATCTTTTGGTTTATTTGCCACTATTCAGTGAAATTTCTTTAGCCATATATGGCCCTTCTTGCCGATACCCGCATTTCTCCTGATAATACTGCCGCACGCCAACACCAGAGATGATAATTATCTTATCTTTTCCATTTTGCCGGGCAATCTCTTCCGCTCTCTCAATCAATTTCTTTCCCCAGCCATGATGTTGGACGAGACCGTCGTCACCAATCGCCGTGGCCGTGCCATAGATGTGCAATTCACGGATCAATGCTGACGTAGGGGTTATTTCCGGCCGGAGAAATTGTGAGGGAAAACGCAGGCGGCAGAAGCCGAGAATAATGTCGTTGCTCTGATCTTCCGCAGCGATGAAAAATTCTGTTCCGCCAGAGGCTTCGTATTCGATAACTTTAAGCTGAATATTTCCCCAATTAACGTCCTTCCCTTTCGGTTCGCGGCAGCGGATGCAGCGACAATGAAAGACATAGTTCTCATGGATATGTTGCCGAAAATTAGTCAGGCCGACACCCGCTTCCCAGTATTTGGTAGGAACATCGCGCTGGATGCGCTGGATACGGCAGTATTCGGGAACGATCTTTTTGATTTCCACAAGGCGTTCAGCTGCTTCTTTCGTATCTAGAGGTAGAAATTGGCCTTGTTTCCATTGCTGAAATAATGCTGTTCCTGGCGCGACCATCGTTGGATAAAACTTGATCATGTCCGGACGATAATCAGGATCAGCATAAAGCTGTTTCATGCCGTCGATATCCCGCTCCCGGTCGGTTAACGGAAGTCCGGGCATATAGTGGAAATTGATCTTAAAGCCCAGATCACGCAGGATCTGGATTGATTTTTTGGAATCCTCAGTCGTATGGCCGCGATGGACGTGTTGCAGGACATCATCATAGACCGATTCGATGCCCAATTCGACACGCGTACAGCCCTGACGGAGCATCTCATTGCCTTGCTCAAGAAAGCCCCAATCGGGCTTGGTTTCGATGCACAGGGCAACACAGCGGATCTGGGCAGTTTCATTTTTCTGCTGTTCTTCTTCGAGTGTTGTTTTCTTTCGCTGTTTAAACGCAAGTAATTTTGTTTTGATGTTGTTAATCCGCTGTTCGTCATGCAAGCCGCCGGGCAGCTGGAAGAATTCTTTAAACTTGATGTAGGCAAATCCTTTACTTTCATCAAAAAACAACTCGGAAAAATCATTCATTGCCTGAAAACAGCCCGTGATGAAATCCTCCTGATAAGCTTTTTCTGTCGCCGGAAATGTTCCCCCCATGACGATAATTTCAATCTTGTCAAAAGTATGGCCGAGCAGGACATATTGCTCCAGACGATTCATCACCTGGAGATAGGAGTCATAATGATTGCGCATGCCGCGCATCGTCGCCGGTTCATGGCCAGTATACGATTGGGGGACGTCTCCCCAGGGAGAGTTTAACCCACCCGGACAGAAAGTGCACTTGCCGTGCGGACATCTGCTCGGGGCGGTCATGATGGCAACGGGTGAAACGCCGGAAATGGTCCGGACAGGCTTGGTGATCAGTTTCTTTTTGAGGAAAGGAATGTCTTTAATGGGGGCATGAAGAAGGATATTGATATTCGAGGGAATTGTCTTGAGCCGGTGCTTCAGAGCAAGAGCCCGCTTCAATTTGGTGAGAGAGAGTTCAGGAAGAGTTTTATCTTCCAATTCCTGAAATAGTTCCTGATAAAAGTCCATGGAACGTTCAGAAGGGGCATTTTTTATTAATCTTCTGTGAAGAATAGAGTAATTTGCTTTAGGTCAAATCTCCCAAAACATTTATAAAAAGTTACCATTATTAAAGAGCAACATGGTCACTTTAGAACATTATGTGGAACCAGAATATCAAATTAGTGGAACTGGCAAAGCAATCATCGGAAAAACACCCGTGATGCTTCAGCTCTTTGATTATCTTAATCGCCTGACCAATGTTCCGGCAACCGTCCTTTTGCAAGGTGAAACTGGAACGGGGAAAGAATTATTTGCTCAGGCACTGCATCACAACGGAACGAGAAGCACGACGGGACCACTCGTCGTCGTAAATTGCGCGCAGATCCCTTCCGAACTTCTGGAGAGTATCTTATTTGGACACGTTAGGGGTGCGTTTACAGGAGCGATTAAAGATGCCCGCGGCGTATTCCGAACGGCAGATCGGGGAACACTATTTTTAGATGAGATTAGCGAGATGAGTTTTCCTCTTCAGGCAAAAATTCTGCGTGCGTTGCAGGAAGGAGAAGTCCAGCCGGTGGGGGCAGCAAGAGTAGAGAAAGTTGATGTACGTGTCGTGGCGGCAACAAATAAAGATCTGCGGGGAGAAGTGAAAGCGGGTAGGTTCCGGGAGGACCTTTATTATCGCTTGAGTGTGGCGCCAATCCGTATCCCTCCGCTACGAGAGCGTCGGGAAGATATTCCCCTGCTTGCAGAATACATCTTGAACAGACTCAATCTAAAATATACGGCGACAGCGACGGGCTTTTCCCGCCAAGCTTTAGAAGCACTTTCTCAGAAAGAATGGAACGGAAATATTCGGGAATTGGAGAATGTTATTGAGAGATCATTGATTTTTAGAAGGGAAGGAGAATTGGCTGAAGACGACCTGTTGTTTGGGTTTGATCTGCCCAGA
>JAGVZN010000007.1 GCA_018302605.1 Candidatus Woesearchaeota archaeon | reverse complement strand
CCAGATGTTCTCTTTCTCTTTCAAAACAACTTCAAAACCCGCTTTTTGCAAAAGCATCAGCCATCTCTCTTTTCCAAAAGAAGAGACTTCTTTCTGCCGCTGCCATTCATTTACGCCAGTACTGGACAAGACCATCACAAATATTCCCAGCTCGGATAATACCCGCCAGATCTCGCTGAATAATTGATGATAATTATGGATATAATTGAGCAGAAATACCGCCGTCACCGAGTCAAAAGAATAGTCCGCGAAGGGCAGTTTTTCTTCGAGATTACCTTCTACTTTTTCTTTACACTGTTCATTGAACACGAGCATTTTTGCGGATAAGTCAAATCCCACAGAAGGAAGATAACTATAAGCTCCGCAGCCAAGATCCAAGTTTTTCTTCCCGGCCAGCATGGCCAGTTCCCGTCGGATTACCGCGCGCACTTCCCGCTCAATCTTCCGTGACCACATGAACGCTTCAGCATTCCAGAACGCTTTTTTTTCTTTCGGCCAACCACTCGCCCAGCGGACGGAAAGGGCCGTCTGTGCAAGAAAAGAGATATCCGCAGTGCCGTATTGCAATTCCAGCAAGCCGCTGAGGAATACGTCTTCGGGAGAGGGTTTCATCTTCGAAGTAGGAAACTAAAAGTGATTATAATTATTTCGAAAAAACGCTACTGTTGTTCGTGAAAAAGATTGTACCTAAACCGCATAGATCTTTTCCGCAATCTTCCTCATTATTTTTTCATCTTCACAATTCTTGAAGAGAATTTCTCCATATCTGTGAACGACGGCTTCCACTCCATTATCTTTAATGACGAGCAGGATCGGTGTTTCCAGGACTACCTCTACTCGCTTCGCAATTTCTTTTAATTCAAGCTGCCGCTGCCTCTTCAATTTCGCGGAATAGGTAGCTTTCGTCTTGCATTTCTCTAGTGTGAATTCGTGGATCATAAGACCTTCATTCTCTTCCGTTTATATAAACTGTTATCCTCCTCAAAAACACAAAACCGAAGCATTTATATATTAAAATTGTTTCATTATGACTATTATAATAGAGGTGATAGGTTGATGGTTAAGACAAAAAGAGCGTTCCGCAGGAATAATGTGGAGATTCATCGTTTAGCTCACTATTCTTTCTTTGTTGGCTTATTGATCGCCATCATTGCCGGCTTTTTTCACAAGTTCATTGATCCGCAGATTCTCGTGACAACGCTGGTTGTGCTTGGTCTGATCGTCGGCTTGTTCAATCTGACTGCCAAGGAAACGATGCCTTTTCTTGTCGCGGCGATCGCTCTGATGCTGGCGGGTATTGTTAATCTCGGGCTGATTCCCGGTGTTGGCTTGTATCTGCGCTCGATCCTGAGCAACATTGTCGTCTTTGTCGTGCCGGGCGCGATTATCGTCGGATTGAAGACGATTTGGAAATTAGCTTCGGATTGAGCTTTGGATTGAATCTCCGATCTATTTCTTTTTTTTTCGTGCGTATTTAGTTTGCCGCTCACTCGGCGTTTTTCCGCGATTTTTCCTGACGTGAAAAAGCTATTTCTCCGAAGAAAAACGCTCCAACCTCGTCTAGCGAGGAGATTCTCTCGCTCGTCTTTAGGCGAAACTAAATACGTGCCTTTTTTCGTAAACCTTATTAAGCACCTCCTGCTCCCATCTGTCTGGTGGTTTTACATCCAAACACAAAAACAGGATTGTCCGCACTGTAAATATAAATTCGTTTCCCTGCGTTTTTCAGGAATGCATACTTTTTATTGTCCTTACTGTAAATCTGGATTCAAGCTTTAGGTGAACGATGGAACATCCTGCTCTTCTTGATCTGGTCCTTGTCTTTGTCCGTGGCCTGTGCATGGGGATCGCCGATGCCATCCCCGGTGTTTCCGGAGGGACAATTGCTTTCATTACCGGAATCTACGACCGCTTGTTGCATGCAATCAATTCCGTGAAAGGGAAATGGTTATCTCTCCTCTTGCGAGGAAAATTCAAAGACAGTTTTTCGGCATTGAAAGAAATCCATTTTTCATTCCTTCTGCCGCTACTTACGGGCATCGGGCTCTCACTCTATCTTTTCTCCGGCGTGGTGAATGCTTTATTGTCCTCTCACCCAGCGGTTACTTATGCTTTCTTCTTCGGCCTGATCATTGCTTCAGCCTGGCTCCTCTCAAAAAAGATACATCTCCTTGTATGGAGAAATGTTCTCGGCCTTGTTTTCGGGTTCGTGCTTGCGTATCTTATTGGTGGAGCGACTGCGGCAATGGCCAGCCATTCCCTGCCCCTCATTTTTCTCTCAGCCGCGTTGGCCATCTGCGCGATGATCCTGCCGGGTATTTCCGGTGCTTTTATCTTGTTATTGCTGGGCCAATATCAATTCTTGATTCAGGCGTTGCAGGGGTTGAATACTGCAGTCCTGCTTACTTTTGGTGTCGGCGCCGTCGTCGGTCTGCTTTCATTTGTTAAAGTATTAGATTATATTCTTCATCATCATCGGGCTTTGACGCTGTCTTTCCTTACTGGGCTAATGGTTGGTTCTTTACGCGTTCCTTTCGTTTCCATCGTTGGCAACGGCGGCGCTTCCTGGCCCGTCTTTCTGTGGGGGATTGCGGGGTTTTTGCTTGTTTTCATCCTCGAAAAAATATTTGACAGAAAATCTTCTCTGTCAAAATAGGCAGGGGACCACCGGTCAATAGACTGGTAGCATGTTCGCTTCGCTCACAAGAAAATTGAAAACTATCAATTTTCTGTGCTGAAATGAAATCCTCGTTTCATTTCATGCACCCCTGCCTAATTTTAAACACAAGAAAACAAACAACGATTTGTTTTCTGTGCAGAAATGAGATAGTTTTCTCATTTCTTGCACGCAAGTATTCCACAAATAAATCAGTGGTTTGCTTGCAAACCACCACTCAAAAGGGTGGTGGAATACTCCGCGTTTAAAACTCATTTAATTTTCGGCGGACAGGATGCAGATCCCGCAGACGCTCATAGAGATTATGATAGGGTGCCTGCGTGTGAAATATTCCTCCAACATGAAGTAGATCACCCGGTGTCTTTCCCCAGAGATCACGGATGCGCTCTTCCATGGCCTGATCTCTTTGAAGAAGGGCAGATGAAGGCTCTGTTTTTACCGTGTTTAGATGATGATCATACTGGTAATCAATAATCTCCCGTCGTTGTCCGAGGTCGAAAAAGACAAGAGCGGCATAAAGCGCAATGATTTCCCGTTCGTCCAATGATTTGATAAATGGAAGTTCTGAAATGATGTATTCTCTGGCTTCAGAATATTCTCTAACCGTGGCGGGTTCTTCATTTTTGATTTTGGTAATCTCAGAAAGCTGATTTTCTGCGGAGATCTCCTCGTCAATGCGGTGAACAGGATATCCGCCAATCTACAATCCTAATGCTATTTTTGATTCATAGCCATATTCCCGGAGAAAGCCTTTGAATTCACTCTCCCGTTCTTCTTCCAGATTAAGAATTTCCTGTATCCGTTTTCCAAGGAAATCCCGGCGTTTTGCTGAAAAACCATGAACACCATCCAGTCCTCTCTCCAGTTCAAAAGTGATGGTTTTTGGATGGAGGGATTCTATTGCTCGGTACAATCGCTTCATTCCCCCGGGATCAGTGTGGATTGTTCCAAGCAAAGTCAATTGGCGGGGCATGAGTTTGTTATTCTCCTCTTCATTATATAAAACTTTTAATCTTTCGGGCTCTGTCGAAAAAGTCGCAAGAAAACAGACCGCGATTTGTTTTCCACAGTCAATCTCGAGGTCAAGCGGACGACTTTTTCTACTAAGCGAATTTTTCAAAGTAATCTTTATAAAATAAAGGTCATTGCTATACTTAGGATGGTCTACATTACCCAAAATAGAAAACCCGCAGTTCGTGCGTTAGCTTTTGCGGACAGTACAGAAACCAAAGAAGCGCTTGATCAACTGATCTTGGAATTGGAAACTCCGGTTGGAATCATTGCAGAACGCGGCTCCGACGGCTCTATTGAGGTCCGTCCTTTGGGCGGAACTTTAGAAATTTACTGCGACGGCGCTCCTCTTCGATTCAATCGTGATGGGTATCAAACATTTGAAGGGGATGACGAAGTAATTAGAATTTATTCGGGATAATAAATGTCCTTATCCCAATCGTTCATCAATCTCTCTGGCAACACGTTCCAGCTCAGCAAACATCTCCTGGACATCCCGCTGGATGTCTTTGACGACGTGGGCAAGGTTTGTTTCTCTTAAGACGTACCCTTCTTTTTCCCGCAGCACTAACCCCGCTTCCATCAATCTGCTGAGGTGATGGACAACTGTTCCACGGCTGAGATTTAATTTTTCGGCAATCTCGTCAGAAGAAGCGGGCTCGTTATGGTGTGCTTTCTGAATGAACGTAATAAACACACGGAAGCAGCTGCTGTCTTTATCACGGAGGTTAAACAGGCCGAGGGACGTGCCTAACCATTGCAATTCCTGATTAACATCAGCAGCTTCTTGCGGTGCCTTCCGGATGCGGACAAGGGTGATGCGTTGGGTCATGAAGACAGGTAACCAACCCTCTTTTTTAAATTTTTCCCACAAAATTTATATATAAGCTATATTTTAAGTGAACAATGTTGATTTAAAGTCAACCAACCGAGTGAGGTCAACAATGGCAAAACAAACTAAAACGACCGCAGGGGAACAAGCTGGAGAACCGGACAATGGTCATCTTCAACCAGAACAGGATAATCTGGAACAGGATAAACCAGAACAGGACCCTTTGCAGACGCTGGAAAGCGTGAAAGACCTGCTCTTGCGGACACAGGCAAATTTTGAGAATTACCGTAAGCAAGTCCAAAAACGGATGGAAGAAATGCAGGAGGTGGCCGCCCGTGATGTACTGTTGGGAGTGCTTCCGTTGTTCGATAACCTCGATCTGGCGCTGAACCATTTTGATCCAGGGCATTCTGCTGATTTTCTGAAAGGCGTCACGTTAATTTCCACTCAATTCACTGCTTTCCTGGAGCAGCAAGGGGTGACGGTGATTCCCGCCGTTGGTGAAAAATTCGATCCATTCCTGCACGAGGCGATTTTGAAAACAGCTTCGGATCAGCCGGAGTGGATCGTCCTGGAGGAATACCAGCGCGGTTTCCGTCTGCATGGCAAGATCATCCGCCATGCGAAAGTGAGAATCAGCGCCGGAAAAAAAGTAGAGGAACGTGCCGGCGAGAATACCCCGAATGTTCATCCAAAAAAGAATCATCCAGAAAATAATCAATTTGAAAATAATTATCCAGAAAATAATCAAGAAAAATCAACCCCTTAAAGGAGGCAAAAACTATGACAACAGAAAAAAAACAACCAACATCCGGTGCAACAATTGGTATTGACTTAGGAACAACTTTTTCGGCAATGGCCGTCCTTGAGGCGGGAAAGCCGACGATTATCGCCAATGCAGAAGGAACACGCACGACACCCAGTGTGGTAAATGTCCGCGAGAATGAGATTACCGTCGGTCAGGTCGCGCGCAACCAAGCCATCGTCGATCCGTCCCATACCGTCCGTTCGATCAAGCGGAAAATGGGGACAAACGAAAAAATGGAGATTGATGAAAAAGATTATACTCCCGAACAAATTTCGGCAATGATTCTCCAAAAATTAAAACAGGATGCAGAAGCATATCTTGGCCAGCCGGTAAAAAATGCGGTAATCACCGTTCCTGCCTATTTTAATGACGCCCAGCGCCAGGCGACAAAGAATGCGGGCGAAATTGCCGGCCTGAATGTACTACGCATCATCAACGAGCCGACGGCTGCCGCATTAGCGTATGGTTTGGACAAGCTGGAAAAAGAGCATACTATCCTCGTCTTTGACTTCGGTGGAGGCACATTTGATGTCTCCATCCTGGAATTGGGAGACGGCGTCTTTGAAGTAAAAGCGACCAGCGGCGATAACCTGCTCGGCGGCGACGATGTTGACGAATTGGTTATGGATCATCTCATCACGAGATTCAAGCGTTCTGCAGGTATTGATCTGCGCCGTGATGCGACGGCGATGCAGCGCCTGAAAGAAGCGGCAGAAAAAGCAAAGATTGAACTTTCCACCAAGACGAAAGTGGAGATCAGCATCCCGTTCATCACTGCTGACCAGAACGGACCAAAGCACATCCAAGAAGAACTGACGCGTGCGAAATTTGAAGAGCTGATTGCCGACATCTTAAAACGCCTGGAAATTCCCGTAAAGAACGCGCTGCGTGATGCCGGGCTTTCTACAGACAAGATTGATAAAGTCATTTTTGTCGGCGGCTCGACACGGATTCCCGCTGTTCAGGAATTGGTACGGAAATTAACCGGTAAGGAAGGCGACAAGTCGGTCAATCCGGACGAAGCAGTTGCGGTTGGGGCGGCGATCCAGGCGGGAGTGATTGCCGGTGATGTGAAAGATGTCCTTCTTCTGGATGTCACGCCACTGACTTTGGGAATTGAAACGCTGGGCGGCGTTTTTACACAATTGATCGAACGAAATACGACCATCCCCACGCGCAAATCACAGATCTTCTCCACGGCAGCCGATAACCAGACCGCCGTGACGATCCGTGTCGGCCAAGGGGAGCGGTCGATGTTTTCCGATAACAAGCTGCTCGGACAGTTTGATCTGCTGGGCATCCCGCCGGCGCCGCGAGGCGTGCCGCAGGTTGAAGTGACTTTTGATATCGATGCCAACGGCATTGTCAATGTCTCGGCGAAAGATTTGGGAACAAGCAAAGAACAGCGCATCAAGATCACCGGCGCGGGAAGCCTGTCCAAAGATGAACTGGAAAAAATGCGCGAAGAGGCCAAAAAGAATGAAACGGAAGACAAGAAAAAGAAAGAGCGTATCGACCTGGAGAACAATGCCGATGCGTTGATCTATCAGACCAGAAAAGTACTGGACGAATTCAAAGAAAAAGTGGATGATGCCACCAAGAAGAAAGTCGAAGAAAGCCTCCAGAAACTGGAAGATGCCCGCAAGAGCGACGCTGTCGAGCAGATCCAGAAAAAGATGGATGAATTAAATAAAGTTGTCCAGGAAATCGGCACAAAGATGTATCAGGACGCAGCTGCCCAACAGCAGGCGGCGCAATCCGGGGTGAAAGAAAAGGGAAGCAAGAAGACGGCTGATGGCGACGACGTCGTTGACGCTGAATTCACGGAAAAGAAGTCTTAAAACGCGGAAAGCCATCTCGCCACGGGCCAAAGCTCATGGCGTTCTGGCACTTTCGGTGTAATCTTTCGGACAGAATTGGCATTGCAGAAAATTGTTTAGGCCACGGCCGGTCTTAAAGCGGAGAACACGGCCAATTTTCCGCTCTCACTCACGGCCAGCCAGAAAAGCTAAACAATTACCATTGCAGGAAAGAAATAAATAGAACGGAGCTTTTGCTGCTTGTGATGAATGTTTCAGGACTCGTTTCAGAACTATCACTTCCTACCGAGGAAGAAAGCTTGCGCTACTTTGCAGACTATAAAGTTCCGGGGAATATCAAGAGTCATTGCCGGCGCGTACAGGAAGTTTCGCACTTCCTCGCTCAAGAACTGCGGAATGCCGGAAAAGATATTGATGTCCTGTTTACAGACCGCCTGGGATTATTCCATGATCTGTTCAAAGTGGTCTCTTTGTCGGAATTGAAACCAAATAAATTTCATAACTACGAATTCTCTGAAGAAGAAATTGCCATGTGGAAAGAGCTCCGCCAGAAATATCCTAATATGTTTGAAGGTGATGTCGCTTATCTTTTTTTTAAAGATGCTTTCCCCCAGCTTGCCATCTCCCTTAAAAAAGTGAGTGATCCTCGGGAAAAAAATCTCAACTGGGAAGAAAAAATTGTCCACTATGTCGATTGGCGGGTATTCCAGGATCAGATCGTCTCCATGGATGAACGGATTATCTATCTGCAGGAGCGTTACCCTCGTAAGGATAATGCCTGGACCATGTTTCTCGCAAAGATGAAAGCGATCGAGGACGAACTATTTACTTTTTTGCCTTTCCCTGCCGATGATCTGGCACCACGCGTGGGGCGGAGCGTGACCGCTGATGAGTAAAAGAGATTATTACGAACTTCTGGGCATCGGGCGGAATGCGACGAAAGAGGAAATAAAAAAGGCCTATAAAAAGTTAGCTATGACTTATCATCCCGATCGCGCGCCGGAAGATAAAAAGAAAGATTACGAAGAGAAATTTAAAGAGATCAATGAAGCCGCTTCAGTCTTGGGTGATGACAAAAAACGACAGCAATACGATCAGTTCGGCCATTCCTCCGCCAACGGCGCTGGCGGTCAAGGATTCAGCGGCTTTGATTATTCCGATGTGATGTCACAATTCCGTTCAGGAATGTTTGGCGATTTTGATGATATTTTTGACCATCTTTTTGGCGGCGGCGGGGGGAGAAAGGGAAATCGTGCGCAACGCGGAGAAGACTTGCTCTCTAAGACAGAAATAACACTGGAAGAAGCCGCTCAAGGAGCGGCGAAGACGATTGCGCTCAATAAGCTCGAACGCTGCGCTGAATGCGCTGGTCGGGGGGCGCAGCACTTTGAAGCTTGTCACCATTGTCACGGTTCCGGTTTTCTGAAGCGGACGCAGCGCACGCCTTTTGGAATTTTCCAGCAGAGCGGACCTTGTCCGGAATGCCGCGGTCAGGGAGAGATGGCCACTGATTCTTGTAAATCCTGTCATGGCGAAGGGGTTATCCGGCGGAAGAAAGAGATTGAAATTACCATCCCGGCAGGTGTCGAAGAAGGTATGCGTCTCCGTCTACGCGGTGAAGGCGGGGTCGGTATACAGAATGGTCCATCTGGCGATCTCTACGTCGAAGTGCATCTCCGTCCCCATGACTATTTTAACCGCAAGGAAAATGATCTGCTCTTGACCCTGCCCATCTCCTTCACGCAGGCCGTATTGGGCGACGATATCGAAGTGCCGACGATCGACGGCAAGGCAGTGCTCAAAATACCGGTGGGCACGCAATCAGAAACTGTTTTCAAGATGGCCGGTAAAGGACTGCCTTCGCTGCACGGTGATCGACGAGGCGATCAGCTGGTGAAAGTGCACGTCCAGGTGCCTTCTCGATTGACCAAAAAGCAGAAAGAATTGATCCTGCAGCTCAAAGAAGAGAAAGCGAGCAAAAGTTTTCTGGAACGGATTTTTGGGTAAATCTTTTTATAGTTGGCATTGTTTTGGTCAGCTATGGTCTTTTCCCTCCCCCTTTTTTCGAAACGGAAACCATTAGAAGATCATTTGCAGGCATCTTTGCTGCCTTATTTTCTGATCGGAAAGAAAGAACTCTCGGCAGAAGACGCAAACGAGGAATATAGTTGTTTCTTGAGAATACTTCATACCGTGGCATCCTCGTTCTATTTCCAAGATAATGCGCCGGATGTACCTTTTACTGGCCATCAGAAGATTGAATATTGGCTGCGCGGCGATGATTTTTCTTTAGTCTATACTGCCCAGCCGATTCTTCCTCAAAGTCATTCTACTTCTTTTTATAGCGGGTATATCAATATTTTTCAGAAGAGGCCATTGGATTTACGTCGAGCAGGTTCTTTTCTCAACGTAATGCTCGATCATTCCTTGCTGATCTGGGAGGCACGTCCGAATTCAGACTTTCAGATAACCCATGACCGGGGGAGAGAACGGCTGGCGGTAGGGAAATCACTATTAGAACAATTACAGGTATTTCCTCAAGAAGCGGCAGAAGCGTGTCTGGACTCGGAGGCATTATATTGGGGAAGAGTCGAAATTCGATGGTGAGCATCTCACAGAGATCTTAAAAGCTGTTTTGTATATCCTAATCGCACCAATTCTTGATATGCTCTCCAGACATCATCGGGGATCTCCTGGAAAATTTGGAATCCTTTTTGAGGGTAGATCCTTATTCTTTGCAGATCTCCAACCATAATATTAATCACATTCTCTTTGGGAATATCTTTATTGGGATAATCCTCGAATTTAATTGATGGAGAAGTGACAATCACTTTTTTGTGAGGCCAATGAACTTTCATCGTTGCATATGTTCTTCTTTCCATATATGGTTTTTGCACAGCAATAACAGAATTAAGATCAAGATTCTTTTCTTTCAAAATTTTACCTGTAAAAAGAACATTTTCCCCACAATTTTTTGCTTTATTTTCGATAATGATCTTCTCTTTTGGAACGCCTAATTGAATTGCCCTTTCAGCAAACATTTCTGCTTCCGGTTTTCCCCACGGCGTTTCAACTAAATCTCCCTGATGAGCTATTCCTCCCGAAAAAATAATAATGGATGCAAAACCATCCAAAAATAATTTTGCGGCATAATCGGCAACTCTTAGATCATGGCTGCAAAGAACAAAAATACAATCGGATCTCTCCAGCTGATGATTAACATGGTGATAATCCCATATTTTCCTTGCTAAGCTATCGATGTTCCTAAAATTCACAAAACCATTTATTCTGTATCATTAATAAGCATTATGCTTGATTCACGTTTATTTTCCGTACGTATTTAGTTTGCCGTTCGCTCGGCGTTTTTCTGTGATTTTTCCGGCAGTGGAAAAGCTATTTTTCCGAAGAAAAACGCTCCAACCTCGTCTAACGAGAAGATTCTCTCGCTCGCCTTTAGGCGAAACTAAATACGTACTATTTTCCTAAAGATTAATAAAGTCTCGTCTTTCTCTCTAGACTATGCCCCGTCCTCGTTTCAAGCAGCGCTGTGCCATTTGCAAGAAGAATATGGTCATGATGTATTCGTCACGGCAGTTCCCCATCTGCGCAGAATGCCACATGAAGCGGATTTCTGACCCTGTGACTGAACCACCTTACCAAAAATTGTTTGATATCCCCCGTGAATTTTATGAAAAGTCGATGTTCCTGCGCAATATCAAAGAAGCATATCAGCGTTTTGGTTCGCTCACCCCAAAACAGATTTCCGCTTTCAAAAAGGCGGCCAAAGACATGAAGAATCCGAAGAAAGAAAAAGAAGGAGAAGAGACCGATCAGGGTGAAGAATAACTACAAATAATTCTAAAAGTAATTGTTTAGCCGGCGGCTGACTTTTTCAACATTAAGTCTGTGCTTGGGCAGGTCGGCCTGCCTCGTCTCGCTTTGCTTGTTTTCTTGCTTCTTTTGAGAACTGTATGAAGAAATGCGCGAGAATCTAACCTTTAGTCCAATCGCAACGCTCGGCAGGCCATCTTGACCAAGCCCGCACAGACTTAACTTAATATGTACATCTCACCAAAATGTTTATAAATAACTGCCCTCTCAAGCCAACTACCGATAGAACTACAACGGCATTAGCCAAATTTCCAGCCGTATTTGTAGGAGGATATTTATGGATCAAGAACATGTTAAGAAAGCTCTGGATGAACTGAAGCAATTGCCTAAACGAAAGTTTGTTCAGTCTTATGATCTGGTCATCAACCTGAAAAACCTGACTAAGCAGGAGCCGATCGATCTTTTTGTGACTGTTCCTCATTCTAAAGGGAAAAAAATAAAAGTAGCGGCTTTCGTCGACCAGCAATTGGCAGGACAGGCAGAACAAGCCTGTGATTTGGTTATCCGGGAGACTGATTTTGTCAAATATGATCCCAAGAAGATGAAAGTGCTGGCACAGGAGTATGATTATTTTATCGCCCAGGCGACGCTGATGCCCAGGATTGCTGTTGCTTTTGGTAAAGTGCTGGGCACGAGAGGGAAGATGCCTAACCCTAAACTGGGCTGTGTCGTCCCGCCGAACGCCGTCCTCGAGCCATTAGTAAAAAAACTAAATTCTACTATCCGTCTGCAAAGCCGGAAAGGGATGACTTTGCAATGCCTGGTGGGAAAAGAAGTTCAGCCTGATGGTGAAATCATCGACAACGTTCTGGCAGTCTACCAATCCGTCCTGAAAGCAGTTCCCAATGAACATCAAAATATCAAAAATGTCGCGTTGAAACTGAGCATGAGCAAGCCAGTGAGGGTATTTTAAGATGGTTAGTGAACAGAAACAAAAGCTTGTCCAAGCAATTGCCGAGAAAGTAAAAGAATATCCAATTATTGGCATCGTTAATATGCAGAACCTTCCCGCCCAGCAGCTTCAGGTGATGCGCAGTACTCTTCGCAAGAAAGGCGTGGAGATTGTCATGACCAGAAAACGCTTGATCGTCAAAGTCTTGCAGGATTCGCCAAAACAGGATATCCGCCAATTGACGGAAAAAGTAAAAGGCATGCCCGCGCTGATCCTGACAAAAGAAAATCCTTTTTCATTATATGCGACGTTGCAGAAGAACAAGTCGCAGGCCCCGGCCAAAGCAGGACAGACTGCGCCGCGGGATATTGTCGTCAAGGCCGGCCCAACCAATTTTGCGCCCGGTCCGATCATCTCCGAACTAGCTTCCGTCGGCATCAAGACAAAAGTTGATGGCGGAAAATTAGCGATTCTCGCAGATGTGACGGTGGCAAAAGAAGGGGTAGTAATCAGCCCCAAGCTGGCAGAAACACTCAAGCGGTTGGATATCAAGCCGATGGAGATCGGTCTGGATCTAGTTGCTGTCTGGGAGAACGGCTTGATCTTCGATGCAAAACAGCTGCATATCGACGAGGCAGAATTTGCCCGCCAGATCATGGAAGCGGTGCAGTGGGCAGTTAATCTGGCGGTGGAATCCGCCTATCCCGCTGACGATGTCGTCGAAATACTGCTCCAAAAAGCCTTCCGCGACGCGAAAGCCGTCGCCGTCGAATCAGTCTTTCTCACCGCAGAAACGCGTGATGCGCTTCTGGCCAAATCAGAAGCGGAGGCTTTAGCGGTGAAGGATCAGGCGAAGCTGTAGGGCTGTAGGAAAAGCAGTAGTCAGATCAAGCAAGCAAAAAATGAAGCACCGATAGTTCAAAAATAAAAAAAATAAAAAAACATAAAAACATACTCAAATTATGAGTGATAACGGAGGTATTGAAAATGGAATACATTTACGCTGCAATGTTATTGTACAAAGCAGGAAAAGAGATTAAAGAAAGTGCCGTCAAAGCAGTGCTTACTGCCGCCGGCGTTACTGTTGATGAAGCTCGAGTAAAATCCCTCGTTGCGGCTCTCGAAGGCGTGAATATCGAAGAAGCGATTAAGAAAGCAGCGATGGTCGCTCCTGCCGCTGCTCCTGCCGGTGCTGCTGCTCCTGCAGCAAGCGAGAAGAAAGAAGAGAAGAAGAAAGAAGAAGATTCCAAGAAAGCAGAAGAATCTGCCGCAGCTGGTCTCGGCGCGCTTTTTGGATAAAAGCTGATCGGAGGTTTTTTTCCTCCCCTCTCTTTTTTTCTTTTCTCTTTTTCGGGATTATATTTGACGAGTATAATCTATTCAAAAGAATATGTAGAAATATTAGAAATATTTAGCCACCATGGAAGAAACGTCTGTTCAGGATGTACGCAAGGAATATCAGGCGAAAAAACAGGAAATGTCTTCATTGAAGACTGCTCTTCATTCTTTACATCACGAAAAAGAAACTGCTTTCCAGCAGTTAAAAGATTTTCGCATCAAAATTTCTGCGGATAGCGCCCGCATCCAGGAATTAAAGATACAGCGGCAAGCGCTGACCGGGCAGGTCAAAGAGCTGAAAGGTGAGCGCGACAAGCTGAATCAAGTTGTGAAAGAGAAAGCCCAGGCCCCCCCGGTTGTTGAGCAGAAGAAAAAAGAGTTTGGCGATGCTAAATTCCCCGCGGAAAGTCCTCATAAACTGAAGATGGAGATCGCCCGTCTTGAGCGGAAGCTGGAGACGGAAGTAATGCCGTTCCCCAAAGAACAGGAATTGAATAAGAAATTAAAAGAACTAAAAGCGGCGTTTAAGAAGTTTGCAGCTATCCTTGATGCTTCCAAAGAAGCGAGTGCGATGAGGGCGGAATTTTCTGAAAGCCGAAGAAAAGCGCAAGATGCCCATCAGCAAGTACAGGAAACAGCCCAGAAATCTCAGGATGTCCATCTCGGGATCAACGCA
This sequence comes from Candidatus Woesearchaeota archaeon, assembly GCA_018302605.1. Classification (GTDB taxonomy): domain Archaea; phylum Nanobdellota; class Nanobdellia; order Woesearchaeales; family GW2011-AR9; genus JACOZP01. The sequence goes on along the minus strand of JAGVZN010000007.1, from coordinate 3,881 downwards.
GTATATGATGAGATCAAGAAGTGGCGTGAAGAAGAGAAAGCGGTGGCTGAGAAATATCTTCGACTAAAAGAAGAGTTCTTTCAGACGAAAAAGAAAACAGAAGAACTATCTAAGCAGCTGGATACCCTCTCTTCTCAGTTAAAAGAACGCGATGAGAACAGTTTCCAGAGCCGGGTGCTCGCCAAAACCGCAGAAGTTCAAGAGAAGATGAAGAAAGGGAAAAAATTAAGCACGGAGGATATTTTAGCTTTTCAGGCGATGGATTGAAAGAAACTGGTTCTGATTTTAGTCCTGTCTAGGATATTCTATTTTGGGAAATGGTTCTCTTTTTATGCTACGTATTTAGTTTGCCGCTCATTCGGCATTTTTTCGTGATTTTTCTGAAAGTGAAAAACTATTTTTCCAGATGAAAAACGCTCCCGCCTTACCTGACGAGGAGATTCCCCCGATTCGCTGCTTGGCGAAACTAAATACGTACTCCTACGATTTCAAATATCGGTTATATTCTTTCGTCGAGATCTCATTTTGAAAATATTTCTCAACTTTTTTCATAATTCTTTTCCGTAGTTTGTACATATTTGCATTTTTGCCATATGCCCACCAGCCTTCCAGAGAATTATAAACAGTATCATAATCTATCTCACGACGACCATACTCTTCGAATAATGTCTGTGATTTCCGTTCAAAGCGGCGAAGAATTTTTCTTCTGATGATTTTATGATGGGGGAATATTTTCAGCCCTAAAAACTCAACACCACTCTTAACGGGGATAATTTTTGATTTCTCTGGATGTAGAGTGAGTTTGAGTCCTTCTCTTAAAAACGTATCTATTTTGGCTTTTTGATCAATGAGAACATCTTTTGATTTGTTAAAGAGTATGAAATCATCAACGTACCGGAGGTAATGTTTTGCTCTTAGCTGATGCTTTACAAATTGATCCAACTCGTTAAGAAAAACGTTAGCAAAGAATTGAGATGTCAGATTACCAAGAGGCATGCCTCGATTTGCTGTCTTTGCCTCGTAATTTGAGAGAATGACCGAAATAAGCCAGAGCACTCGTTTATCTTTGATCTCTTTCTTGAGTACGGTTTGAAGAATTTGATGGTCAACAGTTTCAAAATATTGTTTGATATCTGCTTTTAACACGTATGCTCTTCGCGAATGATTTCGAGAAACTTTTCTGCTAAAAGCATTGAATCGCTCTATCGCTTTTAATGTCCCTTTGCTTTTTCTGTTGGCATATGAATCGTAAATAAACTGCCGCTCAAAATAAGGTTCAATGATATTGCACAGTGCATGGTGAACAATGCGGTCTCGAAAATGAGACTTACTTATTTTTCTCACTTTTGGATCTCTGATAATAAATGTCTTAAGAGGTCTTGGCCGATAAGAATGAAGCAGTAATTCGTTCCTTAATCTGAGAAGATTCTCTGGAAGATTTTCTTCAAATTCAATGACATATTCTTTTCTCGTTTTGCCTTTGCGTGCTCTCTGGTGGGCGATGAGCAAATTCTCTGGAGAGCATAACTCCACGTATCCATTATCGGGAAGCATGGCTCCTTTTGAGAAAGCTATTTTAAGAATTTTTGTATTTGTTTAGCTAATATTGTGGTAAGAACTTTCCTCACCACGTTAGCAAGAAATGAGTGGCTCATTTCTTGCGTCAAGATGTGAGAATCACATCTCGACAGGAAAACAGGATGGCAAAGCCATCCTTGTTTTAGGTGGAGAAAGTGCTTACCCATTGAAGAGCTAAACAAATACGAATTTTTGTAAAGATAGACCTCAGAAAAGAGTTGTCCTCGCTGAAGATGGGCTATTCCACGAGCGGCGTTGTTGTTATTGAGATTGTTATTGGCATTAAGGTTGAAATTATTAGTATTGCAACCAAGCCACGCCGCTCGAATAGCCTCTTCACCGTAAGACCCCACCATCACTTCAGTTTCAAGCTGTCGTGATTGAATTTTATGACTTTCAAAAAGAGAAAGCCGTAGCGAAGAGGCATGTAGCCCATGCCACTCTTTTGGAGCAGCGAGGACAAGCGAAAGAAAGGGGTATTCTTTATATTTTTTGTGAGACCAAGTAAGTACTTCATAGTGGCAAAAACAACAAAAAGTTTATAAACTAGGCCTATTTTGATCAAAGTGATCTATTTAAAATAGAGATCAGCAAAATGCAAGAAATGAGACCTTGATCTCATTTCTGCACCTGAAATGAGAACGCGAGATCATTTCAGTGCCGAAAACGAATTGTTGTTCGTTTTCGTGCCGATGGTGGAAAAAGAGAGAAAATGACCAATATGACCAATAATATTGAAACTATAACCGCTCTGTCTGAACAAGGTGCATATCGAAATTCCCATGTTATTAATTTAGGGGGGATTCCTTATACAATGCGAGAAGTTCTGATAGTCGCGCCCCTCATTGCTGGATTAAATGTTTATCTTATCGGTGGAACGGGAGAAGGGAAAACACAGCTTGCTAATGACCTTGCTGGATTCTTTGGTGATCAATATTGTTATGCTGAAGGACGTCCAGATTTTGAACTTGCAGAAATCCTTAAGCAGGTGAATTTGAGCAAACTCCGCGATGTCGGAAGTGATCGTGAACTCGTCGAATTAACAGAAAATGTTCGTAAAGCATTATTCTATGTCGATGAGTTAAATCGCTGTCCGCCTATCGTTCAGAACTATTTTTTCAACTTCTTCGATGGAAAATTAATTCATCAAGGAAGAATTTACCCGTTAGGTAAGGATGGCTATTCGGTTGGTTTCGCCTCTGGAAATATTGGCGATGGCGCCTATGTTGGTGTTCAAGATTCAGACCGAGCGTTAAAAGACAGGATGCACCTCATCGTCAAACTTGACGATCCCGATTATTGTACCACTGAAGAAGATGATTGGACTATTTTTAGTGGAACAAAGAGTCCGCGTGCTAAGTTTGTAGAGAGCCGTGACGACCTCACTTCGCGTATAATTGATCTTCACCACGATTTTGGAAAACGTGAAGTTCCATTGATTTTGCGTGCTCTCGGCCTATATTTCCATAAAGGGTTGGATTATCTCGAAAATACAGCGCGGCATAGTAAGCGCGCGCTCGATCAGGTCTGGCCAAATGTCAAAGATCTTCGAACTGATACGGATGAAACAAAAGTCATGCCGTTCTCCAAACGTGCCATCTTGGCAACGATTAGCTTAACGGAAGCGCTTCGTCTTATCGCCGAGGCAAAAAGTATAGAAGTACGGGATAGTGTTAATCTCTATTTAGATGCACTTCGGCTAACTGTCCCCCACTCGGGCGTTCTTTCTCCAGCCTTCGTTCACATTGAAAAAGGTGGTGATGCGTATGCCGCTTTTGATGCATTAATGACCCATTGGCGGTCAGAAATTGAATCTAAAAAGCAAGATCTAGAGGCGGCTCTAGCATATGCCACCTATGGTGAACGAGATGAAACACTGTTAGATCGAATCTCTATGCCCGGTACTGCTGGAAAATGGACTGCTGTGCGAAGAGGTATTGAACATCAGGCAGATAGTCCTGCTTCTGATAAGCAAACTTTGGCAAAATTGAAAGAAGAATACACACAATCTGATTAACAATGATCATTAACGGTACTAAAAATCCTGAACAAATACTTCGTGAATACTTCGAACGAGAAGCTGCAGCACGACGCCGGGCGGCAGACGATGAAAAACGCCGGAGAAGAAATGATGGTGCTGGTGGCGGTGTGGGCGCCGGAGCAGGTAATCCTCCCCCCCCGCCGCCTCCCCCAACTGGAACTGTAGCTTCTCCAACCATAGATCACCTCATTCTTCGTGATCTTCGCTGCGTTGATGCCGATGGAACTGTCTTTGAACAGTATCCAGAACTTCATCTTGCTCG
>JAGVZN010000006.1 GCA_018302605.1 Candidatus Woesearchaeota archaeon | reverse complement strand
ATTCGGGAATTGGAGAATGTTATTGAGAGATCATTGATTTTTAGAAGGGAAGGAGAATTGGCTGAAGACGACCTGTTGTTTGGGTTTGATCTGCCCAGACTACCTGCGAGAGATAAAAATGTTCTGCCTATTTCCGTGATAGAATTAAGTAAGAGAGAGGGGAGTTACAGTCCCGCATGGATTGATCAGAAAGCAAAGAAGGAGGAAGACATCTATGCCCCTTTAATCGGACTCGGTAGCCAGAGGAAAAGCATGATCATCTACCTCACCCAAGAGAACTGGAGGAGATTTTTTAGGAATCCAGAAACAGTTGACGCACTAGAAATCAGCAGAATGATCGATGAGGGAGATTTTAATAAAATCATCAAAAAACCATTTCGGTTCTATTCAAGACCAGAGTTGGTTGACCATCCCGCGGTTTACAGCAATACTCGGGCTTTGGAGAGAGTTATTGGCAGAACAAGGCCATATACTATTCAGTTGGGGAAGACTGATGGTATAGTTTTAACACTAGATTCGGCACCACACTTCGTGCCCCATAACGAGCACCGAGAAATGAATATTGCCACCCTCAGGAGGGATATTCTGGGCTGGTATGCAACATTTGAAGAAGAATTTTTAAAGACGATGAGGAAATAGTTCGAACTTCTTTCATAAAAGGGAGTGGTATCTCATCGCAGAAATATTTATAAAGCACCGCTTAATCTTAGAATAAAATGGTAAAACGTATCGGTTCAACCTATCGGAAAAGCAAGTTCAAGATCCAGCAGACGATTCGCGAACGCGGTAAGATTCCCCTGAGCAAATATTTCCAGACCTTCGGCAAAGGAGAGATGGTCGGCTTAAAACTACAGGGGAATGTTGTCAAAGGACGATTCCATCCCCGCTTTCACGGGCTGACCGGAAGAGTCACCGGCACGATGAAAGGAGCCTGCTATGAAGTGATCATCCGCGACGGCAATAAAGATAAGATGCTCTTCGTCCATCCCATTCATCTGTTGAAAAACACCAGTACAAAATAGAGAAAAATAAGTCCGAGACAGAGAAAAAAATACAGAATTATTAAACAATGACCAACCCTCAATTTCAGGAAGCGAAACCAGTTGCCCTCGTCGACGTAAAAGAAATGCTCGAAAATATCGAGAAGCGTGATGGAGAATTGAATTTTCGTTCAAATAAAGCGAAAGAGTATGTCGATGCGTTTGTAACGATCGAAAAGAAGAAAAAAGAAGTTCTGCTTAAGAAACTTCAGGACTTGAACCTGACCCGGCTGCGAGAAGAACATTTTACTAAGATTATCGATTTTTTGCCCCGGACGCCAAATGAGTTAAAGGCGGTCCTGCAAGCCTACCCGCTCAGCCTGCCCAAGAAAGATCAGGACAGCATTGTGGCGGCGGTGACAGAGAGCCTGTAAGCCAGGAACTCATCTGTCATCCGCAAAAGCGCAATTTTTATTAATTCTAACATAATTGTGAGTGTGGAAGACCTATGACTGCAGATTTACAACCAAAAAGAGAAATCAGGGAAGAACAGGCAATCGTCCTAGATTTCTTGCCCTACGGCTATCCTTACGAGGAAGGGACGATGAAAACGCCGATCGCCCAGGCATTGGGGTTAAGCCATCTGACTGTCCTGGAACTGATCCCGAAAAGAGGCGTCTTCTTACAACCGCAGCAGGAAGTGTATATCGGTGAAGGCAAGCGCGAGGAGATCCACCATGTGAAAGGAAAGATCGCCACCGAAAAATTGACCTCGACGGCGATAGCCGAACTGCAGCATACGGTAAAGAAAGTCGTTGACGATCAGGAACAGCGCTTTGTGGAATTCTTCAACAAGGCGCAGCCATTGAGCATGCGCATGCATCAGCTGGAATTATTGCCGGGTTTGGGCAAGAAACACATGTGGGAGATCCTCGAAGCGCGCAAGGACAAACCTTTTGCCAGTTTTGAAGATCTGCAAGAACGGGTGAAATTATTGCCAAATCCGAAACAAGTCGTGATCAAGCGGATCATTTCAGAGATTGAAGGGAAAGAGAAGTACAATATCTTTGTGAAATAGGGAAATCTATGGCTTTTTTTCTTCATTCTCTGCTTCTTTCTTTTCTTTTTCAAGATCAACAACATCCTCTTCTCTTTTACGGGCAGGAGGACTAGTCATCCTGAGTTTAACATTCTCACCCAATTTCGAAGCTTTGTTCTTGACTTTGATGAGGATGCCGCTGATCGTCCCGGATGCGGCGACGATCGCCGTCAGTGCCACGGCATTTTCTTTCAGCCAAAGCAAAAGCGATTGTTTTTGTTTCTGGGCACTCTGCAGAGATTGACTGACATCTGAAACGGTTGTATTGGCCAGATCAATCGCTAATTTCGCTTCAGGGTATTTGTTGGTAAGCAGTAATTGCTGTGCATCCTGCACTTGTTTCTGCGCGGTTTTGATCAGGTCATAGATCTCTGAAACAAGATAGCCGTTAGATTTTCTTTCAACATAGACTGTTTCCTGCTCTTTGAGTGCTTGCTTAACCTGCCGGAAAGATAATTGCAGCCCGGACGCATCATACGAAACCGTCTCAGTGACAGTAAACAAGAGCGGGATGTTTTTTTCACCTAATTTGAGCATCCCGTTGATTTCACCTGTCTTTAGAAATGTGGCGCCGATCGTCAACGAATCCCGGTCGCCGGGACGGAGTACAGTAATTGTTGTTGTACTTGTCTGCTGGACTCCATCGGCAATTATTTTTGCCGTAAGATCACGGATGGATTCTTTTCCATTATGGGTAATAAGAAACGTGATCTGGTTCTGGCCTTGAGCAAAGGATGCGGGAAAATAAGAAGAGAGGTTTAATCCGCTGTCATACTCTTGACCGGTGATGGTGATTGATTGCCTGCCGTTATTACCATCGGCATCGGTGGCGGAGAGGGTGACATTGTACGTTCCGGCGTGTTCAAACGTGTAGCGGGGATTTTGAACAGAATTGTCCAACAAGCCGTCGCTATTGAAATCCCAGGAATAATCCAGGGGCTGTTTTCCGGCAGCGGCCGAGAGGAATTGCACGGCCAACGGAACGGTGCCGGACAACGGCGTGGCGGTGATCGAAATGGAAAGAGAAAGCGGTTCGGGAGTAGCGGAGAGAGGATCTGCGGGAACATCTTCAGCGAACGTAAACGCTGAAAGGATGATGATTAAGATGACTAGCGGGTAAAAAGGACGTGGAAGAATCATACTGCCCGTGAAGAGAACCCGCTTTTAAAGATTTCGTGTACTGAAAATATATTTGACCAACTTGAGCTACACCATTACACCAGACCGGCTCTGTCAAAAATCTCCCAAAAGTCAGCCTGGCCGTTACGCTCGTGCTTCTCCCGTTGCTGATACCAAAGAACTTAAATTTTCGGACAAATTTAAGCCCTTTGTATATATAACGGACACGATCAATAGTATGGAAATTGGTGTCCGTTAGTATAGATTACAGCTAAGAAGCACCAATAACTTTGGGAGATTGCAGTTCTCAGGCAACTTCTTGGCCAGGCGGCTGACTTTTTCTACAGAGCCGTTAGTACTACCACTTACCTTGCCAACGCGGATCTTTCCGTTTCTTCTCGACCAATTCTTTCAAGCCCGTCCGCTGGGCACGGCGGAGCAATTCCTCAGCGATCCGCTTGACGCGGATGCCGTTGATGTCCGCATCGTTCTGCAGTGATTCGTAGAGCGCAAGGATCTTCTCCAGGATTTTTGCCTGTGTTTCCAGGTTCGTTTGCAGCAGCCCGGATTTCGCAACATGGCTCTCTTTTTCCAGTTCTTCCAACTTCTTTATTTCCGGAAGGAGGAGCAGTGGTGTTTGGACGGCATCCTGCAGAAAATCGATTATGGCGGTAATATCTTTGGCAACATCTTCCCGCTGTTCTGGTTCCGGCTTGAACAGCTTCCGCCACCACTTTCGATCTGCAAGAGACATAGTTAGAGTAAAAGAAGAGGGGGATATAAAGGTTTTGGGTGAGAGTAGGTATTAAGTCAAGTCTGTGCGGGCTTGGTCAAGATAGCCTGCCGAGCGGGGCTATTGAACTAAAAGTTAGATTCTCGCGCATCTCTTAATCGTGTTTTGTTATGAATCCGGAAACAATAAAAAATCCCAATCGGAGCAGAGCTCCGGGGTATTTTTTAATCTTGCTTGGAATCAACATCGCAGTAGAACTGCGGAGTATGGTACCCAAGCAAGAAATCAAAGCGAGACGAGGCAGGCCGACCGCCCAAGCACAGACTTAATACATACGGATGAGAAAAGTTAATAAAGAGAGTAAGAGAACTGAAACTATGACTTCGGATCCAATTGATATGCGGAACGCCCCTTTAATCAGAGTTGAGCAATTGGTTGTCTCTCCTAGTTTCAAAGACGATCTTAAAGGCATTCTCATCCCCAAAGGCTATGTTGATGCACGGATCGAAAAACTGGCGGCAGAGATTTCCGAAACTCCAGTTAAGGGAGATCTTCTGGCCATTTGCGTCCTAAATGGTGCAATGCATTTTTATGACAAATTGATTGGACAGATTGCCCAGCCGGTGGAGGTAGACACGATTCGATTGGGAAGTTATCGTGGAACATCATCTACTGGTCTCATTCGGGAATATCCGTTTGATTACGGCAAATGCCAAGGACGAGATGTGTTAGTAGTTGAAGATATTATTGATACGGGAAGAACGTTAGAAAAGCTCGTGGGGAAAATTAGGGCAGAAAATCCGTTGAGCCTGCGCGTTGCCTGTCTGCTGGACAAGCCGGAACGAAGAGATCCGACAGTTACATTGAAACCAGATCACGTTGGCTTTGTCATCCCAGATCTTTTTGTCGTTGGCTATGGTCTTGATTTCAATAACCGCTACCGCGGGCTTGCTCACATCGCGGTACTTCAAGATCAGTTGACAAGGCACAATCCGAAAAGTGAGTGATGGTGACGCCAAATGGTCGCTGAAGGATAGCTATAATACGGGAACTGGTCCGATTTTCTTCTGGATCTCTGAAATTTCTTAAAACGCGGAGTATTCCACCACTCTTTTGAGTGGTGGTTTGCGAGCAAACCACCTATCTATTTGTGGAATACTTGCGTGCTCAAAATTAGGCAGGGGTGAGCGAAGCGAACATGCCACCGGTCTATTGACCGGTGGTCCCCTGCCTATTTTGACATCGGCTTCAGCGACGGCTTACCATCACTCACAAAAAGGATTGTGCCGTTGACAGGTACGTATTTAGTTTGCCGCTCGCTCGGCGTTTTTCAGCGATTTCTTTGGAAGTGAAAAAGCTATTTTTCCGAATAAAAAAGCACCAACCTCGTCTGACGAGAAGATTCCCTCGCTCGCTTCTTGGCGAAACTAAATACGTACGTTGACAAGATAGTTTTTTAAATGTTCATTTTATTCGCTAAGAGATGCGTTTCCCGAAAAAGAAGACTTACGGTGTGTATAAGACAGTCACCTGCCCGTTCTGTTCACGCATGGCTACGCAGAAGAATGAGCAGGGGATTGAAGTCTGTTATCAGCATATCAAGTCGGCAGTAGAGGAGATCAAATGCACTTGTGGCAGCTGGTTAGAGCCAAAAGCGGGGAAGTTTGGAAGATATTTTAACTGCATGAACTGCGGCAACATGAATTATGAGAAAGCAATGCAGATCAAAGAGATAACGGCAAAGAAAGGGATTGATACCGAGAAAAAAGAGACAACGGTAAAGAAAGAAGTAATATCAACGCCAAAGAGAGAAATTATTTCTGAAAAGAAAGAGACGATTATTACCTCCCGAGATGTTGATTATTTTGATTGATGATGGTAGTACCGACGGAATGAAAATCCCCCTTATTAAGATCTAAAGATTGCACTCCAGCCCCAAAATCTTTAAAAACAGATTATTTTCAATAGGGGAGATGAATCAAAAGGGCAGCGCCGCAATCATTGTCATCGCCGTAGCCTTGGCCTTAGTCCTTCTCGGAACATTTCTCGTGAACCTCACCTCCCGGGAATGTCATAATAATAAAGATTGCTCGGAGAATGCGTATTGCGGCACGGATTATGAATGTCATGAGTACCCAACAAAGGTGGTGGTGGAGAAGAATAATCTGGTGTGGCCAAGCATGATTATTTCCGGAGGATTAGTCTTGACGGCATTTGTCTATCGGAATGGACGTTTTCCATTTCAGAAGAAAAGAGAATGACTCCAACATTTCCTGTACAAAAAGAATATATAATAGCACCGATTTCTGAGTTGTAATGAAACAACACGAGGCTAAGGCAGAGGGATCTGCTGATCGTCTTTTCGATCAGTAATGTAGAATTAGTTTCAACACTTCATTCTTTTTCTCGGGTTCGCTTAACGGCAAAACAGAAACAGATTCTCGGTTATCTACTTCGGTTAGAGGAAAGAACAGTAGTAACTGCGCTTGTCGCTGAACTTGCACTTTCTTTACCGTGTTCGAAAACGACGATCTGGAATAATCTGTCTCAATTGAAACAAATTGGTCTTCTGAGTTATGGAAATGCACAGAGCAAAGGATCGCCGGTGCAATTGACTTCTATCGGAGTTTTTCTTTCTCAATCGTTAGAGGTAAAACGATGACTTCTCTGGAAGGGAGCATTTTTCGCCCAAAAGATGATCGAAAAGATACCAAGCAGGTGGAAAGAATCCTGCCGGAGCTGTACGATGTTGCGCTGGATGCATTTGGAAAATGGCTGCCAAAAGAGGCGATTGAAGAGAGGACTGTGGAAGCATCGCTGGTCGTACTGCTTTCTCAAGCAGAACGAATTGTCGGTTATGCGGTAAATGATCTGCTGTCTTTAGCAGGACATGATGTTAATTATTTTGCCAGCGGATTTTTACGGAGAGAGTATCAAGGTCGTGGGTTATATGCTGAATTGAATCGCGTCAGAGCAGCATTACTTCCCGCAACTGTTTTGATGACACGAACACAAAATCCCCTCGTCTATGCACAGTTTAGAAAGCTTTGTCTGAACCAGGGATATGCCTGTGAACCAGAAGAGAAAAAAATTCCAAAAGAAGTTCTAACTATCGCACGAGCATACTCCCCAGAAGTAGAGGATTCGCTGATCGTGCGCGGTGTTTATTGGAATCGATCACTGATGAATGATACGCCGTTGCCGAAAGGCGATTTAGAACGCAGGATTTGGTCGAACGTAGATGTTGGGAGGGGAGATGCAGTAATTATTGTCGGGAGAAAATCTCCTCAATGAATTTACAAACTGATTTTCTCAAACTTATGCTTTAACGGACTGCCTTTGGTGATCTGCAACTCCTTTTTGCGAAGATCCATGATCATCGAACAAATCGTACCGATAGACGTGGTATAAAGAGAGGGAAGATAAGGACGGCAGATGGGAAGTTCCTGGTTTTCCTGATCTAACAGAAGCTGTTTCATCTCTGCGATCTTCTTGCCAGAGAGTTTTTTGCTCAAAGCGAGAGCACGATCATAGCGCGCATGGGAGCTGGCTAAATTCTCTTTCTTGGAGAAAGATGTGCTGAGATAATGATTGGTGTGGACAAAGATAGATTCTTGTGGATTAAGCATAAACAGATCTTTGCCGGCGAATTCAATATCAAGACTATTTCCGCTGGCATCAGCAATCAGAACATTACTGGCTTTTCCATCTGGCGCGCAAAGGATGACTGATTGAGCTTCTGAAAGGGATGAACAATCCAATATCGCCCGGAGCAGGACATGGATCGGAACCCCATCTAATTTCGCGGGGCATTCGAGAAGATTGAGCGTAACCCCGATGCCGGCAGAGTTTAATCCGATTTTCCCAATGATACCAGGCTCGGTCATCATCAAGATAGTGTGCCCATCGAGACGTTTGATTTTAAATAGAATAGCAAGTGATTCTAATGATTCTGCCCAATCCCAGTTTTCTCCAAGAATTGCACCTTCTTTGAAATAGGCAACAGTGCATTCTTGCGTACCAAAGGAAAGTATTTCTGTTCTGGCATTCAAAGCGTAGATCCACAAAGGATCTAATTCTGCGCCTTCGGCAATCGCTTCGATTTCTTCGGCATATTGAGGAAAGGTTTTGATGATAACTTTTTGAAAGTGCGCAGCTTGCTGAAGAATGATTTTATCTTCTTTCTTGAAGATCGTCTTGTAGAACGCAAGAGTCTTTTTTATCCGTCCTTTGAGTAATTTTCCATGAGCGAATCCGATTTCTTGCGGAGTTCCAGAGAGTTCAATTAAAGGAAAGTTTGTCATCAATGTCTTGGGGAGAAGAATACTTCTTATAGTTTTCGGAAGGAAATAGTTAAACTAAAATAGAATCTAAAAGTTAAAAAGAAAAATTACTGAGAATCATTGATTCCCAGCTTTTTACAAATCTGCTTCTGATTTTCGGTAAGCTTGTGATAATTCTTCTGCACAAACTCCTCAAACTCCCGGTCGATATCTTTTGTCATGTACACCACCACCTTTTTTACGAACACACAACAATGTGAAAAAATGATAGAACTAAGTGTGCTATATAAACTTTGTTCATTCTGGAAAAGAAGTGAAAATGAGTTGTCATGAGGGAAGTGAAATCAGAGAGATTTTTTTCGTTTCATTGCCAAAACCGACGCAGAAATGAAGAGTTTGTTCTTTTCAGTAAAAATTTATTTTTGGAGAGTGACTAAAATTCGGTCAGCTTCTTCTGGCTCTTTTGTTCTTTCAATAGTCTGCTTTGTTCTAATAACAACTCTAATTTAAAGCCAAACTTGTGCTGGATAAAGTCCTGAGCATAGCGCAAAAGCAGCTCTTTCGAAGCAAAGGTTAACGGCTGTGTCCTTGTGCTTTTCTTTGCCGCCTCGCGACAGACCCAGACACCGAGAGGGATATTATACTCCGAAGTAATAAATCGTAAAGCAAGACAGGAATGCTGGCGCTTGAGCTCTTTCATTTTCTCCAGAAGAGAAAGACGGCAGGCATAATAACCACCGGCAGTTTCTTCCGCATACTCTTTTCTGCCAGCATAATCTTCGTAGTCCGTACTATAAGCGTAACCATTTTTGGACCAGGGATTAACTGCCTGATCGAGATAGGTCTCAAACAATTCATAACACCAGACTTCCGGAAAGAAGAGCAAGAGGTAATAATTACCCCAACCACCGCCGAAATAGGCAGCATATTCGCCAGTGGGAAGATCTTTGATTTCACGGATCAGCTGTTTGCCCAGCGTATCATCAATGGCGGTGATGCTCCAGCGAGTGGGAACAAGTTTGCGGTTCTGTTGCAAGCCAAGATTTCCCACGGAAATCAATTTGGTGAGGAAATTCTGCTCAAATCCGCGTTGATAAAGGTTGAGGATGGCGGGAGCGGCTTTGAGATCAGTATCACGTACAACCTTTTCCACCCGTCTATCAATCGCCGGATTTTGAGTGATCTGAGCACTCCTGATCGTGCTGGACGGTCCGAAAGGGATGACCTCTCTTTCTGGTTTTAAGCTGAGCTGTGGTGTCTTAGCTAAATTAACTTCTAATTCTACTGCTTTTGAGGCCATACCTACTTCCTGCACGATCTCGAGGAAGCGGCCATTGAGATGTTTGACGTGCGCGGTGCTTTGAGAATTGACGAGTCCATAACGGAGAGAGGCGACACGATTGATGCCAAAATTGGCTTTGCTCCACAATTGAGGGGAGTCATAATAAGAGGTGTCGCCAGAAAACTGCGGGCTGAGCAGGCCGATATTGATCCTCGGATAGCCGTAACGTCCGATAAATGGGGCTGGCGATGAGCCTTGAAAGTTTGTTTTGAAATTCTTGGGGATGGAGAATTGCGGCGCTTGTTCAATATCTTTGTATTTGACGCGGTGGATGTTCATAGAGAATCGTAAGGACTGGGGATCGATTCGAGATGTTTTGTGGTTATTCTCTCATAGATGCGCGTAGTTCTGAGATCCCGATGTCCCAGAAGCTGTTGGATGAATTCCGTTTTAACATTAGCTTCCATTAAATGAGTGGCAAAAGAATGACGGAGAACGTGGGGAGTTACGGGTTTGCTGATTTTTGCTTTCTTTCGGGCGTTTTTGAGGACAGCTTGAACTGTACGGTCGGTAATATGGCCAGTAGGAGTAGCAAACAGATATTCGTTTTGAGTGTTATCCCCCCGAAGATATTCCTGGATTTGACTTGCTATTTTCTCAGAGATAATGGTATATCTATCTTTCTTGCCTTTTCCCTGCCGGATGAGCAGGAGTTTTCGGGAAAAATCAAAATCATTTACTTTTATCTTAATAACTTCAGCAACGCGAACGCCGGTAGCATAGAGAAGAGCAATGAGGAGTTTATGTTTCTGGTTGGGGGTGACTTCGAGCAGCGTTTTGATTTCCATCTGTGTGAGGATTTCCCGCATTTTTTGTTCGCGCTGTTGAAATGGGACAGAAAATGAACGGCGCATAATTGTCTGATAATAAAAGTTAAGAGCATTGTGGGCGAGATTAATGGAGGAACTGGAATAGCGTTTTTCCTGGAGATAGAGGAGATAATGACGGATGTCCTGGGTCGTTACTTCTGTGGGCTTTTTATGACAGAAATCAAGAAAATGCTGGTTGTAGTAAAGATAGACTTCGATTGTCTTTGTGGAGAAGTTCCTCAATTTTGCTTCTTGGATTAATACTTCGAACATAGATCTGCACCTCGACAGGAAGACTTCTGTATTGATTTTGTTTATATATCTTCTCCGCACACTTGTCCAGTGGGGAGTGGGTTCTATGCGCAATATTACTCGGAGAATGTAGGTTTGGAGTTACTTCTCCTCCGTTACACTGCGCATAGAAGGTGTTAAGCGACATATTACTCGGAATTTTCCCTTGATGTGTTTCCGAAAACATTATTAACTTATAAGAACTAATCTATAAAATGCCCGAAATAATTTTACTTTTATTGGTATCGCTCATTGGTTTAGTAACAGGATTCTTTGATTCTATAATTGGTGCTGGCGGTTTAATTTCTGTGCCGTCGCTTGTATTTCTTGGACTTCCCCCACAAATCGCAATCGCTACCGATAGATTGGGAACCATTGGCCAAACATTCACCGCCTTAATCAAATTTTGGAAAGCAAAGAAAATTGTCTGGAGGTATGTTCCTATTCTTGCAGTAATAAGTTTGGCCGGCTCCTTAATTGGCGCAAATATTTTATTAAATGTAGACCAAAAAATCCTAGAAAGTGTTGTTGGTGTTCTCATCTTAATT
>JAGVZN010000018.1 GCA_018302605.1 Candidatus Woesearchaeota archaeon | reverse complement strand
AAAAAAGAAAGAAACATAACCAAAAAAAGAGACATTTTAAGAGATTAGAGGATAAAATTGAACCTATTTTCTAAAAAAGTGAATTATGCAAACTTCTCTATATATTCTTAAGGGTAAAGCAAGATCTATTTTTTGAAAGCGATTTTGGAGTATGGACAAAGAGCTGGTTTCTGTTCGCTGTCACGGGAGAAAAAATCAGCCGCCTCTTGACCAAGCCCGCACAGACTTAACTTAATACCAACCAACCAACGGCTCTGTAGAAAAAGTCCTCCTGGCCATTGACCGTGGCGAAAACCGGTCGTGTGGATGGTTGCCTACGAGCGCTATTCTTATCGCTGTTTTTCGCACCTGTTCCTGTAGATCGCTTCTCACGGTCAATCTTCAGGCCGGGCGGACGACTTTTTCTACTAAGCGTCAACCAACACAAAATTTATAAAGAAGCTCCAACGATTACTGCTCCATAACGAAATCGGGTGGTTAATCATGACTATTGTTAAAATAAATCTCCATAAAGTAAATGCTGAACGCAACCTTAGTGCCAAAGGCGGCCAGATTAAAATAAACAACAATGTTTCTGTTAAAGATGTGGAAGATCTCAATTTTGCCGTTGACGGCAAAAAAGGGCTTAAAGTCACGTTTGCATTTAATTGCTCCTACGAACCAAATCTGGGAAAGATCGACGTGGAAGGACAGGTTCTCTATGTTGACGTCGACAAGAAAGTCTCCAAAGCCAAGATGGATTGGGAGAAAGACAAGACAATTCCTGTCGAAGTCATGGAAGAGATCATCAACGCTGCCCTGCACAAAGGAAATATCCAAGCGATCAAAATTAGCGAAGATGTAAACCTGCCAAGTCCGTTGCCGCTGCCTAAAGTACGAGCAGCTTCGGAAACACCAGTAGCCCAGAAATAGGCCATCTTTCTTTTTTTTTGTAATGAATCTTTTTCTCGTTGTACAAGAAAACAAATCTTTCTCTGCGAGAAAAAATAGAGATGTCAAAACGGCACAATCATTTCTCTGAGTGATGGTTTTAAATAATCTACAAGATTGTTAAGAGATCATGATCCTGATCTGGTTTTGGATTGCCGCATTTTTTTCGGAAATCATCGGTACACTGGCGGGGTTTGGTTCTTCTACGCTTTTTTTACCCATTGCCCTGTTCTTCTTTGATTTTAAGACGGCATTAATTCTGACAGCGATCTTTCACCTGTCGGGAAACATCGGCAGGATTGCTTTTTTCCGGCGGAAAATGGACAAAAAATTACTGCTCTTCTTTGGCCTGCCCAGCATCCTGCTGGCAATCGCCGGCGCATTGCTCGTCAATTATGTCTCGCAACCGATCTTAAAGCTGTTTCTTGGCTTATTCCTCGTCGGATATGTTCTTCTCGTCTGGAATGATCACTTCACACTCCCCCCAACAACCAGAAACAGCATTCTGGGGGGAAGCCTCTCCGGATTTCTTGCCGGATTGATCGGGACGGGAGGAGCTTTACGCGGTGCTTTTTTGACGGCATTTCGTCTAGAAAAAACGGTGTACATCGCAACGGCTGCAGTCATCTCTTTGGCCGTAGATCTAACTCGCATCCCAATCTATTGGAGAAACGGCTTTCTCCCCCAAGAGCTCATTTATTTCATTCCGATCTTGTTTGTCATTGCTCTTGCTGGTTCGTTTATCGGGAAAAAAATAGTTCAGCGCATTCCTCAACCCAGATTTAAGAAAGTTGTCTTGATCGCTATCGTCCTGGTCAGCATAAAATTCCTCGTGGAAGGGATTGCCTATCTAACCAGATGATTTCTTCTGTTCTTTTTCGGTCCTCGGAAGTGATCGATCAGGAGGATGACCAGAATGATCAGAATGCTGAGCACGACAACCGACAGGAAGGTAGAATTATAAATTTGAACTTCATTTATTCCCGGATCGAGCAGATTACTCCTGATGAACCACAGATCATCGAGGATGAGCCCGAACGCAATCCCGGAGAGCAGGAGATACGTGCCATCATTTTTCTTGCCGAACAAGAGCAAGAGCGCGGTGATCAGCAGCAGGAGCAGGCCATAATCAAAATGATGGAGTTCAAAATTCAAGAAGATCGGATTGGGATTATGGATGAAGACAAACAGGCGGACAACGGCGATCGTCAGAAGCATGACCGCAACGAACGATAAGATTCGATGATGAAGTTCATAACCGCTGATCCGAGAGACAATCTTCTTTTTCTTCATGAGGGGTCACAGCCTATTTGAGGTATTTGGTCAGATGTCGTGTATGCGGATGGGCCAGTAAGTGCTCTTCTTTTGGTTCCTGATGATGAGCATGGTAATGATGAAAGAAATGCTTGTCTTTCAGCTTTTTCTTAAAGTAATGCCAATCAAGCGAAAATCGATCTTTCCACATCATCTCTATCTGTTTTTTATAAGCTTTCTTTTCTTCTCTGAGAAATTTATGCAGTGTATTCATCCCATCTTCTAACAGCCTCTCCTGTGCACCGATGACGACGGAACGTCGTCTGCGGATCTCTTCCATAAAACTTTCCGGAGTTTCTGCTTGGCAGAGAGTTACCGAAGTTCCATGTTCGGTCAAAGCATGCCCATCAGAACCCCCGATAAATCCCTTACCGATCTTTTTTGCCCAAGTAATCGCCCGCGGATTCATCTTTCCTTTGCAGGTGCCGTTAAGAACTTCTACGGCATCGATCTTCTTGATGGAACTCTTGTTTGCGCCCCATTTTTGGATGCCGCAGAATCCCGGCCCATAAGGGTGGGGCGTAGTGATCAGACAGTTGTAACGACGAGCAAGATCAATGGCCTCATTATGGGTGATGTCCAGGAACCAGGGATTCTTCTTCAATCTTCCTTTAATTTCCCGGGAATAAAATTCAGAACAGGTACGCAGATCAGCGAAATGAAGAAGGAGATGAACACCATTATGACAGGTCAGTTCGATACCAGGGATGACAAAGATGTCTTTGTGAGCTAGTGAAACTGCTTCGAGAGCCCCTTTGATCTCGTTATGATCTGTGATGGATGTTCCAATGCTATTGCTTCTGCATTTTTGAATGATCTGTTTAACCGTCGGTAAGCCGTCAACGCTATAGCGAGAATGAAAATGCATATCTACTGCCTGGTATCCTACTTTCTTCAGTAAAGAGAAGATCGGACCTTTCAGCAAGGTTGTCGGGATAAAATAGACTTCACTCATCTGCCACCTCGGGAATACTGAGTTTTCAGTTTATATAAATGTTTCTGCCTGCCGAATCCATATCTCCCGTCAAAAATCTTTAAAGACCGCAGGATTAATCTAAGAATGAATGGCCGGGAAAATTGCTTCTTTTCTGATTATCTTTGTTCTGGTTTCAGCGATTGTCTCGGGAGAGAAGATCTCAATCACTGAACCTCTACGACAACCAGCAGCGAGCGAAAGATTTACCGTCGGATTCTCACCCCTACCCCGCACTTTTTCCTGCCTGATCCCGCAGATCAAATTCCTTGCTGCTTTAGAGACGGTGATCGATCATTTTCTACTGCTTGCCGACAAAAAAGAAGCAAACTGTCCTGCTGAAAACTGTCCAACGACCAAAAACGTAATGTGGGCTTTGGCAACCCTGCAAAGCCTTACGCCAAAATTGGAACAATGCCCAACAAACGAAAAGATCTGCCAGCAGCTTTCGACGCTAAATATGTTGATGAGGGCAGAACTGGGGACCTATTTTTCATTTTTGGTCTGGAAACAAGGACATGATCTCACTCAGATCAAGATGAATTTGGCAGAGAATGCCTTGTTTCAGTACAGTGAATTTATTTCGCCGGTAATCGGTGCGGCACAGCAGAGATTATGCTGACTAAAACAAATAGCCGCATTTTGCCCCAAAAAGAAGAGAGCTTTGGTTATATTCCACTTTGTATTTTCCCTGAAGCTCATCCATCAATTGGGGGTTGTCGATTTTTTCACGGACAACGACGGACAGACCATCGTAACGCAGACCAACTCCCCCAGAACAAAGCACATCCCCGATCCCAATCACCGGTCCAACGAGGACCTGTCCGAAACCACCAAAACCGCGCGTCTCGATCGATCCGTGGGCATCCGGAGAATACCCCTGATGCTCAACATAATTGCGGACAAACTGATCAGTGAGCCCAATGTCGAAAGTAAGATCGCTGTTGACTAAAGTCAAGCCGCTTTTAAAGTCAACAGCCAACCCGATGGAAAACAAACCATGGCGATAAAGGACAGACGGCCCAAAGGTAAGGCCAAAAGCAACATAATTGAGATCGCCCTTCACTTTGTAGGCAGCGGCGAAATTTCGATACCTAACCGCTCCGGAATCGGAAATCGACGTCCCAAAAAAACGCGTGGAACTAAAATCGAGAAAAACACCGACAGAAAGTGAGCCAATGAGGTTGGTAGATAATTCTTTTGATTTTGTCAGGAAATCCAAAGATAGTCCCAGCGTGGAAACGTCAAGATTGTCCATGTCCACATACGAGAGGATTGATTCACGGGGGACAGGAAGTGTCCCCGGCTTCAGATGAAAAAGGCTCCAATTGAAATAAATAGGAAGAGTGGCATCGGGAAGGCGAGTTCCGGTAATTTTCTCTTCCAGATCGGCTTTCTCTTCAACTGAAGAATCTTCCGTATCTACCGAAAAAGGAGAGGATATTTCCGATGGTTCCGGCGGAAGCTGCGCTGCTGCCGACGGGGAACCAAACCAGAGTTGAGATGCGAGGGCAGCTGAAGCAAGAAGACGCTTAAGAGAAGACACCATCAGATTTGCTCTGTCGCAAAAGAAGCTTATAAAGTTATTTTACGGAGTAAAGAATAGTCTTCAAAATTCTGATAGTTTCCGATTAGGGATATGATGGATGATTGTCGTGTTCCCCTCTTTCCCAGACTGCTTCTCCGTGGAGATGAATTTACCTTCTTCCAATTTCAGGATCCGCCGCTGAAAACTCTTGTAGCTGAGCTCGCCGCCCATCTCCGAGTAGGCACCGAAAACGTCGCCGATCTTCTTGCCGCTATGGTCGCGGATCAGATCAAGAATAATCTGCAGATCCTCATCCAGCCCTTCTTTCGGCTTGATATAAAAGTCATCTACTTTCAGGACAGCCTGAGCAACATGTTCCATCATGATCCGCCGTGAATTTTTCTCTTCAGCAAGATTCCCCGCTTCGCGCATAAGAAACAAGCCGACGCGGATGTCTTTGACCTCAGCACACTTTTCCACGATCTCTTTAAACGCTTCTTCATCCCAACAGCCAGGAACAAAAGCGTATTCACAGCGCTGCCGGAGGATCTGCGCGATCTCTGTTTCATTATAAGGGCGGAAGAAGAGAAATTCCGGGCCGAGCCGGCTGCGGATGCGCTCGTCTAACTCGCTGTAACTATCACGATAATTGGTAATCATGATGATCGACTTGCGATAGATATCTTCGAGAATGCTGTAGAGAAAATCCGTGTCCTCTAACTTGTCGATCTCATCAAGGATAAAGACCGCGCTATTTTTGTTGAGTTTGGCGGTGATCAGCGCGAGAAGCTCGTTGGTCTTTTTGCTTTGGATGAATTTGTAGCCGAGATCCTCGCAGATACGATAAAATATTTTGTAGGTAGTATTCTCTTTCCAGCAGTTGACATAAAGGGGGAATACCTCATCGGAAGTCTCCTGCAATTCCCGGAGGACATGCTTGCAGGCGGTGGTTTTGCCGATTCCCGGAGCACCATAGACAAAGAGATTTCTTCCAGTATGGCCTTCCAGCAGCGGACGGATGGCCACGGCGAAGCGCTGCTGTTCATTCTCCCGCGCAAAAAGGATTTTGGGCTGAAAATCAAAATTAAGGAAGAGCGTGTCGCGAAAAACAGATTCGCCGTTCTTGAGTGCATCTTTGAATAAAGACATGATTGAGAAGAGGAGAGAGATGATTTATAATGATTTTGGAAATGGAGAAGTTGTTGTCCAAGAAGATGCCATCAACTTCTTCTGTCAAATATATCTATTCCACCACTATCAATAATATAAATCTCGGGTTTATCCTCTCGGATATGTCTCCTAAAAATTCCTGGACGATCGTACCACTGCTCAGCAAGCTGGAGACTGATCCACGACTGACCTCACGCGCCCAGACGGTTGCCAAATTGCTGGCGCTTGACCTGCAAAAAATCAGAAGTGAAATGGAAAAAGCAGGAAATTATTGGTATGCCCTGCGCCTCTACAAAGATGAGGTCTATCGCCGCGGCCAACAGGAGTTATATCAGCGGACGTTTGACCGGATGACCGCCCAGATGGAAATTCTCTACGACCAGATGCGCCGGATACGGGATCAGGAAGTAAAAACGACACTGACCACCGTTGTTGTTAAATGGAATTCTTTGATGGAGCTATTGGTAAGACAGTTCCCGAATATTAAGGACTGCCAGAGAGCAAAAATCTGCAAGAAAGGGGAATTGTGCTGGATCGGCTGGGAAGGATGAATTATTTTTCGTATTTGATCACTTCTTTCTCTTAATCTCTTTGATCCCGCTCATGTACGGCCATAATGCTTTGGGGATCTTGACACTGCCGTCTTTTGTCTGAAAATTCTCCATGATGGCGACGATCGGCCGCGTGTCCGTCAATGCAGTATTATTAAGGATATGAAGATATTGTCTTGTTCCATCCTGGCGCAGGACTTTTGTATTTAAAGCTACGGCCTGATAATCAGTACAATTGCTGCAGGAAGTGACTTCGCGATATGCACCTTTCTTTTCTTTTTGTCCGGGAAACCAGGCTTCGATGTCGTATTGGATGGCCTGTTTATTGCCGATGTCACCGGTACAGATTTGGACGACGCGGAAGGGGATGCCTAATTCCGTAAATAATTCTTCCGCATTCTTCTGCATCTCTTTAAAGAACTTTTCCGACTGCTCCGGAAGACAATAAACGATCTGTTCCACTTTATGAAACTGATGGACGCGGAAGATACCTTTCGTATCCCGGCCGTGCGAGCCTAACTCTTTACGGAAACAGGCGCTCACTCCGCAGAGTTTAAGAGGGAGGGATTTCGCTTCCAGCAGCTGATCTTTCTTTAAGGCCACCAACGGGTGTTCGGATGTTGCGATCAGATAGAGATCTTCACCTTCAATCTTGTAGATCATGTCTTCAAAATCGGCAAGATTGACCCCCCCCTCCAGCGCGGCACGATTAAGCATGTAAGGTGTTTGGATTAGGGTGTATCTTTTTTTACGCAGACGGTCGATGGCGAAACGCTGCAATGCCTGGCTGAGAAGAACTGCCTCATTCTTGAGATAATAAAAACGTGCGCCGGAGTTCTTGGCGGCAGTCTCCAGATCGATCAGATCCAGATCTAAGCCAAGCTCGATATGGTCTTTGATCGGAAAGCTAAACTTTAGAATTTTTCCTCTTTTTTTGATCTCTTTATTCTCTGACTCGTCTTTCCCTGACGGGACAGATGGATGCAGGATATTTCCCAGCTTCCGGAGGAGAGAATTGCGCTGGTCAAGCAAAGCGGCGACTTTTTCCTCCTGAAGCCGGATCTGTTCGGCCACGGAACGCATCTCTTTGATCTTGGCAGCTGCTGTTTTTTCTTCTTTCGCTTTCTTTGCTTTATTGATCTCTTCTGAAACAACATTGCGTTGGTGTTTCAATGCTTCAACATCTTTCAACAGCTTGCGCCAATCTTCATCGTAGCCTAATACCTGTTCAACAATGGCCGGATCCCGGCCGCGCCTTCTTTCAGAATCTTTAACTTTATCCGGAGACTGACGGACAACATTGATATCAAGCATGGAGATTGAGGTAATCTAGAATTATATAAAGATTCCGTTGGCTTAGACTCTGTTGAAAAAATCAGCTGCCGGGTCTAAAAGTTGAATAGTAGTGCGATACAGGAGACTTGAAAGCAAAAGTATATAAATATAAAAAAGAGCTCCTTCTCAAAAAGAGTGGACAGATGCGCAACATAAAAATATTAATGGTCGTAGGAGTGCTTCTTATCCTGCTGGCTGGCGCAGCCATTGTCCAGGCAGACACGGAAATTCCGGAGAGTTATTGTTCTTTTGCTGAAGATTGTGCCTTTGACGAAACTGCTGCCGATTTCTGTTCCGCGGGGGAATGCTCTTGCTCTGAAGAAACATCTACTTGTTTTATCAGCGAGAGTACAACCGATACTTCAACAGACACAAGTACGGATCAGGAGGGAACAGCTAAAGATGCCACGGCTGCGGCGGCAGCAGCAGCGGCAGCTGTCGATAAAAAATTAATAGAATTACAAGCTCTGTCTGCCAGTGTTGAAGAAAAAATAACTAATCTTGAACAGGTTGTGCAGCTGCTCCAGCAGCAGATCACTCTTCTCAGCGAAAAGATAGACCTGCTTAATTCCCAACAATTTCAATCAAAAGAATCAGTGACAACAGTAGCAACTGGCTTGGCGGGTTTGCAGAAAGATGTCGGAACAGCACAAGAGAACCTCGAGGAAGTAGAAGAAGATGTGGCAAAAATACGGACTTTCCGCCTGATCGTGACGATCATCGGTTTGCTCCTCCTTAGCGCAGCAATTCTTCTCGGCCTGCAATATTACTTGAAGACAAAGAAGACTGACCCACGGTTATTGCAATATATTTTGAAGCAAGTCCGGCAAGGGCAGCGTTATCCGCAGATCCATCAGACTTTGGCGCAGGCCGGATGGAATGAAGACGATATCAAGAAAACATTTCAGGAAGTGGCGCGAAAAGTAGCAGGACGGAAGGACGGCCAGCCGACAACCGGGATGGAATCAAAGAAAGTGGTTTTGTTGGCCGGCTTTGCTTTATTTTTCATTGTTGGTGTAATCTTAGTATTACAAGGTGTGACGACCGGGAAAGCGATTCATTTTGGCGATGTCGGCGAATTGGGTTCGGCAGTCAAGAAGAACATTGAAACAAATCTGGAAAAGAATGAATTTTATGGTTTGGTAAAGAAGTTTGATTTATGCCTGGAAGTCGAGGATGAAGATAATGTGGTCTCCTATCGGGTGGTGAAAACACTAAGCGCCAGCAAAGTCCTGGAAGCGAGCGTACACTGCGATAACACCGACAAGTATGCTTTTGCCGTCAAGTTCAAGAGTTGGGAAGCATTTGATCTCCTCAGCAACAGTCTCACCTGCGGCAATATCAAGACACTTCATGCAAAAAAACAGATGTATGTCCTTCCCTCTAAGTATATTGAGCCGGGGTTCAGCATCGAGCCGACAACCGATCTCTCAGCGTATTGTACCGTACTTTCTAAATGTATGACCCCTCAGCAGCTGCAGGAAGCGGGAATCGAGTGTTAATCCAATCAGAAAATCCCCCACCCCTATTCTCCAGAGAAGCAATGTTTTTATAATACTTCTACTTCTGATTAATCTATGAGCTTAATTGATATTCTGGTCACGTTGATCCTGTCCGCCCCGCCGACACTGAAGACGGCAACTTTGGTCGAATATGCTTTGGAACATGGTCAAACAGTACAGGAAATGTCTTGCACACGAGTTGATCGGACAGAGTTTTGCGCAATCAGAGAAGACCGATCTTACTCTTTAGAGATCAGAAAAGGCTCGCAAAAAGCTGTTTATGTGGGGATCAGTACAGAAACAGACCGAGCCGGAGTGTTGGATATGTATCGGGATGATGAACTTCTCTTTGATCGGGCTTTGCCAGATTCCTACCGGGATATGAACAGAGCTCATGCCTCTGCTGAACGCTTGGTAAATAATCTTTCAAAAAGATTGAAATAGGCAGAAGTTTGAAACTAGTCCCAAAAAATTATTTTCAATCAATTGAACTTCTTTCTCAATTCAAAATCAAAACGCGTGAGAAATTCCTGCGCAATCCGCTTATTTTTGTGATGCAGAAAGAGGTAGATATCTTTGCTGTAACAATGAGGACATAAAGCCATGTTCTGCCCGCAAAAAATACAGAGACTACTGCCATAAATGGCCATACTGTTGATATTTTTTGCCAAACGGGCATCGTATTGAGCAACAAACTGTTTCATCTTTTCAGAAAGGCAATCAGAACAGACAGGATGATCAATAACATCATTGCATTCCACACAGCGATGAAATGGAGCATGCATCGATATCACCCCTCGTATAGGCTGAATATAGACCATCAGATATTTATATCTTTCACCTTAGTAGGATATGAAACATATGTTATTCATGATTTTGGGACGGTAAGCGTGCTGAACCAAAAACCAGACTTAATACCTCCAAAAGTGTTCGTATTTAGTTGCTGGCCAAAGCGCCCAATGAGAGTACATATTAAGTCTGTGCTTGAGCAGGTCGGCCTGCCTCGTCTCGCTCTGCTTGTTTTCGGTAGTGTCCACATTTGACTGATGATGATTTTTTAATGGAAATGAAAATTGCCGAATGATGAGCCCAAACAACCAACATTTTTCTTTCAGAATGCTGGATTCTATCAGTCAAATAATTACATTACCTTGTTTTCTTTCTTCTTTTGAGAACTGTATGAAGAAATGCGCGAGAATCTAACTGTTAGTCCAATAGCAACGCTCGGCAGGCCATCTTGACCAAGCCCGCACAGACTTAACTTAATACGTACCAATGAGAGAAAACTTAAATAAAATAGAAGAATAGATCTGGACATGGTCTATCTGCGCGTCAAGAAAATTCAAAATAAAGAATATGCGTATCTTGTGAAAAGCATAAAGACAGCAAAAGGCCCGCGGCAGAAAGTGCTACGTTATCTCGGCAAAGTCCAACGCCATCTCCTGCCGGAACAATTTGAAAAAGAGATCAAGAGAAGCACAAAAAAAGATTTTATCGGATCGCTAGTCCAAAGCCATCTCAACGCTTTGGGATTCAGCAAAATGAAAAGCGTGATGCGAAAAGGGCCGCTTATTTTCTCTCAAAAAGATTACTCATTTCGTTCCGAAAAATCACGGAAAGAACACATTCTTGCTTTTGAACAAGGCTATCTCTGCCAATATACCCTGCAACGCCTGCTTTCGTTTACAAAATCAGACGATGTCCAACAAGATGGTTATGCTTTGGCACGATATTTCCTCGAAGCAGGATTGCGGATCACAGAAGAAGAATTCATTCAGTTCTATTCATTGCTTTAAATGCGTGTGAAAATATACGGTGGAATAGTCAGATTTGAAGAAAATTATTTGGGTAAAATTGGTTTGTATTCACGAATTCCGGCAGAGCCGTGGCGAACGCCGGAAAGATCATACGCCGCAATCGGATCGTTACCTTGGTCAACGACAAAATGAGACGGACCTTCCAGAGGATTAGTTTTTCTTAACTCAGCAATGTCCTCAGCGCTTAATAATCTCTGTTCCAGCGATTTTTTCTCGACTGGGCAGACAGCCGGATCAGTCGGTTGTGTGTGCGAATAGGCAGCTGAGGATGGGCGTTGAGCAATAGCTAAGGTCATCCCGTCGCCGATACTTGTCGAATCGTCGAATGGTAAACCAGCGCGTGCATATGCCCGCATCCGATACCGCTCCAAACTGGTGATATTGCTCATAATCTGCCTCTCCACAAAAAAAAGATAGGTTATTTATAAAGGTGGTGGTTGTTAGTACGTATTTAGTTTGCCGCTCGCTCGGCGTTTTTCCGCAATTTTTCCTGATGTGAAAAAGCCATTTCTCCGCTGATGTGAAAAAGCCATTTCTCCGAAGAAAAACGCTCCAACCCCGTCTAACGAGGAGATTCTCTCGCTCGCCTTTAGGCGAAACTAAATACGTACGGTTGTTATTACTTAGGGGGAATAAAATTACTAAAACTAGTGAGGAACCCATTAATCACAGAATGAGGGGATACACATATAAAAAGATGGGTCCCCAGGAGGGGGTGAGGGTGGTAGAATCCCGGGGGCCCAGATTCATAATGAGAATAATAGGTAAAGCGTACCAGTATATAAATGTTGCTTTTTCCACACTAGTATTGTTTTTGGTCAATCCTCATTCATCCGAAAAATTCTCTGAGAATAGGCTCATACCCTTTCGTCACTCTCAGCCCTTCCCGGGGAAAACAGCAAAAATAATTCTGCCAGGCGAACCGTTCATCGAGAAAGATGATCGCTCCTCGGTCAGTCTCCGAGCGGATGCAGCGGCCAGCTGATTGAAAGCACTTATTCATCGCCGGATAAATGTAGCCGTAATCCCAGCCTTTTCCAAATTTTCGGTCATAATAGGCAATCAGTTCTTTGGTCACCAAGTCTGGCTTGGCCAAAGGCAGCCCTACGACCACCACTCCATTGAGCAAGTCGCCGGGAAAATCAACTCCCTCAGCAAAATTAGCACCAGTAACACCCAGAAGTACCCCCCCGAATTGGCGTTCGGCATAAAATGAAGCGAGCAGCTGCTCTTTTTCTTCTTTAACCATCTCACGCTTTTCCCAGAATTTCTGTTTTGGAGTTTGGATAAAATACGCAATTTTATCGCGTAGATCATAAGAAGGGAAAAAGAAAGCGATATTTCCGGGAATCAGCCGTGCGAGATTGCTGCAGTGGTCAGCGATAGCTTGGAACATCAAATCGCTGCGCGTGGTAAATTTCGTCGAGGTTTCAGGAATAATCAGCGTTGCCCTGTTTTCCAAAGGAAACGGAGAAGCGTATTCTTTTTCCAGGGCGTCAGGGACACCCAGCACATCTTTATACATAGAGAGTGGTTTCAATGTCCCGCTCATCACGACACCGGCATGAATTTGCGAAAAGATAGAACGCGTAATGAACGATGGATCTAAACACAGATGACGAAGAGAGACTACCGGGCCATTTTTTCCAGGATATTTCGATAATATTCTCGCAAAGCCTTCCTCCTCACTTTTCCATGCCTGAAGAAAAGAAGCAACACTACTACAAAAACTTTTACGCTGTTTTTTTCGGATCTCATCCGCCGCCATTTCCAGTTCATCGATGAGGAGATCATAATCTACCCCCCTCTGGATCGCATCCCGGAATTGGTTCTTAGCGATCTTGATCTCGGGATCGGATGAAGACGAAGGAAAAACAGCAATTTCGTGGAATATCTGCAGGATTTCCTGAAGCCATTTGACGACACCCCCATAGCCGTATTTTTTTGCTTCTAGGATAGTGTTGCGCAGCATCGTACTTGTTAATGTTGAGCTAAGCATATCCATGATTCGCGAGGGCAGATTATGGCCCTCGTCAACAACAAGGATCAGGTCTCCCAATTCCACCTCTAGTTTGGCAAAGAAAGAATTTTGGATGTTGGGATTGAAGATGTAAAAATAATCACAGACGATAACATGGGCGTCCTTCGCAAGAGCAATAGCTAATTCATAGCCGCACATCGTCTTTTCTTTAGCGAAAGCACAGATCTCTTCTGTATGCTGTGGCGGTTGTTGTTTTAATGAGGCCAATGCCGCTTTTCCCTCTACAGATAATGTTTTCTTGTCGCGGACAGTAGTATAGAATTCACATTCACCTTTTTCCACGACGGTCTTGCAAAATTCATTAAATTCGTTGCCAAATAGGCCGGCAACATCCTGGTTGCACATCCAACGCTTGCCAATCAGATCGGCAGTAATTATTTCTCTGCCTGTCTTCGTGCGCATGAGAGCCAATGTATCGATAGCGAGACGGTGTTGAGTATGACGATTAGTCAGGAAGAGGACTTTCTTTTTGGAGCGGATGGCATGCTCAACAGCAACGGCGAGAGCGCTGGCTGTCTTACCTAATCCAGTAGGGGCATGTGCAAAGAGGATCTTCCGCTGAGCTAATGCTTGATCGAGATCGTCGATAAATTTATCTTGACCAGAGCGGACAGACGCATGGGGAAAAAAAGAAGGAATTGTCATGAAGAAGAGGAAGAAAAGCCGCCCCTTTAAAACATTTTTCAATAATCTGTACATATGTTGTACATACTAAGCTAGGCCGATTACGGCACAATCCGAAAAGTGAGTGATGGTGACGCCAAATGGTCGCTGAAGGAGAGCTATATTAGTGGAACTGGCCCGATTTTCTTCTGTAATTCCAAAACTTCTTAAAATCGGCTTCAGCGACGGCTCACCATCACTCACAAAAGGGATTGTGCCCCGATTACGAAACATTTATTAAATGGCTGTTCTAACATAGGGATTATACTGAATAAATGTTTAAATATGGATATTAAACATCAACGAAGCGGGAGGTTGGTGGACGTGTCAAAATGGGCGAATCCTCATTTTGATCGCGCAGAGATTTAATGATATTAAATTCTTTGTGTTTAAATCGGGGGTGTCACCGTGAACAAAAATAAAAAGAAAGTTATCTTTGATGTGTTTTTTCGAGAGAAACCAGCAATGATGTTAGTTGAATTAAAGAATGCAAACAGCGATGTCTATGCATCCGTGTTGGCGAAACAAATCGATTGCACGTATAGTCATGTCGTTAAAATATTGCAAGAGATGCAAAAAGCAGATTTGATCAATTTCAAAAAAGAAGGACGATTGAAATTATTGGAACTAACCAAGAAAGGCCAGGAGATCGCATCTAACATTGAAAGCATCAAAACAAGATTATAATTGATTTTTTTGTATAATTTTTGTCAAGAAAAAATGCCTACACCAGTGGGATTATACGCTGGTGGAAAGCTCACTTTCTGAGAGGATATTATTCTTTTTATCTTTCGTTCTGTTCAAAAAAAATAAAGATCCTCGCGGCAGCAAACCACCTGTATCAAACTAAAAAAATAAAAATAATCCCGATCTATTCGAGATACATTTTCAGGCGATCCATGTCCAGCTGCCAATCAGTTGGTAACGCACCCGTATTCTTATAATATTTGGTCAGGCGGCGAATCTTGGAATTTGTCAGGATAACCCCCCGAGAAGCACTGGTATCATGTTTGTTTTTTTCTACATGCTGCCTGACGTTGATCAATTTTTTGATTAAAGCCAAAAGATCTTCAGGAAGGCCTTTGAGCAGTTCATTTTCTTTTAAAATGGTAGTTATCTTTTTCTGTGTCAGCGTCTTCACGCTGGGGATGCCGTAGGCATCACGCAGAAGCAGACCAATTTCACTGGCTGATTTTCCGGTTTTTGCGTATTTAACAACTAGTTTTTCGACTTCTTTGTCTTTAAGGGGGGACCAGCTGGGTATTTTTGCCGCTGGCTTTTTGCTCCCGCTTTTTCCTTTCCTTCTGGAATGCATGCGTGCCATGATTATTTTTTACCTCATTAGTTGATGACGCGGAGAAGAAGATAAATCTACGTTCTCCAGTATACATCAGTCCGTGCCGAACCGACGCATCTCTCGAATAAGACCAAAAGAGAGCGCTCATTTAAAAAGGTTGCGGATTAAAAAGCCTAGTAGAAAAAGTCGTCTGCTTGGCCTCAAGATTGACCGTGAGAAGCGATGTACTGGAACAGGTGCGAAAACGATCAGCTCAAATGGCCTGGTTCTGTAACCTTAAACACAGCTGGTTTTCGCCACGGTCAATGGCCAGGGGGACTTTTTCTCCAGAGCCAGTTAAAACAGCTTTGTGGAAAAAGTGGAAAGTAGCAGTTTTACTTCTCCGGATCAAATAGAGAGATTGTCTGGGCAACTTCCTGCTTGATACCATCAATACAATCATAGACCTTGACTTCTTCAGCATTCACCCAGGCGTGATCAGTAAAGCTGCCTTTCTCCAGCTGAACATTCCCACTTTTATAATAAGCAGCAAACTTGACCAGAACAACCGGAATACCATCCGGACGGATGAAAGCGACGCTGTTGATGTATTTCAGCCCGCCAGAAAGGTCAATCTCAATCCCCGCTTCTTCACGTGTCTCGCGGACAAGAAGTTCTTCTATTGCATTTTCATAATCCAGAATATCACCATTGAACCGCGTCGGCCGCTCAATCGGAAGAGCATTCCACTCCAGCTTTCCGCCAGGAACAGCATATTTCCCTGGATGGGCTATTTCCCGCTCGTGTCTCCTGAGGATCAGACACCGGGCATCATCCCGCCGAAAGACAACAACATTAGCCACAACATAAAATAATTTGTTGTGCTTGGCTCTTTCTAGACTAATTTCCGGAGCAGGCATGAGCTCAAAGCAAGAAGTGACCCTTTATTAACATTTCGCGTCCTCAGGCTCTGGAGAAAAAGTCGCCGCCATAGCCAAGAAGCAGAGTTTGAACAGTTTAGTCCCTCGTATTGGTGCCGCTTTTCGAACAAACAAACGACCAGATCGGCACAAATTCTGCCTCTTGGCCGAGCAGCACTCTCCTGAGTTATCACTCAGAAAGTGGATTGTGCCGGCAAACCAAAAGATTTATTAATGCCAGAAACTCAATTCCTCCGACAAAGAGGTATTAACAATGCATCCAGGCGCCGGCGGCGGATATTCAGGTGGACATCAGCGTATGCGATTCTATATTGTGATGGCTACGCTCGTCGTAGGCGGGATCCTTTTCCTGCTGTTGGTAAATAATAATAACCCCAACGGCTTCAGCTTGACCAGTGCTATCGTCGGCGAGACAAATAAATCTTTTATCCAAACGGGAGATGCCCTTGGTGAATCGACGGGAACAACTCAGCAGAAGTTCAATAAAGTTTTCAGCGAAGAAGTAGTACGAACCGGCAAGGAAGTTCCGGTAACTTTGACTTCCAATCAGATTCCCAGCGTCAAGAAAGACACAAAAGTAGAAGAGATCCATCTTTTCTTTGAAGATTTGACGACGACAATCAATGTCAATGATGACAAGCTGGAATTAAATAACATCAAAGAAGTCAAGTTAGCGTTAAAAGGATTTAGCGGGTCAATCACGTTTGATGAAGAAGGAATCAGCCTGCGCGGCACAGCCGGCAGGATTGAAGTAAACGACGTGGCATTCTCTTCCGAGAAGACATTAACAATTGCAGTAAGCAAGCTACAGTATCGCACATTTGATTTAGCCGGACTTTCATTAAAAGATATTGATATCCCCGCCGGAGATGGTTCACTGACGGTTTCAGATAAGCTTACCTATTCGTTAAACGACGAAGCGGTAAAGATTTATGCTTATCGCGGATTGCTTTCTGTATCCAAAGAAGATAACGTAACCGCGGCGACAACACTGGAAGGCACGATGCAGGGGATCAGCGTGAGTGGAGAAGAATTGGGGATCAACGTGTGGTAGAAGTACTTTGGCGGTCAATTCTATTCAGGTTATAGCCATTATTATTTTTTATCTGTTCTTAACGATTGCGTTTGTTTATGATTGTTTAAAGAAGAGAAAAATCCAGTTAGGAGCCATCGAAACGACAATTGTTCCGATGATTGTAGGTATTATTCTGTTGAATCTAAATCTGAACTGGTTTTTTTCGGGAAATAATTTCATCTTGTCGCTAGGCTTAATATTCTTAATCGGCGGATTTCTGTTAGGGCTTATTGCGGTAAGAGATCTTGGAGAAAATAAAGATGACTTTTGGATAGCAAAAATAAAGCAGAAGAAAAGGTCGCTGATTACGAGCGGATTGTACGCGAAAGTCAGACACCCAATTTATACAGCGATGTTATTTTATTACGGCGGTCTGCTTCTGATTTTCTTTCAGGTGGTAACATTTTCGGCAGTGTTAGTAAATGACTGGTAGAAAGGCTTTTATTCTCCAAGATATTCCTTTTCTTCATGGCAAAAAAAGAGATATGTACTAGTTGCAATA
>JAGVZN010000010.1:3931-166852 GCA_018302605.1 Candidatus Woesearchaeota archaeon | reverse complement strand
AAAAAGAAAGAAACATAACCAAAAAAAGAGACATTTTAAGAGATTAGAGGATAAAATTGAACCTATTTTCTAAAAAAGTGAATTATGCAAACTTCTCTTAACACATTTGCTATATTGGTGCTTCTTAACTATCCTCCTCGTAGCGGGAGAAGCACGAAGGCAACGGCCAGGCTGACTTTTTCGAGATTTTTGACAGAGCCGGTTGGAGTTAACAATTCTCGGGGGAAATATTTTTAAATGAAATTGAGAAAATAAAGCTAATGTATGAGTCACCATTTGATGATTTAAAGAAAAGAGGGATCTTTTTTGATTCCTTAGGATACCTTGACCGTGATCTCAATCTTCAAGGATATAGTGGTACTCTTGATGTTCTCTTAGAAGAAACACAAGTGGTAGTATCTATCGGCGGGAACGACCAAACCTTACCCGAAACGCTGAAGCGAGTCCTCCACCCACCACGAATCATCAGAGCGCTCATTAATCATAAAATACAGAAGCGCACCGGTGATTTTGAAAGTCTTATTGTTGATGCCCTTGAAATTGGTCTCAGAACATATTGCGGTGAAGATACTTCTCCTTTGATTAGCCGGTTGAAATTAGACATCATCGAGCGGGATGCTGCTTTATTAGAAGAATATGTTCTGCAACTAAAAGATGCTGTAACATGGGAAGCGTCAAATCCGCAATATTCCAATCTCACTTCTCAGAGGATTGCCAAAATAACACAAAATGATGTTCTCTTGATTGCCTTAGCCCACGGTGGTGTAGCTGCGGGGATGGATGTCTTCTTACGCTATTGCGACCAAGTTGAATCCTCTCGGTCTTCTTTTTATGCGGTACGCCTTTCTCAAACTAAACATGATGATAAACGCCCAAAACTAAACAGAAGTGAGAGGTTAATGCTTCAAGAATGGGCATTAGGAAAAGATGTTATCGTCCTTGATGAGGATAGCCATACAGGAGACACATTAAGATCAGCGAAAAAGTATTTCCAAAAACTCTTTCCAAAACAAGAAGTGCGTGTAGTTGCAAATATCATGACAAGGGAAGCGAAAGGCAAACTGTACGGATCATTGATTTAGCTGGGAAGAGAGAATGGCAATTTAAATCAGAAATTATTTAAAAATATCCACCAAAATAGGGAATAATGACATACCAATCATTGTTTGATGAGTTGGACAAAGGATTGATGGGTAATAATGATTATTTTAGAGGTAGGAAGGATGATCTTTGTTACCTTGCTATTTTTAAAGAATTGTTATCAGAACTTCAATCGGCAGTATCAGTAAGGACACCTGATTCGGATTTTGAAAATTTGGAAAAGAGAGTATTCCATCCGCCCCGAGTGATCAGAAAGCTCTTAGATCATAAGCTTGGCACTAAGCGCGATACATCTTACCTAGCGGAAGGGGGTAGATTATTTTGTGATGCTCTTCAAATTGGTTTGCGTACGTATAGGGGCGAAGATACTTCAGCGCTTATCGCCAAGTTAGAACGAGGCATTGGAGAAATGGATGAAGATTTGCTTTTTGAAAATGTATACCAACCCCCAGATAAAACGACTTTTACCTCGTCCGCACCAAACTATTCAGTACAAACCGCCAGAAATATTCAGGGAACAACCACTCAACAAGACCTCTTATTCATTGCCTTAGCTCACGGGGGTGTAGCTGCGGGGATGGATGTCTTCTTGCGCTATTGCGCTTTGGCTGATTCCAGAGATTCTGAATTCTATGTGGTACGTTTTTCGAGATGCAAAAAATTAGATCACGAACCGAGATTAAATGAAAGAGAAAGAGAAATGCTTAGAGAAAAAGCGGAAAGAAAAGAGATTATTGTCTTTGACGAAGATTCCTGGACGGGAGGAACTATCAACATTGCCGCTGGCTATTTCGGAAATCTCTTTCAACGCAGGGTGATGTGCTTTACTAATTTGCACCCATAACCCGAGGATATTCACAAACCAAAAATCAGATTATTCCTCAAGACAATAGCCCGCTTAATAGCCCCCGCTCCTATTCCAAAACTTCCAGCACTCTTGCGGAAATCCGTGATTTGCCACCAGTAGAATAAGCCACTTCTTTGTTGCAGACCAAACATAAAACATTCCGGCTGGCATTGCCAAAGATGATCTGCTCATTTTTGCATTTAGCGCAACGGACTTTGATAAATTTACTCTTTGTTTCAGTTTGGCGTTCCATCAGACTAACTCCATTTTTTTAACGCGCAGCCCGTACGGCTGGCACGTTGTTTTCTTGCAGACATTGCAGGTATAGCGCAAATCAGTTTTTTTCGTGTTTTTGACCCCAGTGCGCTTAAACTTGGTCACTGCTGGCTTGGAATAACGGCCAAGATTGCCGATTCCCCGGGCACGGCCGCGCAGACGGGCACGATATTTAGATCCATGGCTGAGTGGGCTGGGCGCGCGTTTTTTATTTTGCGCCACTTTTTGTTCTGTGTGTTTCTTGCAGAACTTGCAGACCCGCTTGATCGTCTTGGGAATCTTCATATCGGTCTTAGGAATACAGCTTATTTATAAAGCTTTTGACGAAGCGGGCTCTGTAGAAAAAATTCAGCCGCCTGGCCAAGAGGTTGCCTGAGAACTGCAATCTCCAACAGTTATTGGTGCTTCTTAACTATCCTCTGAGTAGCTGGAGAAGCACGAAGGCAACGGCCAGGCTGACTTTTTCGAGATTTTCTACAGAGCCGACGAAGCGTACGTATGTGTTATCCCGAAACTATTTCCCTACGCCAAGAGGAAAGAGAAGTTTGTAAACAAATAATTGAATTATTCAAACTTCTCGAAACATTTATGAAGAACTGTTCTACCCGGGCTTTA
Source organism: Candidatus Woesearchaeota archaeon (assembly GCA_018302605.1). Taxonomy (GTDB): domain Archaea; phylum Nanobdellota; class Nanobdellia; order Woesearchaeales; family GW2011-AR9; genus JACOZP01. The sequence continues at coordinate 164,013 of JAGVZN010000010.1, read as the reverse complement.
ATGAATTATTTGACCCTCAAAAAAGCAGCGGTTAACGGATTGGCAGCATTGGTCCTCGGCTGTAGTGCAACACCACAGAGAGAACTATTTCCATTGGTGGATGTCGCCAAAGAAGCAGAACAGGTCTGTAGCGGTTACAGCAGAACCAGAAAATTGGAAATAGTTTATGATATTGTAAAGCGGAAAGGTAATTCCCGTCGGGATGGATTGCTTCATCAAATTGTGATTCAAAGGGATGATGACACGGCCATCGAACTTCTAGCATACGGAGATGCCTCTTTGTATCTGATCCTTTCCCAACAAGATGAGGGCGGGACGACGGAGTATGCCCTCTCTTTTCCGGATGTAAAATATGAAAATGAAATGCATCTGGCGATCGCCCCGCATGATGCTCTTTCCTATGAAGAGAAAGAGCGAGCAGTTATTGAACGCTTGGCTGATACTCTTCTTTACATATCCTGTACTGCCTTGCAGAAAAAAGCAGATTGAGTTAAGAAATGAAAAAACCAACAGTAGCAAGCTGCAGAAAGCCGTTCTCGAGAAAGAAATAAAGCATATAGGAAATATTTATGTACACGCTGCTCACCGCTACTGACAATGAGCTATTCTGTACTTCACAAATGGACGATGACCGGATTAGCAGCACTGATTGTGGGTTGCAGCAGTCCGCAAGTGATTGCCCCGCTTCCCAATGAAAACGCCCAACAATATGCCGCACGAGTCTGCTCCGATTACGACCGGGTAGAGAAAATCAAAGCAACCTATCAGGGAGTAAAGCGTTTTGGAACGCCACGGAGGAATGCAGATGCGTTAATTCACGGGCTTTCTATTGAAGGCGGTGCAGAAATGCGCCTCGACCTTTTTGCCTATGAAAGACCAATGCTTCAGCTGGATCTGCGTTCAAAACAGAGGGGAGTTTTCGCCGAATATCATCTCGTTTTCCCCGATATCAACGATGGAAATAACGCGCGCCTTCTCGTGAAGATCGAGAGTGATCCTCCGCAGGAATATCAAGTAAAAAATCAACAAAAAGTGCTGGAGCTTGCCGACATCCTGCTCGAACCAGCATGCCTCGTTCTCAAAGCAACGGAATATCGAACATGGAATGAATAGACATTAAAGAAGAGATAATGTTCCGGTAAGTGCATCAATCTCCTCTTCTTCAGCCGGCCCGATAGCTGCGCAGGTCTTTGTGCCCGGAGCGACGACAGTTCTGCCGGCATCAGTAATCAGCGAAGAAACAAGCCCGCACTCTTTTGCTTTCTGGAAATAAGCGATTAATTCTTTTTCGTCTTTGACTTTAAGCACGATCTTGGCCATCCCTTCATTACGCCAGGCTTTGACATTTTTCGGATCTGATTTCAAGACAGCTTCCACAGAAGCATGGGCTGCCTGGGCAGCGAGTTTGCCTTTGGGAAGCTTGAGATCCTGACGGACAAGGATGACTTGTTTGAGTGGCATACAGAGAAGGAGAAGATCAGAGAATATAAACGTGTCGGGGCAATTTGGTTACTATTATTGAGGAGTATTCAACAAAATATTTATAAAGAACTGTCAAATATCACTTCAGATGAGCATTGTAGATTTACTTCAAACCGCATTAACGGGGGGGAATCACTTTCCACCTCTATCGGATAGCGAACAGAAACGACGTATTGAACAAAACCTTCGGAAAATTTCTGATGGACGACTGCCGTATTCGGGAAACCCAAATGCCTATGGCCTGTTTGAAGGTTTCAGAAACTGGGCTTCGTTTGCGGAATCGATAACCAATCCGGATACGATCAGGGCTGCAATCTATGCTGCTTTCCAGCCATTGTATGATTGTCTAATAGATAATAGAAAAATGGGGATTGAGCCACGAAAAAAAGCAGTAGCAGTATTAAATGGTTTAATCGCTGTGGGTGTTGATTTTCTGACAGGATACTATTCCGGAGAACCGGACAAAAAAAGATTTAAGGAAGGTGTTGCTTTACTTAAGCTGGGGTTCGAGGAACTATCATTTACCAATTATTTGCAAAAAGATCGTAATATTGGTAGAAACGCTATTTTCCCAAACGATATTGTTCTATTTCTTCAAGAATATTTGAAACATTCTCTGGATGGAAACAAACCACATACTGATTATGTTGTGGGCGCTGCGTGCGGCTCAAGTGAAGTCGCTATGCCATTAGCTGGTCTCTTGGGTGTTGATGTCGGCTTTATCCGAAAGTCAAAGCGAAGAGGAGATAGCCGTGCCCTCGTCATTCCAGAACAAGAGCCCATGATCCAGGAAGCCGCACGAGACAAGAGGGTTATCTGTATTGAAGATTATGTCTGTACGGGGAGATCATTGCATGATGTTATGAGAAAAGTAGAAGGATACGGCGCAGCTTCCGTTCGAGGAGCATCGGTCAGAAATTCTAGTGATTGTGGCTTTTGTTTGAAGGAAACAACTGGCAAAAGCGGCTTTCATGTTTATAATTTTAAATAAAATGGATCCAAAACTCATTCGGAAGATACGTAACCAGAAAAAGGGCACCCTCATCGGGGTTATCGGCGCCACGATGCCATCACCAAAATATGACTCAGATAGTGGAATCGAAATAGGACAGCGATTGAGGAAATATCTTGATAGTAGAGAAGGATTTATTTTCACGGGAGGCGTTCTTGGAGTGGGCGTAGATATTTATGAGGGCGTAATCCGAGAATGTGTCAGAAATGGTTATTACTCTCCCCTTGATGGAGAAAACCGATTTGATGACCGATTCTTTGTTCTCGTTCCAATGTATGATGAGGACATACAGCTTCCAAAATCCCTAGCACAATTTTTCAGTGGGAAAACTGTTTCATCCATCACAAAAAGATCAATCTATCGTCCACCGAGAGAATATTTAAAATTGGGTGAATCGTCCAGCCGGGGACGCTTAGATATCGTTAGGGCAGGGGAAAATATGATGGAAAGAAGGGAATATGTCGCTGGAATTGCCGATGTCTTGGTCTTAGTTAATGGCGGCAGTGGGACGCTTGACGAGGCATTTAACGCAGTGGGAACTTCTGTCCCGCTCATCGTTATGGAAGACTCTGGAGGCGCTGCTGCTTTGATCTGTGAAGCAAAAAAAGATGCGCAGAATTGGAGAATAAAAGAACAATTACAAAGAAGAAATCTTTCAATCGAATATCTCCAAGAAGCTGAGATTTATGTTTGTAAGAGATCTGATGAAATCAGCAGTTGTCTTGAACGCTTATTTTAAATTAAAAGAGTAGAAATTCTTTCATTCATCGCTGAAGATGCCTGCTTTTCGGGATTTTCTTCAAATATCTTATTGAGGACAATAATCTTCCATCGCAGGTTTTATCCCCTGATTATCGTGGAACGTTCCCCAGGGGTCATAGAACCCATCCCTTGTTACAAAAAAAGGAATACCGTCATTCATGACAACATCGGTCTTGACAAAAAGATGGTCCTGTCTTCTTTGAGTAAGTCGCAGTAGAACTGCGGGGTACAAGAAATGAAACCGCGATTTCATTTCTGTACAGAAAGCTTAGGCTTTCTTGTATTAGACCCATTTTCATTGAATAAAAACAGAACCAATAATGCCCCTCTCATCATCGAGGATAACTAGATCAGAGAAGCCATCATTATTCGCATCTTTCATCATTGCAGTATATTGCGGTCTCTCTTCAAGAGCTTTAACAATTCCATAGCCAATCCCTGCACCAACAAGAGCAACACCAAGAGATTTCAGGATCCCATTCATTTTATTTTACTCTCCGGTTCATTTCATTTTCCACTCTTTATCAAAGAGGGCACTAAAGTAATCCACAAAGTACGGCGCTTCGATCCAAACAGCACAATCGTAACTTTTGTGCACATCCTTGTCGTCGGTCAAAAAGAGCATTAATTCTTTGTTGTCGACAACACAGAACCGGGCAGTTTCATTTTTATGCTGGCGGGTCTTGGCAAACTTGTTTAATTCGTCAAGGAGATTCCGGTCGATGGTTGCCGGAACAGAAACCCGAACTTCCACGCCAGCTTTTGCAGCACGTTTAAGATGATTGCCTAACAGCTCATGCTTGCGTTCAATGCCTTCTTTAGAAGTCATCAGGGTGATGTTTTTCTTTGCCCGCTTGATCATCGATGCCAGATGATCATAAGCTTTATCCCGACCACGGAATGCACCGCTGCGATCCGTAGGATCGACTAATTTGATCCCGACCGTATGAAGCGTATTCAGTTCACTTAAGAGCTCGCTTTGATGAAGGTGAGAAAGGATTTTTGCTTTCTCTTCTGCGTCTTCAGCAATATGTTTTTTGACGCGTTCGATAACTTCAGTGGGAGGGACGGCCAAATATTTAATTGGCTTGCCTACTTTGACGATGATAAAGCCTTTCTTTTCCAGTGATTCCAGGACATCATACGCCCGGGAACGGGGAACATTAGAGATGTCAGATAATTCTCCCGCAGTAGAAACACCGCGTGAGAGAAGTGCTACCCAGAGCTTGCTCTCGTACGAATTTAAGCCGAAGTCCTTCAGTTTATTCAGGAAATCTTTTTGAACGATCATGGTCTTTTCCTCCAATTATTGAATGCCTCTAAGAACCCCTTTTCACGATAATTATTGGTAAAATAGAGGAGTACTATATAAATCTTTTGTGGTTTTAGTACTGTTTAGTAGTATTCTATTGATTATCAACAGTAAAAAGCGTATTATCGCTGACCTGAAACAAGCCGATCCTGGCGCCGGCATCCAGCCAGCCGTGGGCGTAATTGAGCGCAGCAAACGCCAGGACAAAATCCTGCTTGTCCCGATGGAAATGGCGGGCATCGCTGAAATAAGCTTGGGCCATCTGGAAGAAATCCACGGCTTGCTCGTTACGCGCCGGATCGAAGGCCTGTTTGGCTAAAGCCAAGGCTTTTTCGGTGACGGAGAAGTATTTGTGCAGTTTCTCTTCAGTGATCAGGTTATTCATTTAGGAAAGAAAAAAGAAGTGATTTAAAAAATATAGCAAAGAAAAACGTTGAGATATACTTTTCTACCTTACCGGCCGCTTGACCGTGATCGGCAGGACACCTTGGTCGTATTCCCGCAGGGCAATCTCGATCGAATTGTAATTGATCTTCTTCAACTCCGCAGCATCGAGCTTGATCAGGAAAGGCGCACCCATCGATAGTTGCAGGGCACGTGAGCCGATCATTCGTGCTTTTTCATATTTGGTATATTCAAATTCGGGGGTAACTGAGGCAGATTTTTTCATGGTATGTGTTTATGCAGGACCTCTCGGAGTGTTTTTGCTTTTTCAAAGGCAAGATCAACCATTGCGCCAACTTCCTCTGCGGTAAGCGGACCCTCGCCGCCTTTCTGCATGGCCGAGAGAACATTTTTCACATCCAAAGCAACTGTTAAGCGGGCTTCCGCAACTTTCTCTTCCTCGACCGTCGGATCAACAAGCAGGCTGCCATTGACTTTAGAAACAGTAATCGCAATCGGTTCTTTGACCAAAGGAAGAGAAACATCCGTTTTCTTCTTGTAATCGATGACACCGGTTTTCGGATCGACGTAAGGAAATTTAGCAGAACGCAAGGCAGCAAGTGCGGCCAGGCTGGCTGCATCAAATAGATTTCCGGCATCATTCAACGTGATGATGTCAATGATTACAAACCAGGCTTTTTCTCCCGGCGTGATGCAGAGCTTCTGGAGATCGATGGCTTTTGCTTCCCGGATGCCTCGATCAGTGACGCGGGCAAGTTCAATGGCTTTGATCCCCGGCGGACCAGGTTCATATTCCGGGCTGGAAAGGGGAGTAAGTTCGACGTTGATCATGATCCCGCCTTGATCAGCGGTATCCGGATAAGGCTTTTCCAGAGAAAGCTTCACTCCCGCAAGCACGACCGTTTCTCCGATCTGCACACGGCTTGAACCTTCCGCAGTCCAGGAAATACCCGTTTCAATAGCCAGTGGCTGGCGGTAATCATGCAGTCCGCGTCCGTCCAGACGTTTTCCCTGTGCGGCCAGGGTTTTTATTGTTTCTTGATTGACGATCATTTTTGATAAGCTCCTTTGTCTTTATTCTGAAGAGTAATTCTCTTTTAATGCTTTGACCTGCACCTGATAGACTTTTTCAGTTGCTTCTTCTCCCAGCTTCAATAGTTTCAACAGCATCTCTTTGGAAAGTTCGCCGTCCATCTGCAACAAGGTCAACTGCTTGGTTGCATGAAGCATGGCAATGGGCGTGTCGGCAACTGGCGCACCATGAGAATCCGGATTGAATTCTCCGATATGCTCCTCACGGTAATCAAGATCAGCGACGAGACGGTCATCAACACGGCCGACGGCAACAGCGCTGACCATGTCTTTCATCGGAATGCCGGCATGAGCAAGGGCCATGGCTGCAGCGGAGATGGCGGCACAGCGCGTCCCGGCATCAGTCTGCGGTAATTCCACAAAAACATCAACAACCGAATTGGGAAAAGCAGAAAGATCAACGAGCGGCGCCAGAGATTCTTTCATCACCATGGCAATTTCCTGGGCGCGGCGGCTTGTTCCCGGACGGATACGCTCTCCGGAACCGGAAAAAGGCATCATCGTGTAATAGCAGCGCAGAACCCCTTTCTTCGGGTTGGCCAGAAAACGCGGGAATATTTCCCGCGGTCCATAAACGCCGGCGATTGCCCAGGTATTTCCAATCTTGAACCAAGCTGATCCTTCAGCATTGGGGATAACTCCCACTTTTGCTTCCATCGGACGCAGATCATTATCTTTTCGTCCATCTAATCGTGATTTATAGGTCATCTTAGGCATCCTCCGGCGCGGCGCTGACTGTTTTTCGTTCCGGGAGCTTTTGCCCGCCAAGGAATTGTTCTACACGTTCAGTAAGACCTTCCAGATGTGATTTTTCCTCGATCAGCTTGATTGCTTTCTCGGCAAGTAATTCCCCTTCGGGAGTTCCGTTAAGCCACACCAAACCATTTTGACCGACAGTAATTTCACATCCCGTTTTCTCTCTTAAGAGAGTGATCATACTCGCTTTCCGGCCGATGATCCGCGGTACTTTCTGGGCATTGACTTTGATAATTCGCCCTTCGCTAATCTTACGCAGACCAGGCTCACGCAGAGTCAGGTCAATTAAGTTTTGGGAAGTAACATTGATGATTTTAACGATGAGATAGTCGCCGATGGCAAAGATCTTACTGAGGTCTTCTTCTTTCTTGATAAACCGGGTCGTGGCATCTTTAACATTAAGCATCGCTGAATAAGCTGTAGCGGTATCAACCCGCCAACCGCTCATCGTGATGTCCGTTACCTTGCCGATAATCTTGTCTTCTATCTGGGGAAGGTAAGGGCCGGCAAGGGGTGTTATTTTTAGCACGCGGCCGGCGACCGATACCAAGCCAAGTATTTTGGCGTGGATCTTATCACCTAAGCGATATGTATTATCGCCGGGAAGATAGTCCATTCCCTCGGCGAGAATTTCTCCGGGGACGACCACGGCGCGTTCTTGAACGACAACATTACTGATATTACTCATGTTTCTTTTTTTATCCGCTGGGAGAGACTCTTTGTCTGATTTGATACGTTGGTGATGATGGCGCAATATGATGAGAAAGGCCATCGTCAGCGGATTTCCTCCTTCTTATCTCTCTGTTTGTACTCCGATTGGCTTCTTATTTAAAAATGTAACGGTTTTTACTATTAAGTTTTGCCATGAGGCCAGTGAGAGAAATTCGCCAAAACCGTCCTAACTTCAGTATAGATCTGAGATTATTTCTGCTACTTCTCCTTCAGAGACTCTCTGATTTGGCGTTTAAGTTCTTCCTCAGTTTCCTCGAAAGAACCAACAGAATGTTTTACGACGATTTGTTTCACGGCATACACTAAAGCAGGATCTCCAAGACTATTATATTTCCGAGCGGATGTCATTCCGACCCCACCACCTCTCCCCTGTATCCCATAATCAATAGCCCAACGATGTGTCCCATTATTAATCACGGGCACAATTGAAACATACTGTTTAAGAAGTTGTGAAGGCCTCTCTCTACCAGAAACAAATCTATAAACCCCAAATTCAAGATTAACATATTTTACACCAGGAACCATGCGTCCTGCTTTGTCTTCTTCAATCGACACCGCTTTTGGATAAAAGCTCGTTTTACCACCTGAAAACTTAACAATACTACCCTCTTTATTTCTAATTCCTTTATCTTTATTAAATTCTACTTGCAATCTTGCAATAAGGCGTTGATAATTTTCATGAAGATCAGCCTCTAACCCAACTAACTCCCGCTTGTCCACCACCATCCTTTCTTTTTTTCCAAACCCAAACCAGCCCATTATAGACCTCCACTCTTTTCTCTTCTTTCGTATTTGTTTAGAGAAGTTTGCAGATCAATAATTGAATTATTCACTCTAAACAAATACTTTCTGTCTATTTCAGCATCTTCCGGATCTCATCGTCACTCAGCTTTGTCCAGCGCCGATTCTTGGAATCAACATAAACAACATCAACACGTTCTACGTTAAATTCAGCACCAAGAAATTCTTTCATCGCGGAAAGGCCTAGCTTGATCCCTTCTTCGAGCGAAAGATTGGGCTTGTACTTTTTTTGGAGAATAGCATCAATCTCCGCTTCGCCTTCACCGATGACTGCGGCCCGAAATTGGTAATAAAGCCCGTAAGGTTCGGTGAGAAACAACTTGATGCTGCCGTCATCTTCCACGCCTCCGACAAGTAAAGAAACGCCAAAGGGGCGTAGGCCGGCACTCTGCGTGCAGACCTGTTTTAAATCAGCGATTTCTTTTACCACAGACAGAAGATCTATTTTTGAATCGTAGGTAACCGCGTGCTGCTGCGCTTTCAACTGTACGCGATCGATCAAGACTCGGGCATCTGAAATGATGCCGGCCGCCGTCGCCGCAATATGGTCATCAACCCGGAACATCTTTTCAATCGCTTCCGGAACCATCAATTTTGAGCCGATGCGCTTATCGGCAACAAGAACGACACCATCCTTACAGGTTATTCCTAACGCCGTCGAACCTTGCCGCACCGTCTTTTTAGCATATTCTACCTGAAGTAATCTTCCATCAGGAGAGAACATCGTGATCGAACGATCATAGCCCATCTTATCAATCATTTGTTTTTGTGGATTCATTATACAACACCTCGCTTTCTGCGTAATTTGATCTTTAGTTCATCTTTCCGGCAGCCTTCTTGAGGATGCCTGAAGTAGTGATTGAGTGAAGGAGAACGGGAGTGTTTTTAATCTTTTTGATTAGGATGAGCGCTGATTTGACTTCATCCACATAATGGTGATTGACTTTGAGCACAAATTGATTGTTTTGAGAGAGATCTTTAAAGAAGAGGGGAGCTGCTCTGGCCACACCCAACTGCCCCAGGAAATCCTGCAACGCCTGTTCAACGGCTTCCTGAATCTCTGAAGCGGAAAAGGTTTTTTCTGCCCTGATCTTAAAAACAAGATAGCGCTTGCGTTGCTTGAGCGAGGGAAGCAGTTTCATCAAGATGGGAAAGCGGGATCGCTTATAAAATATATGAAAAATCGGCACAGTTCATTTTCTGAGTGATGAAAAAATCTAAAATCAGATACACGGGCTAAGGCCGCATAATTCATCAGAATCTCCATGCGCTCCATAGGCAACTATTTTAAAAATGGGAAAATCACTCACTTTTCGAACTGTGCCGAAAAATCGTGGCTGCTCAATCAATAAACTCTTCTTCTGGTTCTTCTTCTCCGTCTCCATCATCGCCGTCGTCATCCTCATCACCGCCAGACATCTTTCCGGCAAGCATGCCTGGATCGTTGGTGAAGACAGTTTTCGCTGCTGCTGTTGGGGAGGAAATGGCCGCTTTGGGTGCTGTACCAGCCGCGGTCTCTCCCAGAATTTCAATCTTTCCGAATTTGCCCGTAGAAAGCTGTTTTGCTCCTTTATACTCGGAACACCAGCCATTTTGGAGATGAACCTTGTCGCCGACATTGACAGAATCAACATCGTCGTTCCAGAGAGTTAACGTTATTTCACCAGATTGGTCTTTAAGCGTGGCATTGCAGACTTTTCCTTTCTTGCCAAATTTCTCAAATGTGCGCGCTGCTTCTTTGGTTTTCACTTCAGCAACAAGATCAATATTTCCCTGGTTTGGTTTCACATCTTTGATTTCCATGGCGAGAGATGGAAGAAATCGGTTATTTATAGTTTTCGCTTGTGGAGCAGTAGAATCAGGGTGATGAAGAAGATTGAATGATGGTGAGCACTTCCCCGATTCTTCCTTCGAGATCAGGGGATGACAGAAAATGAATCTTTTCGGGAGGAATCTTCAGCTCATGTAAAGCACGGCGGATATTCAGATCGAGGGCTTGTTGGTAAGAAATATCTTCCGGACGCATTTGATCCCCAACGAGCGGGAAAACACCGATCGGAAAATAGATCCAATGATTGGTAAGTGAAGCGTAATGGGTGACCATTTTCCGCAGGAGTGGTTCTAATCTTGCGTCAGATTTTTGTTTTAACGTCAGGAAATATCCCCAATTATCCAGCGCAGAACGATCCGTGACGGTGATGGTATCCGGATTGAATAGTGGATTTGTTTGGGGATCGATAACACTCCATGAATTGATGTTCATCGCTTCAAACACACCGATACCGACATCATCGATCAGTTCATACGGGGTACGATAACCAAAGGCGGGAATCTGATGCCGAACCCCTTCGCTGAAAAACTGCCATTCGGGATGCTGTGTTTGCAAGGCGTTGAAAACAGTCGTTTTTCCCGTACCATGCGCGCCGATCAGAGAGAAAAGCATAAATTTCTCAAGATTGATCCTGTTTAAAAGAATTATGGCTCATTTCTTCAGATACGCCTTTCTCCAGCACTTCCAGCGCCTGCCGCAGCTGAGGATACCACTGCTTCTGCTCTTTACGCGGCAATTTCTGGTAAATCTCACCCATTTCAGCATAGCGCTGCTGCTGTCCTTGCAACGTGCCCTGGTTGACTTGCTGCGCCAGAACTTCCAGACGCTTGACGGAATGCATAATGTCTTCTATCCTGCCGCGGATCTGCAGCAGCGGACCATAGCATTTCTCTTTCCTGCTCTCCGAGAGTTTCTCGTAATGGTGATACATTTTTTCATACTCTTGTTTAAGGCTGGTGAGCGATTCTGTAAAGAGAAGCGATTGGAGATGATCCAGACGGGAAGAAAGTCGGTGCGATGCGGAAGGCCATTTGACGGGAAAGTAAAGAAAATCAAGAAGAGCAAGGGCTACGGCTAGCGCCAGGCTTAGCATGCGCAGGATCGGATTGTCCAAGACAAAATAGGCTACCAATAGGAGCAGGGGCACAAACAGGCCGACGACTAACAGAACAATGAGTGAAGGAAAGCGCGAGTTCATCGTCATTTGCTGAAATTGAGCTGATTTATAACCTTGTCGGCAGCAGGGCACAATCCGAAACGTGAGTGATGGTGACGCCAAATGGTCGCTGAAGGATAGCTATAATACTAGAAAATGCGAGATGGCTCCGCACAAAGTGCGGAGTTAATAACACTAGCTCGCATTTTCTGTTCCGAAAACTCGCCAATTGATACGAGAGCCGTAAAGCCACGGACGAAGTCCGTGGATAGGCTCGAGTGGCGAGTTTTCGTTACGGGAACTGGTCCGATTTTCTTCTGGATCTCTGAAATTTCTTAAAATCGGCTTCAGCGACGGCTCACCATCACTCACCAAAGGGATTGTGTCGGCAAAAGGTATTTGTTTAGAGAAGTTTGCATATCGTAAATGTGTTAAGTCATCGAACATTTGTTCACACATTTACGATTAGTAACTGTGAACAAACATTCGAAAATAATTCACAGTTACTATAATTCAATTATTGAACTCCAGACTTCTCTTTAGTAAACAAATTGAAAATTGCACTATTCTAACTAACCCGGGGGCTTCCCGTCTCACAAGAACAAATTTCCAGAATTCTACCTCAACTTTTCCAAATACCCCGCCAGCTTCTCAATCGCCACCCTTTTCTGTTCCGTCGTATCACGGTCACGAACAGTGACAGCATTGTCTGTCAAAGAATCAAAATCAATGGTGATGCAGTATTTGACGCCGATCTCATCCGCCCGGGCATAGCGCCGGCCGATCGAAGCGACTTCATCGTAGAGTGGTTTCAGATGATGGCGGCGCAAGAGCGCATCTACCTCTTCGGCTTTTGTGACGACCTCCTCTTTATTTTTCACCAGCGGAAAGACAGCACAGAAGAAAGGCGTGAAAGATGAAGGCAAGTGAAGAACAATATTGCCGCGCTTTTTATCGTCATCGTACGCCAAATCCAATAACGCATAGACAGTACGGTCAACACCGAAGCTGAGTTCCAAGACGTGAGGGATGAACCGTTCCCCGGTCGCTTCTTCCAAAACTTCCATACTCTGTTTAGAGATTTTCTGATGGCCGCCCAGATCATGATCGGTGCGGTAATGCAGACCACCCATCTCCGTGAAGCCGTGATTGGCTAATTCTACTTCAATATCAAAATGATATTTGTTGTAGAATGCTTTTTCTTGGTCATCTAATTGATAGAGGCGGAATTTTGCGGGAGGAATGTTCAGCGTATCCAAATAGAATTTCTGGATAACTACCAGATGATAGACATAAAATTCCGGCAAGCCTTTCTTGACGAGTTCAGCAGCGGTTCTTTCTCCCGGCTGATTCTTTTTACGATCTTCCTCCAGCAAGACACGGAGTTTGTAATTCTTGACTGAAGAGAAAAGAGGATGTTTGCTGATCGTGCTCGGATTGAAGAAAATCTGGAGTTCTGCCTGAGTGATTTCACGCAGGCGCAAGGTCAGATTACGCGGTGAAATCTCATTACGAAACGCCTTGCCGATGAGCGCCAGGCCCAGAGGCAGTTTCTTTCTCTGTAATTCATATTGCAGCTTAAAATTGACGTAGGGGGATTGGGCAGTTTCCGGACGGAGAAAAGCGCGTTGTGCTGTGCCCACGCCTAATTGCAGAGGAAACATCATGTTAACTGCAGTAACCGGCTTGAGCTTGGATTTGCATTTCGGACAGGCTAAATGATGCTTTTCAATTAACGAAGTTAATTCTTGAGGAGAAAAACCTTCTGTGCGCTGTCTCGTCGCCTGCTGGACAAAGTGATCTGCTCTTTCCCTAAACTCACATCTGGAACAATCAACGGAAGGATCACTAAAATTTTCCAGATGACCCGATGCTTTAAAGACAGATTCGTGCATGATCTGAGCAGTATCAATCTCAAAGAAATGACGATCTAATCCCAGAAAATAATCCCGCCAAACATTCTCAAAATGATGTTTGAGCAAAGTGCCTAAATGACCATAATCGTAGAAACCGGCTAATCCGCCATAGATCTCGGAAGAAGGATAGATAAAGCCCTTCTTTTTGCAGAAAGTGGCCAAATCCGCGGGGGTATGGGTCATTTGCCATAGGGAAGAAAGGAGGTTTATTAATGTTTTTGTGGCTTTTTAGTCTTGGAATTGAGGAATTCTTCAGGGAAATAAGAATACTTGTAGATTTTAAGAGCCTGATAAAAAGAATAATGTCGAATTTGTTGAGGGAATAATTTTTTTAACTCATCCATGAATTGATAAAATTCCAAATCATTCTTAAATTCACCATCGAATTCAAAATCAGATCCCCCAAGAGTAATCTCACGATAGATGATATTTGGGTGTTGAAGAATATATTGTGCAAGTGCGGGAATAATAGAAAGATCTTCTAATTCTAAGTCGATTTTAAAATATTGATAACCCAACTGAGAGAAATCAAGTAATATCTTATATCCCAAAATCACTTTTTGTTTCTCAAGACCGCGTAACTTATATTTCACCCCCGCCGGAGTCATTTTCAATTCATGAGCTAAATCTAACAAAGTAATTCTCGCATTCTCTTTAATGATATTAAGAAGCTGAAGATCTTTCTCATCATAAACGAAGGGGTCTTGATTCCCCGTAATTATAATAGAGTGATCTTGCTGCTTTTTATCAACCAGATAATTGCGGCAAAAATGATGATAGCTGAGGAAAAGACTAATGAACCGATGAGCAACATGTGCACGAAATTGTTGAAGAAATCGATCATAAATTTGTTGATATTCCGCCAAACTCTTTACAAGAAAGCCGACAACAAGATCATGTCGACCACTACTGCGAAAAACGATCTGACAATGCTTCTCCTCAACAAAAAAACGAGCAATATTTTCTTCAATCTCTGGAGTAGTATTCTGCAATCCCACATAAAGACGAATAAATTGATAAGAAAAACGCCCATAATCAATAACTGCGATGTACTTTTGAATAATTCCCGCTTTTTCTAATTGCTTCATACGATACGAGACGACATCCCGGCTTAGTTTCGTAATGCTTGCTAATTCGTTGATGGACTGGCGGGAATTACGATCTAGTTCGAAGACGATCCGCCGGTTCTTCTGGTCTAATTTGTACATTTTAAGATTATTTTACCGATATTTTAAATTTACTATATAAATATTATCTTTTTTAAGTAAAAATAAAGAGGTAATTTTATATCTTGTTTAACACCCTAAAGTAGTAAAATGAACAAAACACTTGGCATTGTTGGAGGACTAGGCACAGAGACCAGTTGTAGCTTTTGCTTTAATGTCAACCGACAGGTCAAAGATATTTCACCAGGTCAACCACATATTATTATGGATAACGTGCCGGTTCCAAAAGAAGTAGAGAGAGCAATCGCCCATGGCGAACATTCCCCAGAAATGTTTTTTTTACTAAAAAGTTCCGTGAGAAGGCTTGACAAATCAGGCGCACACTTAATTGTAATACCCTGCAACACCGTTCATGTCTTTATTGACGAACTACGACAACAATCAACAGTTCCACTTCTCAGTATCATTGAAGAAACAACAAAAGAATGTGTAAAACATGGCTTTCAAAAGGTCGGACTTCTAGCCTCTTCAACAACCGTAAGGCAGAAGCTCTACAATGAAAAACTACGGGAAAATGGAATTGAATTATTAATACCCGATGAACAACAACAAGATTTCCTTAGCGAATGCATCATTAAGATTCTAAATAGTCATTTGGAAAAAGAAGATAAACAAAAAATAATCGAGATTCTGGAACGATTGCAGGAAAGTGGGGCAGAGGCGATTATTCTCGGTTGCACGGATCTCTTTTTAGCCGTAAAACCGGAAGATGTTACCCTGCCCCTGATTAATTCAACTGCAGTTTTAGAAAATAGTGTCATAGAATGGCTTTTGCGCGAATAATATTTTGGGGGATTCTGTTTTTTGAGCTATCTTTAAAATGGATGGCGACACCTTTTTAAATTCTCCCGCATTCTGAACAATCATGGGGTGGAAAGATGAGCCGGTCGTGTTTCTCACGCGAAAAACATGGAAGTATTCTGGTGAGAACAGGCCAAAAATCGTCTTGTATGTCATTCTGTTTGTCATGGCAAATGCCATCGATCTATTATGGCCGCTCCTCATCGCCAAGATTCTTAATTTCATTCAGGAGAATGGCGTTACCGCGGAAAATATCTCGACACTGATCTGGTATCTGTCCTTTTTCCTGGTACTCACCATCGGATTCTGGATGTTTCACGGTCCAGCACGTGTCATTGAAAATAAAAATGCTTTTCTCGCCAAAGCAAATTACAAGAGGTATCTGTTGGATGGAACGATGAGCCTTCCGGTAGAATGGCATACAGAACATCATTCCGGAGATACGATTGATAAGGTTGAGAAAGCGACAACAGCGCTGTTTCAATTCTCCTCCGAGTCTTTCGAGGTTATTGAAACGATCGTCCGGTTTATCGGCTCGTATCTCGCTTTGGTTTATTTTAATCTTCAGGCAAGTTATCTCGTCCTGCTGATGGTCATCCTGACTGTCTATATGATCCTCCGCTTTGACAAGATTCTCGTGAGACAATATTCTGAACTCTATGAAGCGGAGAATGGTATCTCGGCAAAGATCTTTGATACGCTGAGCAACATCACCACGGTCATCATCTTACGCATTGAGAAACTGCTTTCCAATGTCATTTTCCGCAAGATGCTGCAGCCCTTCAAGCTTTTTCTGCGCAACAACAAGATCAATGAAGTAAAGTGGTTTCTGGTTTCGCTCTTCGCTTCAACGATGACGGCGTTGGTTTTGTTTACCTACATTTATTCCCAAGCTAAGGTGGAGGCGACAATCCTCATCGGAACTGTCTATGCTTTGTATGGGTACTTATATAATATCAACACTCTCTTCTACCGCTTCGCGTATAAATATAGCGACATCATCAAGCAAAAAACGGCAGTTCTAAATGGAGAAAAGATCGCCAGGGAGTTCAAAGATCAAGAAAAATTCAAAACGAGGGCGACAGCGTCCGACTGGAAATCAATTGAAATCAAAGACCTATCATTCTCTTATCATACGGAAGAAGGAGCCGATCTGCATCTGGAGAATATTTCTTTTACGATCAAGCGTGGGGAGAAGATCGCGTTTATTGGCGACAGTGGGAGCGGGAAGACGACACTCTTGAAAGTGATCAGGGATATCTACCATCTCAAGTCTGGTAAAATTGTCTTGGATGGGAAAGAACTTCCCAAAGGGTTTAAGTACATCAGCACGATGATTTCCCTGATCCCCCAGGATCCGGAAATTTTTGCAACGACGATCAAAGAGAATATTACCTTTGGGGTGAGACATTCTCAAGAAGAAATAAAGAAATATACAGATATGGCCACGTTCACCGAAGTCATCGCACAATTGCCCCGCGGCTTGCAATCATCTATCGTTGAAAAAGGAGTAAGTCTGAGCGGCGGGCAAAGACAGCGTCTTGCTCTCGCGCGAGGCTTGATGGCTTCGGAAGATAAAGAGATCATCTTATTAGACGAGCCAACCAGCAGTGTAGATGTCAAAAATGAATTGCTAATCTACCAAAATATTTTTAAGCTGTTTAAAGAGAAGACAATTATTTCCTCGGTGCATCGGCTTCATCTCCTTACCATCTTTGACACAATCTATTATTTCAAGAATGGAAAAATCATCCATTCCGGAACATTTGATCAATTATTACGAGAATCAGAGCCGTTTAGGATATTGTGGAAGAAGTACACCAAGACAACAAGCAAGAGATGAGGGATTGGTTATAATTGGTTCTTTATCTTCTCCATTTCTGGAGTCAGCCTGATCCAGAATAAGAACAGACCCGTTTCACCACCGCAGCCCCATCCAGCGAAACCAGCTCTTCCAGAATCTGGTCTGAAGTCCGGGCGATCTTGATCAGAGCATCAATCTCCCGGTCTTCCAAAGCATCATTCATGCCATTTCCGATGGAATGGGCAATCAGCGTTGCGGGGGCCAGATCAGCATAGGACTTCAAATAAAGCAAAGCAGCCAATTCAGCAATCATTTCACAAGCAGCTACCGCCAGAAAAAATTCTCTTTTTTCTTCAGGAATGGCGAAGAGCGCCGGATTAACGATCCGATGCAGATAATGACTGGATTCGTGCCAAATGACATAGGGTAAACGCTTTGGATCGAGATCATCACAGAGATAAATCGTAGCGTGACCGAGACCACCCGCGCTGAGTAATGGTCTAATCGTGATTGGAAAATATCCCGGATGCTTTTCTATTCCATAGCAAGAAAACATCGTGTCGACAAACTGCCGATGCTCTTCTTCGGCATCTGCCTGTTTCTCATCAGGGGAATTACTGGTCATTTCACTGCCCCAGCCACTCTGCTTCTTCTTCGGTCAGTTCCCATTCTCTGATCAGTTCAGTCTGCGCGCTTCCGGCAAAAATAGTCTGATAGTAAGGAAATTCCGCGACCACGCTCTTACGTGAAGCGTGTATTTTCCGGGCAATTTTGGCGGCGATTTCTTTGCGCTTGGCATATTTCTGATTAGCCTGCCAGATCTTTAATAGACGCATCGTACGTTTATATTCGGTGAATTTCGGGTTGCGTCCCTCTTTGGCAGAAGAGATTCCCGCCGTGAGAAGATTATTGATATAAACCAGAAACCGCCAATGCTGCTGCCTTTTGATCCGGCCGCGGAAAACATCAGCCCGGGCAAGATGTTCATAAGCGCAAGCCAAGGCAAGGGAAGAGGTGTATTCCCGAGGCAGATTTTCATCCAGCCAGAGAAAAACTTCGTCAAGATCAACATCAACGTCTTCTAATGCGGGGAGGGCGTTCTCGATCAGAGAAGACTTGAAAATCAGGCTCAGCGCCTGGAGGATCGATGCCGTGCGCTTGCGGTCGGAGAGCTTGGTGACCGCCGCAAAAGTGACCGGTCCATTTGCAGAAGTTATCTGCAGATCAAGTAAAGCTGCGCGAACATCACCGTCAACCTGGCGGGCCAAAGAACGTAATGCACTTTCTTCAGAAGAAAAATGCTCTTTTGCAGCGATCTGCTGCAGTAAGAGAAAGATCGAATGGTGGTCAACCTTAGGGAATTCAATCTCCAAACAGATCTTACGCAGTGCTTTCAACTTATCGTCATAAGGATCATTTGCCGTGAGAATGACGGGAAAAGCCGCCTTTTCTAATGCTTTGACCAATGCTGGGATGCAGCCACGATCGTTTGTTCCAGACAGGGCATCGATCTCATCGATGAGGATGATCTTTGGCCGGAAGAAAAGAGATTGCTGGCCCAGCGCGGATCCGAGAAAGGTGTGGATCGCCGCAGCATTACGCAGATCGGAAGAGTTTAATTCAAGAAGATCGTATTGTAGTTCGTTGGCCAGCGCATACACGGAAGAAGTCTTTCCCACACCGGTCGGTCCGGATAATAGGGCAGCATTCTGTCTCTTCTGCTGATGATGGAGGATAAAATCTTTTAGTTGGGAGACGGCAAGATCCTGCCCGATTATTTCCGAGGAATGCTGAGGGGCGTATTTAGTGCTGAAAATGGACATCTGATG
The DNA here is from genome assembly GCA_018302605.1 of Candidatus Woesearchaeota archaeon. Lineage (GTDB taxonomy): Archaea > Nanobdellota > Nanobdellia > Woesearchaeales > GW2011-AR9 > JACOZP01. The sequence goes on along the minus strand of JAGVZN010000010.1, from coordinate 145,096 downwards.
TGGAGAGAACGGCTATGTGCGGAAAATGATGAGGACGTAGCTCATTTTGAAGCAGGAAGAATAACCAATTTTCCGCTCTCACTCACGACCTGCCAGAAAAGCTAAACAAATACTTGGCTCTGGATCGCTGCTTTTTTGATCTCCTCCTCATCTTCATGCTCATCGAGGATCTCCCCGACAATCTCTTCCAGAACATCTTCTAAAGTAATAATGCCGACAATTCTATCTGATCTATTGAGAACGACGAAGAGATGGACACGATTTTTTTTAAATAGATTCAATACTTTATCAAGTTTGTCCGATTCCTGGATATAAAAGATTATCGGCCGCATGATCTCACGAACCGTGAGGGGAAGAAGATATTCTTTACTGACCAGATCTTTAGTGAAGAAAATGCCGACTACTTTCTTCTCATGAGGGTCATATACGGGAATACGCGAACAGCCCTGCAGTTGAATCTCTACGCGCAAAGAGGGAGTGAGGCGCATCGAAGGACGGAGGTGATAGGTACTCTTCCAGGGAGTCATCACTTGCCCAACATTTTTATCTGAAAAATGCAGGCCGCGCTGCAGCAGGGAAAATTCCTGCTCCCTGATATCCGATTTCTGAAATTTTTTCTGCTGTTCGATGAACAGGGAGAACTCTTTTTTGGTAAAGACGGCAGGAAGTTCTTTCCCCAGCATGCGATCAAGGCCATAGGCAATTGGCCAGGTAACTGGATAAAAGAGGTAAAAGAAAAAAGAAACCAGCCAGGCAAAACGCGCGCCGAACTCCAGCGCGTGGCGGGAAAAGACAGCCTGAGGCAGGATCTCGCCGAAGATGACAATCAATCCGGTAGCGGTAAGGCTGGCGATGATGCCTTGGGTTAACGAACCCAAAAAAACAGCAAGGGTGGAATTTACGGCGACATTTCCTAATAATAAAGTACATAAGAGCTGGTTTCCCCGCTTACGGAGGGGGTATACTTTCTGCGCATCTTTATTCCCCAACTTTATTTTCCGTTGTAAAGCATAGGGCCCCAAGCTCATTAAGCCTAACGACAAGCCGGAAAATAAAGCCGAAAGCCCTATCAAGAAAGTGATAATCAAGTAATCAAAGAGGGCCATGGACAGTTCAGTGAAAATGGGTTTGGAGGGGAAGTTTATAAGATTTGCCCCAAAAAGTACAATCCGTGGAAGGGGTGGTAGTCCCAAAACTGACCGAACATCTTGGCCAAGCAGCACTCTCCAGAACTATCACTCACCAAATGGATTGTGCTCCCAAACATCTATCTTCTCTATTCTCATAATCTATTTAAACGGTTAAACCATTTTAAAATCACGTGGCTACGACACGCTTGGGTTTGACATTTGCAGATGTTCTTCTCGTTCCCAAACGGACACCATTATCCTCCCGGACCGAGGCCACATTTAAGACCCATTTTACCAAAAATATTGTTCTCAACAACCCGCTGGTCAGCGCTAATATGTCTACAGTAACGGAGCATAAGATGGCCATTGCGTTAGCCAGAGAGGGTGGCTTGGGAGTCATCCATCAATTTAGTACTATTGAAGAACAGGTTACCGAAATCAAGAAAGTGAAACGCAGTACGAGTTATGTTATTGAAAATCCGATCTCGGTGCCACCAATAACGACCATCGCTGATGCGGCGCAGAAGATGAAAGAAGAAGAAGTTACCAGTCTTTTGGTTGTAGACAGCGGAAAATTAGTGGGAATTTTCACCTCACGGGATTATCTTTTTGAAACGGATTTAGCAAAAAAAATCAGCGAAGTGATGACGCCGCAGGAAAAATTGATTACTGCACCTCTACTGATTCCGCTGGAAGAAGCGAAACAACTCCTGCATAAGCACCGGATCGAGAAACTGCCTTTGGTGGAAGATAATGTCGTCAAAGGGTTGATCACGACAAAAGACATCAAGAAATTAGAACAATGGCCAAATGCCGCACGCGATAGCAAAGGAAGATTGTTGGTCGGCGCAGCCGTCGGTGTGAAAGACACATTAGAGCGCGCCAAAGCAGTCATCGAAGCTGGCGCAGATGTTTTGGTTTTGGATATAGCTCATTGCCATTCGGATTATGCGATTCAAAGACTAAAAGAACTCAAAGCCCATTTCTCCATTGATGTGATGGCCGGAAATATTGCCACGGGAGAAGCCGCCCGTGATTTGATTGAGGCCGGCGCAGATGGGTTAAAAGTGGGGATCGGCCCTTCACCAGTCTGTACGACGCGGATTATCGCCGGAGCAGGCGTACCGCAGATAACGGCAATCATAGACGTGATGGAAGTTGCCCAAAAATATCACGTGCCGGTCTGTGCTGACGGCGGGATGAAGTTCCCTGGCGATGTGGCAAAGGCACTGGCGGCCGGCGCGAGTTCCATTTTCTCCGGATATCTTTTTGCCGGAACGGATGAAGCGCCGGGGATGATCATCATGAAAGATGGCAAGCGCTATAAGAAATACATGGGCAGTGCATCATATGACAGCAGCCATGAGCGGCGTGAATTATCGCAAGGAAAACAAGTCAAAGAACGCTTAGATGTCTTTGTCGAGGGAGTTGCCATTCTTGTTGATTATAAAGGGCCCGTGCGTGATGTCATCAACAGTTTGCTCAAAGGCGTACAGAGTGGGATGAGCTACTGCGGCGCGCGGACAATCCAGGAAATGCAGGCTAACGCAGAATTTATCCAGATCACTTCTGCTGGTTGGGAGGAGAGTAAAGAAAGAGGACAGAAGCTGAGTGAGTGAAGAGATTTGGAGATGCACATATTTGACTGATGGGTTCTCACTGGTTACTCCCAAATAAGTCCAGCGTATCAGTCATTTGTTCGCACTACCAGAGATTTAAGAGTTATAAATTGCAACAATTCTTTCTAATTCAGGAGGTAAATCCCGCGTCTCTTTGAATTTCTCGCGTGCGCTGATGGATGTGGGAATATCAGTCATCTTACGATATTGTTGTTCTAAAGCCCAAGGAAGAAGCTTCTCTTGCCAACATCCCCAACCGTGATCCCACGCATTTTGATAACTTTTACTCCAAGCGTAGGGATTTGCATCTTTACTGACCCCATTTCTCGCCGCAGCAAATCCTCTGATGGTTACCCCGTCTTCTAACGCGACCATCGCTGCACGTTCTCCTTCGTATGCTTGACACATAAATCTACAAAGAAAGAAAGGGTATAAATTAGTTTCTATTCTCTAGGCCAAAGTTATTTTCTAAGCTGAAGTACTTCTCGTTTTATCATTTCAATAATCTCGGGAAACTGAGCAATCTTAAAATGTCCTGTGATCCGGTTAAAGACGATGATCTGGGCTTTCTTTAATTTCCGGCGATATTTTTTCGCATGAGATACCGGAACAACATCATCATTCTTTGAAAATAACAGGGTAAGATGGGGAGAATTTTTTTCCAGCAGAGATAGATTTGATTTAAGCTTAAAGCCGCCGGCGAGGTCTTCATGGGACAGCGTATTATCAAAAGGAGGAGCAATCAAAAAAGTGGAGAGAATCTTTTTGGGAAATTTATTCTCGGAAAGATATTTTGCCAGGAAAATCCCTCCCAATGATATTCCGATGAGGATGATATTGTTTCTTAATAACGGAAAATGCCTTTCAAAATGGATCTTCCAATCGGCATATTTTGCGTTGTCAGGAGAGGGCATATCTGGTTTTAGGATTTGAAAATCTTTGCATTTTCTCTTCAGATATTCATCACGCCAGCGTATCTTCTCTTCGAGGGATATTTTTCTGGTGTTTAAAAAGCGAAGATAATCTTTTCTGCGCTTAAATGTCATTCCGCCATGAATAATCAAGATTTGAACTTTCTTCATTGCAGATTTAAACCTAAATTTACGCACTCATTTTTCTTCGTGCTGAGAAGATCATCGTGATGAAACCGAGCGCGGCAAGAAGATAAGCCGAACTATAGAAGATGTTATGGAGGATGCCTGATGCATCGATTTCTAATCCAGCTGTCGACGAGATATAGAGGAGATCGGCGATCAGGATACCGACGCTCGTGATGAAGAGCATCAACAGGCTGCTGCGGAAATTTTCTATTTTGGAATAATATAAAGGAATGATTGAACCGAAGGTGATGATCAAACAGTCGGCGAGCGGGTAGAAGAACGAGACAAAAAGATGACCTTGACTGGTCGCAAGTTTAGCTAAATCGCTCTGCAGGAGATACAAAAGCACGGCCCCAAAAAGAACGACTCCACCCACGGCCATCATAACTAATTTAGAGGATTCTCGATGCATCTTATGGAAAGTCCAGGCAAAAGCAAAGAACGACAAGATCAAAGTTGCAGCACCTAATGTCCAATAAACATCGGGCATACTCGCTGGCGGGACTTCGTCATAGACCGTAAAGATCAGGTAGTAGGTTAATTCACCTAAAGCATACAGCGAGTAGCCGATCACTAAAGAGAAATAGATGAAGAAAGTCTTGTCTGTAAAAAGGTCTTTAATCTTATTCTTAAAGAGCTGGTTAAGCATAAACAGACCGGAGACAGCCGTAAGAAGAGCGAGGGAGACGGTTGTAAGATAAAGAACATTGCTTAACTGCTCTACCACCATATTTTTGGAGAATATTTTGTGGTATATAAATGATTCGGAAATCGGGCACAATCCGAAAAGTGAGTGATGGTGGCGCCAAATGGTCGCTGAAGGATAGCTATAATACTAGAACTGGGCCAATTTTCTTCTGTATCTCTGAAATTTCTTAAAATTGGCTTCAGCGACGGCTCACCATCACTCACAAAATGGATTGTGCCGGAAATCGCCGTCTTACCACACCAGAAAATAATATAAATCAGAAAAAGATTATCAACTTATGGATTATGCAAAGAGCGGGGAAGACCACTGGGATCCAAAACTGAATCCCTGGCGGGCGCAGGCGGGAAGCGGTGTTGTGGCGATGGACTTTTCCGGATTCTATGTCCGGCCAGACAGCCATACGCTCGGAAGAGACGAAGCACTGTGCTACGTCAATGCCCGGACCACTGAACAAATAATAAAAGCAGATGCCGAACCGATCATTGAAGAAGAAAAACCGCCGTATGCCGACCAGAACAGATTTGCCCTCATCCGTCTTCAAGGGCCAAGCCTGCCTCTTCTCGACCGAAAGCCATTTCAGAGTCTGTACAAACTCGCGCGGAGACAGATGGCCAACCTTCCGACACGGAGAGATCGGCCGCCCCTTGATAACATCGAAAGAAAAATGGCGGAGAGATGGGAGAACGTAAAGCAGTGTGCCAAAGATATGCAACAATTTTTAAAGATATAACCTCTCACTTTAAAATTCATGGAACTTCCCCAACGCTACGATCCCAAAGAAGCAGAGCCAAAGTGGCAAAAGTATTGGGAAGACCAGAAAGTCTTCAAATTTGATCCACATTCCCCCAAACCGATTTATTCAATCGATACGCCTCCACCCACCGTATCAGGAAAGATGCATCTAGGTCATGCATTTAGTTATTCTCAAGGAGATTTCATTGCGCGTTATCAACGGATGAAAGGGAATAATGTATTTTATCCGTTTGGTACGGACGATAATGGGTTGGCCACGGAAAAACTTGTTGAAAAAACGAGAAAAGTCGTTTCTAAAAAGATGGAGCGAAATGAGTTCATTAAACTATGCTTGGAAACGTTAAATGAACTACGACCGGGATTTGTCCAAGATTGGAAACGGATAGGGATGAGTTGTGATTTCTCGATTTTCTATTCTACAATTAATGATCACTGCCGCAGAATTTCACAGAAGTCATTTGTAGATTTGTATAAAAATGGCCGTATTTACCAAAAAAAAGCCCCGATCATTTTCTGTCCAGGATGTAAAACTGCAATTGCACAGGTAGAGATGGAAGATGTAGAAAAAGATACTACTTTAAATTATATCAAAGCAAAAATCGAAACGGGAGAGTATATTATCTACGCTACGACAAGACCCGAATTACATCCCGGATGCGTAGGTATCTCTCTTGATGAAAACGGGGATTACGTCACTGTACTACGTGAAACAGGAGAAAAATGGATTATTAGTGGGGATGCTGTCGAGAAGATGAATAAAGATTTCCCGATGAGCGTGTTAAAGAAGTTTAAAGGGAAAGAACTTGTTGGGAAAAAAGTTGAAATTTCTTTCAGTCAAAAGCCAGTTCTGATCACCCATGATGTTTCAGCAAAAACAGGGTATGGTTCAGGGATCGTATTTTATTGTACCTATGGGGGCTTGGATTGTGTAGAATGGATGGTACGACATCCCGACGTTCAACCAATATTGATTATGGATGAATCGGGAGTGTATAACGAATTAAGCCCTTACAGGGGGATGAATTCGACAGAAGCACGCAAAGAGATTCTTCAGGATTTAGAAAAGAAAGGAGTGTTACTTAAGAAAGAGCCATTACACCATGTTGTTAATGTTCATGAACGTTGTGGCACCGACATTGAATATATTGCAACGAAACAATGGTTTGTGAAGTATCTTGATTTAAGAGAAACTTTCCTAGAAGCAGGAGCGCAATTACATTGGTACCCCCCCCACATGAAAGTACGGTATGACAATTGGATCAAAGGTTTAAACTGGGATTGGTGCATATCCCGACAGCGACATTTTGGCATCCCCATACCCGTATGGTATGATGAAAAAGGAAAAGTCATTTTACCCGCTGAAGAGCAATTGCCCGTTGACCCATTAAAAGACAAGCCTCAGAGCTACAAGGGCAAGGTTACGGCGGAAAAGGACGTATTGGATACGTGGGCAACGTCATCGATGACGCCGCAATTAGCGATAGAATTATTTGACGACAAACAGTTAAGGAAAAAATTGTTTCCGATGAGTTTGCGGCCACAAGCTCATGATATTATTACCTTTTGGCTGTTTAATACGTTAGTGAAGTCACAACTTCACTACGGGGTTAATCCCTGGAAAGACGTCGTAATTTCAGGACATGCACAGGATCCCCACGGTAAGAAAATGTCGAAGTCAAAAGGAAATGTGATAGAACCACAATTGATGGTAGATAAATATTCTGCTGATGCACTCCGCTTTTGGGCAGCAGGTTCAACACTCGGAGATGATTTGCCGTTTCAGGAAAAAGATTTGGTGACAGGCCAGAAATTTGCGACAAAGTTATGGAATGCGGCGAAATTCTGTATCATGCATCTGGAAGATTTTGATGTCGCAGAAAGAGTCCCCTTAACCGAACCAATGGATGCCTGGCTGTTAAGCAAATTACAAAAAGTAATCACAGAAGGTACAGAGAGTTTCGAACGCTATGAATATTCGAAGACAAAAACAAAAGTAGAACATTTCTTCTGGCACGATTTTTGTGATCAATATTTGGAAATTGTCAAAGAGAGATTATATAATCCTGAAGCACGCGGAGCGGCCGGGAGGAGAAGCGCGCAATATGCGTTATACCACACTTTATTAACAATCTTGAAGATGATGGCACCGATCACGCCCCATATTACGGAGGAGGTTTATCAGCTGTTTTTCGCCGCGAAGGAAGGAGCAAAAAGCATTCATCTCTCTGCTTGGCCGGCGGTCCATCCTCAACTGATTGATGAGCACGCGGAATTGGCCGGTGATGTTGCCGTGGATGTCATTAGTGCTGTCCGGAAATGGAAGTCGGAACAAAAAGTATCGCTAAAAGAAGAGATTGCCAAATTAGTTGTCATCAGTGAAGAGAAAGGGTTTCCAGAAATGATTGAAAAAATTAAAAGCGACTTACAGGCGGTGTTGAATACCAAGAACATCGTCTTCGCCGGCCCAACGACACTGGTTTCGGAAAAATTTGGGATCAAAGTGGGGATCGTCAAGTAATTTTCTGTCAGAAAGTTATTTTCTGGAAGCTAGTTCTGCTCTTTCCCGCACCAGGGCAAGAAGTTGTTGATCAAAAAAATCAGTATAAGGGGACCAACGCCAACGGTTAACATCAATAATCGTCGTAAGACCATCCTGAGGGCGCAGCAAATTATGGCTGCCAAAATCATCCTTGCTGAAACCGGCGTCATCAATGGCGGAACTTAACTCCGTGTAGGTTCGAAGTGGGTAGTAGCTTAGAGAATGACTCCCTTCTCTCACTTCACCGACGATTAATTCTGTTCCGCCCTGCGGGGTAAAAGAGAGCGCGTAGGGAATCTCCGCCGGGATTCGAGCGGCGTGTAATCCCAGAAGAATCAACGCTTCCCACTCGCTCTGTTCCTGCACCAGAGGTTGATCAACAATTGCCACATATTTCTCTCCAGAACGCCGTCCGCCCCACCAGTAGCGTCCTTTTTCCAAGACGGAGAAAGAAGCAGTAAACAATACTTCGGGGGACTTGACATAAAGATTTGTTTTAGAACCATCGGCTAGTTTAGCAATGTGCCGGACACGACGGCAATTTCCGTGGTCAATCTTTCGGTCGAGGGGATGCCAATTTTCTTCAAATAGTTGTTCGCTGGGAACTGGGCAGGTCGGAAGGACCATGAGCTCATTTCCGCGGGGGGAAGTATATTCTTGTACGGGACCATAGCTTGCCAGAAGATCAGCGGTGGTAAATTGTGCGGTCATCATCTGTAAAAATAAGCAATTCTTTAAAAAAATGATGGTGAGAAATATTCGAATGAGAATATGGGGGGGGTAGACAGGGATTAAAGAAGGAATTAAAGATCAGCCAAATAATGAAAAAAGGATCTTCTAACCCCTATTTAAGCCCGATCTTACGAAAGCTTTTTAAGGGGAAAGGTGCTTATAGGGGGAAAGGGGCGTGAAATTTACGTTCTTCAAAAAATAGTCGAGGTGTGAATAATGGCAGGAGTTGCAGTAGAAGCATATTGTGTAAAATGTAAAGCAAAACGCCAGATGGCTGATGCTAAAGAAGTTGCGATGAAAGGAAAAGGCGGCGTCGCGCGCAGGGCGATGAAAGGCAAGTGTCCAAAATGCGGCACGACAATGTTCCGGATCATGGGCGCTAAAAAATAAAGATTTTGATTTTTCTATTTTTTTTATTTTTTCAATGTGGGTTTAGGTTAAATGGTAAGTAACCCCATGTAATAATATCGGGATACTACCGGGATATTTTGTGAGAGAAATGATTATATAGTACTTTGTTCTTGGTTCAGTTATGGTTTTTATTGGCTCGCGCAGTACACTTCAGCGGTTCGGTTCAGACTTCAAGAATGTCTGGATCTCATTTATCCGCAATTTTAACAGATTGAAACACGATGGAAAGGCATTGCCTGATCTCTGTAATCAGATAGAAGTGTTAGCGAATCTTATTCTTCGCTGGCAGAAAAAAACAGCCCCTACAGAAATAGAGAACGCATCCATCAGCCTTTGGACGGACTTAGATCATCTTCAAAAGCAATTAACAGCGATGAAAATGAATGCCGCAGCGCCGAAGACCATTTCGCCCGCCGCTTTTTCTGCACAGAAGAAGACGATGGCTGCCAAAATCAAGCACGCCAAACAGATTATTGCCCTGCTGGACGAATTGTTGCGTGAGGAAGAAGAAACAAAAAATTTGACAGAAAAACAGAAAAGTAGAAGGCAGTTTTTCATGAAGAGCGGGGACAGTTTGCTGTTGATGCTCTTAGGTGGAAGCTCTCTGGCAGCTGGGGAATTACTGGAACGTGCTCAACGGCTCCCTCTTAAGAAGAAGGAAGGGCTGGCGATCCTGATCAGTTATGGAGAAAATTCTTTTGTCATGAAAGCGATTGGGCCTCTTCAAATAGCATTGATCCCCCTGTATGTTGCCCGCTTAGAACTCGCTTTTGGGCAGAAAGCAAATATCATCAAGCGAGCGGCGACAAGCAAAGACTTGTTTGACGTGTTGGTAGATGATACAATCCAGCATCTCGTGATTTTTGGCCATGGGAGCTGGTCCAGCTGGGTCGCAACAGATAGACCTGTTGTTTCAGAAGAACTCTGGGACCAAGAATTTTACCCTAAGCTAAAAAAAGGGTACCTCCTACGGCACACCTGCGGTGGAGGAAGAGAGATATATTCCTCTGAATCTGAGGTGATTGTAAATCCAAAAAAGTGGTCAGAATTGCAGGGGTTAGTTGATCTTATCAACAGAAGTATTTATCCAGATAATGTTCTGGTTTTTGATTCCATTAGTTTTGCGGAAAAAGATTATGTCGTTGCTAGTGGCTTCCATCTTTTTTTTGAACGAGCGCAAAAAGGGAAAAGGATAGAGCCAAGTGTGGAGCAAGGAGCCATGGACTCAATCAGTATGTATGCTGTAAAAGATCTCCTGCCGCCAAGCACGGCAGTGGAAATAGCCCTGAAACGATTTCCACATATTAAGCCTCATTTTGACGCCGACCCAGACCTTAAGATTGCCTTGCGGCAGATTTTTGAATTAATCTCCTCGTTTATCCGAAACAAGAAACCACATCAAAGCGAGAAACCGGATCTCTTCGGCCTTCCAATCTTTGAGCGGGAAAACATTAAAGGATGGGCTCGTTTAACGTTCACGGGTGAGTTCATCATCAACCCCTTCGGTGACAAAACATTAGACCGCTTCTATTACGAAAAATGAAACAACTGATCATCATTGGCGGGGGATTTGCCGGAGCATACATCGCTCGGAAATTAGAATCAGAATTTGCAGTTACTTTATTCGACACCAAAGATTATTTTGAATTTACGCCGTCTGTACTGCGGACATTGGTCGAGCCAAAACATCTCCAGAGGATCGAAGTGCCGCATCAGGCTTATCTCCATACGGCGATGATCATCCGGAAACCAGTGACAGAAGTGACCGATAACGAGGTAATTGGCGGAGGAAAGGAGTACCTCTTTGATTACCTGGTGATCGCCTCGGGATCACGATATACCGTGCCAATCAAAGAAGAGAACATCGTCATCGCCGCCCGAGGGCGTGAATTACAACAATGGGCGCACCAATTAGAAAAAGCAAAAAATGTCTTAATCGTCGGCGGCGGAATCGTCGGTACGGAATTGGCTGCGGAAATTGTCGAGAGATTTCCTGAAAAAGAAATCACGTTGATTCACTCTAAAAAAGATCTTTTAGAAAGGAATCCAAGAAAAGCGCAGAAATATGCGCGGCGCTTTCTGCAGCGGCGCGGTGTCAAGATTATTTTCGAAGAGCGGGTGGTTGACACAGCGGCAAAAAAATATGCCACCAATAAAGGAAGAGAGATTTTCGCTGATCTGGCTTTTCTCTGTACGGGTATTGCCCCCAACTCGCAATTTCTCAAAAAAAACGGAAAGATCACCCTCGCTGAAGACAGCTTCGTGCAGGTTAATGCACATCTTCAAGTCACGAACTGTCCAAATATCTTCGCGGCGGGAGATATTACCAATATCAAAGAAGAGAAGACCGCGCAGGCAGCGGAAAAGCAGGCAGAAGTAGTAATCGACAATCTTCGAGCACTGGCCGAAGGGAGAAAACTGCGGGAGTACGTCTCAAAAGCACGGCCGATGGTGATCAGCTTGGGGAAATGGAACGGGATTTTGGTATACCACCATTTTGTCTGGACCGGTATTCTTCCCGGACTGATCAAACAGCTTATCGAATGGAAGACAATGCGGAAACAGAAATCTATGGATTTTGGTATATACCAAAAGAATTAGGTTCGAAACCTAATTCTTTTTAGTATATTTACCAAAATTACTCTTTTTCAAACTCCTCTAAAACATCCAAGCTCTCCTGCCTACTTTGACAGAGAGCCCACCAAAGACGGCACAGACCAAAATACAGCATATGCCTCACTTTAAAATAGGGAATGCCTGTCTTCTCAGCAGATGCTGGAAACCTTAGTTAATCGTTTTACCAGAAGAACATCCCGTCTGGTTCTAGCGTTAGCTTTGACAGCAGGATGCCATTATGAGCCAAACTTTCTTTCTTCCGGCTCTCCGGAAGGAGACACTGCACAACTATACGATAAAACAAGCGATTCGACGCAGGATGCATCTGCCAAAGACGGTCAATCGGGCGACGGAATCGACACTGATGATGGAGGATACAACTTTGGTATCTCGTTTTCTCCTTTGGATATTCACATTCTTTCTTTTCCCGATACACCAGAAGATAACGATGGAGAAACGCGCGTCTCGCCGGGATACGATCCAGAAAATTGCCCAGACAGCAATAAACATACATGGTGCGCTGACCGGGATGGAGATAGTTTTGGAAATAAGAGTGAGAATGTCTTTGACTGCTTCCCCCCGCAAGGTGAAGTCAACTATACGAACAAGTGTAATGATTGCAATGACCATCCTGAACAGAATGAATGGGGAGTATCTGGCGCTGATGTTTACCCCGGGGCACCAGAGTTATGTAATTTAGTTGATGATGATTGCGACGGGCAAACGGATGAGGGCCTCCTCGCGAAATGTTCCACAATCTGTGGGAAAGGCTACGAAGAATGCATCGATGGTAAAATGGTCTGTGATGCCCAAAAACCAACTCCAGAAGTGTGTGATGGGAAAGATAATGATTGTAACAACTTTATTGATGATGGCCTACCGCTTACCGAGCAACAATGCGGGCTGCAGGATGAGCAGGGAAGCTACATCACGGTCGGCATCTGCAAGCCGGGAGTGAGTGTCACGTATTGCGACTCTCTGGCGGGAAAAATGACGACTACCGCCTGTGATGCGGTTTATCCACAGGGAGAAATCTGTGATAAGTATGATAATGATTGCGACGGCGAAACAGATGAAGATTTCATGGTCGGCGAGCCTTGTTATGTGGGCATCGGAGAATGCGTCAATAAAGGGCAGTTTGAATGCCTCTTCGATATGGTGCAGGTGTATTGTGATGCGATGCCCAAAGACTCCGGCGAAGAGATCTGTGATGGGAAAGACAACGATTGTGACGGGCAGACGGATGAATATGAAGATATTGCCCCCCAGTTGAAATCGATTGAAGAACTATGCACTTCTGCGTGCGGATCCGGCGACTGGCTTTGCATTGACGGACAGATCTCTTGCAGTGCGCCTCTTCCGAAAGAAGAGATCTGCAACGGTTATGATGATGATTGTGACAAAGTTATTGACAATGGGTATAATGTTGGCCAGTCATGCACACTGGGAGCTGGCGCGTGCATGGACATCGGCGAGATGGTCTGCACACCAAGCGGATTGAGCACAATCTGCAACGCCGCACCGGGAAAACCAGAATTGGAGTGGTGTGATGGAATCGATAATGACTGTGATCTCTATACCGATGAATTGCCTGACATCCAGCATCATCTTGATAAATCTTTGGCAGAAAACGGCATCTGTCAGACTGAATGCGGGCCAGGTGAATATATCTGTTTCCAAGGCAGCATCGCTTGTAATGCTCCGGAACCAAATGTTGAAGTATGCAACGGCCTGGATGATGATTGTGACGGGCTGATCGATGAGGATTATGTGCAGATGGGTTTGGGGAAACCTTGCGAAGTAGGCATCGGCGCATGTTATGATAAAGGAAATTATGTATGTACGGAAGATGGTAAAAGTATTGTCTGCAATGCCGTTGAAGGCCAGCCGGGAGAAGAGATCTGTAATGATCATATTGACAATAACTGTGATGGCAATGTTGATGAAAACTGCTGCGATGATGGTGAACCGATCAAAGATATTGTTGCCTGTAAAGAACTGGTCCTCTATTTTAAGATAGACGATACGGGCAGTATGTATGGGGCAATCTATCAAGCAGGCCAGCTTTCGAAAGAGATTGGCACAACTATTTTCTCGTCCATGGATAAAGTAAATTTTGGATTGGGGACATTTAGAGATGCAAAAGCAGAACAGGTAGAGTACGGTCTTCTGCTTTATGGGGAATGGAAAATTGTTGTTCAAAGCATTAAAGCAGATGGGGGTGGCGACTCTCCTGAATCCTCTCTCAATTCCCTCCAGGAGATGCTGGGAAAGGACTGGGCGGGGATTGTCGGAGTAGCTGGACCAGGCGAAGTAAGCGTCTATGCAATTCATATGACTGATGCTGCCTGGCATAAAGATGGAGATGGGACCACTTACTCGACAGGATTAACGATTACGAATATTGCTCAGCAATTTGTCGCAGAAAAGATAAATTACATTGGGATTAGCTTTTCCAGTTCTGGGTATGGCTTTGAAGACATGGCCCTGTTTGAAAGCAAGTATCAGGAAGGGAGCAAACCGACTGCGTCAGTGTATAAGTTTTACAACTCTTCTTCAACTTCAACTCTGGCGGGAATCGTTGCCGCCGAGATCGTGGAGAACGAACCACTGCAATCATGGACGCAGTGCGTCGATGGGAAATATGTGGAAAAGAAAGGCACATGCGAGGAGTAAGACCGTAAAAGTGCGTGAAGTCGCTTCATCGGGTTTGGTACACTTCTGGATTGACAATATTGGGCGCTTTCTTTCCAGTGAGAACAGCCAGGATATTCTTTGCGGCAATCTCCGACATCGCCTGGCGCGCTTCCCATGTTGCCGAGGCCGTATGCGGTGTCAGGACAACATTAGACAGCTTGTTTAATCCCGGAGAAAGGTTTGGCTCAAACTCATAGACATCGAGGGCGGCGCCGGCGATCATCTTTGTTTTCAACGCGTGGACAAGCGCTTTTTCATCAACGACCGAGCCGCGAGAAGTATTGATCAGGTAGGCCGTCCGTTTCATCAGCCTCAATTCTTTTGCGCCGATGAGATGACGTGTCGCCGGAAGAAGCGGGACATGCAGACTGACAAAATCAGCAGTTTTGAGCAGCATCTCTTTGGAAACGAAGCGAGCATGGAATTTCTTTTCAAATGGTAGATTACGCTGGACATCAGTATAAATCACGTGCATTCCCATAGCAACTGCTTTCTGGGCAACGCTGCTGCCGATCCTGCCCAATCCAACAATGCCCAAGACTTTGCTTTTCAGCTGCGGACCGAGGAAAAGCAGCGGTTCCCAGCTTTTGTATTTTCCTGTACGCGTGAAGTGGTCTGCTTCGACAAGATGTTTGGTAATTGCGAACAATAAAGCAAACGTATGCTCGGCGACGGCATCTTCTAATACACCAGGTGTATTGGTTACCGGAATACCTCTGCTGGTTGCAGATTTGACATCGATGTTATCAAAACCGACAGCATAGTTGGCAACAATCTTCAGGTTAGGATTGACATTAAGTACTTCTTTGTCGATCTTTTCCGTCAGCAGAGGCAACAGGGCATCACACCATCTCACCCCTTTGAGTAAGTCTTGGCGGGAAATGGCCTGATCCCGTGGATAGATGCGAACATCACAAGATTTCTTAAGGAGTACAACGCCAGCATTCGGTATTTTTCGCGTGATAAAAACTTTAGGTCGCGGCATAGATGTCTGATGTTGTTTTTTTATATAAACATTATTTACTATGAAATAAGGGTTAATGGGCGAAACAGCCGTATGTATTAAGTTAAGTCTGTGTGAATGGTCTCGCTTATCTTTGAGAATAACTCTTCAGTTCAACTGATCTCTGCTTCTGGGCGAGACGAGGCAGGCCGACCTGCCCAGCACAGACTTAATACATGCAAACAGCCCAAAATCTTTTATAAGATCGTGATTTTTCAAAAGATATGGCAGGACAACACCGCTGGTCGGATGAAAAATTAGAAAATTTTCTTCAAGAGATGATTCGGGAGCATCCTTCCGAAGCCGTCGCTGAGCTTGTCTACTGCCCAACATTAGAAGAGTACGGCTCTGCGTTGAGAAGACATCTGCCGGATCATTATCAGAACGAGCAGGTCGTAGCCCTACAGTGGAGAAGGACAAAGACGAGAAACCAGGTTGCCACAACGGTCTCAGATCCTTATCGTCTTGGACTGCATACGCCTTCTTTAATTATCGTGTATCCTGTAGTTAAAGAATATTCGCCGGAGGAATGCATCTCCCTGCTCAAAGATCACGAATACGTTCATGTCCAAGATTGGTTTGACGGCATTCCCATCAACGCTACGCGGCGCATAACCGCCGAAGAAGAGCCGCAATTCCTGAAGAAAACGATCATCGGAATCATGAAAGCGCGTGCATACAGGCATCAACTGGCGGTCATGCCCGAGTACTTGAAAGAAGAAAGAATGGGGCGGGCGGCAAAACAGAGATGTCAGGAACATCTTCGTGCACTGGATTTGCTGTTATATTCAACATTAATGCCTCTGGAAAGGGAGACGATCAAGCTGTTCCTGAAAGAAGTGGGGTACACTCCCAGAAATTAGAAAAAGTCAACATGACCACCAAGAAATATTGGACTGATTCGGTACTGGAAGACTATCTTAGTTCATTTCTCGGCGAACATCCCTGCGCGGCAGTTTCAGAAATAGTCTATTGTCGAACAGAAGAACACTGCGGACGGGCATTGCAACAACACCTCCCTAAGTACGCCTGGAATAGCGACCGCGTTGGTTTGTTTTGGGTAATGAGACAACATACTAGTACAGTTGCCACGACGATGTTCGATCAAAAAACAATGGGAGCAGGCACTCCTACGGCTATCTTTGTCTATCCCGCGGCGCTCTTTGTGCCGGCGGACGAACTTGTTTCGATCATCCGAGATCATGAATATGTCCATGCTTCAGATTGGTGTGGCGGCATCCCGATCGATCACCAACGTCGGATTACGATCCAAAACAAAGATAGATTAATTCCGGAGACGATTAACGCAATCATGGAAGTGCGTGCATACGGGCATCAGTTAGAAGCTATGCCTTTAGAGTGGGCGGAACGACCTATTTTTGAGAATGCATCTTCCAACTATTCTCGAAATTATCAGTTCTTGAAAAGCCGTCTTGCCGCGGAAGATTCATCACGTTTTGAAAGAAATATTCTTCGGGATTTCTTAAAGAACGCTCAATTTCTCCCCACGAATCTTTGATTGATCTCGATGTGTTCCAGAACCTGTTGCACGACCAGACGGACATCGTCACGCTGATTCTTTTTTTGGGCGAAGAAACGGGCAATATCATCACCCAGCGCTTTTTCCGAAGATGAGGACATTGTCTTGACAAACGAGGCAAGCATGTGCGTGCCGCTGGCAAACTTCTTCATAAACTGCGGCCAGTGTTTTTTTGTCCAGGACCAGAGCAGTTCATCCATCCCCGGATTAAGCGAGATGACAAAAGGGATGATGAACGAGTCCTGGAGACGAACGGTGGAGAGCGAGTAGGCCAACGCCCGATGGACGAGTGCCGGAGAGGGAAACATCCCTAATGCGCGGAGGAGCCGCCGGCTTTCTTCGGGGAGCGTTTCTTTTTTATAGCGCTGGGCGAAATACGAAAACATCTGTTCATCACCTTGGCGGGCAGCGAGTACGTAAATCGTGCTTTTCAGGTTGGGATCAACAGCTTTGCCGCGACGGATCTGCCGGAAGAGCTGCTTTCCTCTGTCCAGTGTCGGCTGGTGGCCGGCTAATCCAAGATTGCTGATGACCATTGAACGCAGCAGAGTGGCTGTATTCTTTTCATTCCGCTGGCGCTCCCATCCAACTTTTTTCAGCTGCTCGAGATGAAAGAGCAAGCTGGCTTCCTTGACGATCAGCTCGGAAGAACTTTCTTTCGTGAGACGCAACAGCCAGCCAAGATGGCCGGAAATGCTGGAATTAAGTGGGTATTCTGCGGCCAGGCAGTAACGCTCGATGAATTCCAGGTAATCGACAAGAGGATAATGACCTGAGAACATCAACGAGAAAAGATCATTTTCTATTCCCGCGCCATCCAGAGAAGACAGTTTTGATTGAACCAAAGCAGTGCCGAGCTGGGTTAACAAGGCCGGATCATATTTCACGCGATAGAATCCCGGCTGGCAGAAATTGATCTTCAGCCAATTGGCTGACGAGCGAAGGATGGCTTTTCTCCGGCGGAGAATCACCGTGCCGGCGCGATGATCGTCGGTGCCATAGCGAATGGGGATGATCCATTTCTCGGCGTGTTTTTTACCGAGAAGGGAAAATCTCTGTTGGGAAAGATGATAATTTTTTCTTTTTTTCTGGACGTTGACCAGCGGATATCCTGATTGGGTAATCCAGCCGTGCACCATCGTCGAAACAAATTTTTCTTTCTTTGCTGCCTGAATGGCTTTCCATAAATCCAGTTTGGTGGCATTATGATAGGCATGTTTCCGGAGATATGCAGTTAGTCCAGAGCGGAAAGCGTTTTCACCGACAGCATCTTCCAGCATATGCAGGACACTTCCCCCTTTATCATAACTGATGTTATCAAAGATTTCGTCAATCTCGCCCGGCGTATCAACGTGAACATTGATCGGATGAGTTGCTTCGATCTCATCTGCAGAAAGCGCATCAGCGATCGTGTCTTCAAAATATTGCAACGGCAAGTCCCACTCCGGAAAGACCGCATTGACTGCTTTGTAGCTCATGAACGTGGCGAAACTTTCATTGAGCCAGAGATCATCCCACCATTGCATTGTGACAAGGTTGCCAAACCACTGGTGAGCAAGCTCATGGGCAACGGTGATGGCGATGTTTTGCTTGACCGCGACGGACGTCTTTTCATTTCCAAGGAGAGCAATCTCCCGAAAGGTGATTGCACCCCAGTTTTCCATCGCGCCGGCGGCAAAGTCGGGGATGGCGATGATGTCCAGCTTGGGCAGGGGATAGTTGATGCGAAAATAGGTTTCAAAAAAAGCGAGGAATCTTTGAGTATAATCTAAAGCGAGATGGCCAAGATTGATTTTTTCTGGGACAGTACAAACGCGGATAAGAACATTGCGGTGTTCTGTCTGGATCGATTTAAAATTGCCCAGACCAAGATAGAGAAGATAGGTAGACATGCGCGGCGAGGTGTAGAAAGAGACCTGCTTCCGCTGGGAAGAGAGCTTACTTTCTTTCTTGATCGGCATGTTGGAGAGAGCAGAAAGCCTCCGGTCAACGATCAACGAGACATCAAATGTCGCTTTGAATGCTGGTTCGTCGAAACAGGGAAAAGCCGCCCGGGCATTGGCCGGCTCAAATTGAGAAGTCAGGAGGTATTTCGTTTTGCCTTTGTGCTGATATGAACTGCGGTAGAAGCCGTACATACCCTCGTTATGAGTCCCCGTGAATTGAAGATGGATCTGAGCTGTTCCGTACACCGCTTGGGGAAAAGTAAGAGTTAATTCTTCTTTTTTGACATTATAATTTGTTTTCGCCGGCAGGTGCAGATCGGTTTGGCGGATCCCCGCAGATTTGATGATCAGTTCTTTGGCATGTAGTTTGATGATTCTTGTCGGTTCTTTGATGGAGACAACGATGTATGCTGTTCCTTTAAAAGTGAAAGTTTTAAAGTCTGGCTCGAAGAGCAGATCATAGTGGGAAGGGAGGATATTTGCACCGAGCGTTTGATATGATTTTTTCTGCACCCGAAAAGGGTATTTTAAAGGTTAATAAAGATTACGATTTAAAGTACGTATTAAGTTAAGTCTGTGCGGGCTTGGTCAAGAATGGTCTCGCTTATCTTTGAGAATAACTCTTCAGTTCAACTGATCTCTGCTTCTGGGCGAGACGAGGCAGGCCGACCTGCCCAGCACAGACTTAATACGTACGATTTAAAGGGGGGATTAAATTTGCCGCTCGGATACACTGCTTGGCCCAGCCACTAGCCAAACAAATACCCCCCCCACAACGAATATTTTAAATACGATTAATGCTTCCTTTCTAACGAGAAGTTTGCATAATTCAATGATTTATCAACAAACTTCTCTAACCAAAAAGAGGTGGTCATGGAAATATTTGATCTGATCGTCATCGGCGCCGGTTCTGGACTGGATGTGGCGGCAGGAGCGGCAGATGCTGGACTGAATGTGGCGATTATCGAAGACGGCCCGTTAGGCGGGACCTGCTTGAATCGGGGGTGCATCCCTTCTAAGATGATTATTCATTCTGCGGATGTGGCAGAAGCGATCAATAATGCTGAAAAAGTCGGTCTTTCCGCAAAATTAGGAAATGTTATGCTTAAGAACGTGACCAGCCGGGCAAATTCTCTGGTAGATGAAGATGCACGCACCATTGAGCAAGGGGTGAAAGCCACGCAGAACCAAACGCTATTCAAAGGAAGAGCCGTGTTTGTTGATGCGCAGACGATTGAAGTGAATGGCGAGCAGATCAAAGGCAAGAAAATCGTCATCGCCACCGGCTCACGACCAGCGCTTCCGCCGATCCGCGGCTTGGAAAAAGTGCCGTTTTTAACAAGTACAGAAGCGCTGCGCCTGACGATACTGCCCAAAAGCCTGGTGATTATCGGCGGGGGATACATCGGCGCAGAATTGGGGCATTTCTTTTCAGCGATGGGTACGGAGGTGACGATTGTCCAGCGCAACAAATTATTGATCCCCCATGAAGATGGAGATGTAGCCGAGACATTCACCCGGCTCTGGACGAAGAAGATGAAAGTGTATCTCAAAACCGAGGTGACGGCAGTAGCGCGTTTTGGAAAAGGTCTACGGGTGCAATGTTTAGTGAATGGTGTGAAAAAGATGGTAACTGCGGAGAAGATTCTGATCGCGACGGGAATACGGCCGAATACCGACTTATTAGGGCTGGAAAAAGCAGGAGTAAAGATAAACGAGAAAGGATTTATCATTGTTGATAGATATCTCCATACTTCGGCGAAGAATGTGTGGGCGCTCGGCGATGTTGTCGGTCATTATTTGTTTAAGCATAGCGCCAATCTGGAAGCAGAATATGGATTACAGGAAGTGTTACGAAAGCGCAAGACAGTTTTTCCGGGACGCAAAGCAGTAGATTATTATCCGATGCCGCATGCGATCTTCAGTTCGCCGCAGGTAGCAGGGGTGGGATTGACCGAAGAGAAAGCAAAAGAACGGGGAAAGAAGTACGTTGTGGGGGTCTATGAATATAAGAATACGGGGATGGGCGCGGCATTAGCTGAAGAAGATGGCTTTGTCAAGTTTATCGTTGACAAGAAAACGAAAGAAATTCTGGGCTGTCATATTCTCGGGCCGGATGCAGCGACGCTGATCCACGAGGTCTGTGTGGCGATGAAGGCGAACCGGAAGAAAGCGCTGGAAATTATTCGGTCAACGGTTCATGTTCATCCGGCGTTGTCGGAAGTCGTGCAGAGAGCGGCGTGGCGAGTGCCGTTGTAATGGTCATTAAAAAAGAAGGGTACAAATGGGTGTTGTATACCAAAGATGGAAAGAAAGTACTGGGTACGTTTCGGACGAAGACCGAAGCGTTAAAGAGGGAGCGGCAGATTATTTATTTTAAGAATTTGAAAGGAAGATAGTTTTTGGGCAAAAATTCACTCTTGGCTGAATTTTAAGAATTTGGAAATGATGTATTATTCAAGTCAGAATATTCTTATCAAGAATATTAATATAATGTGAATCTTTTGAGAGAATTATGGACATCAAATTATACAAACAAGCCAAACAAAATATCCAGAAACAACGAGAACAAGAATTGAGAGAAGAAATTCAGGAAGATGTTAAAGAAGAATATGAAAGACTGAAGTTTGAATCAGAGAAAGTAATCGCAGATGAGGCTATTCTTGCAAAGATAAAAATACTTCATCAGAAATGTAGCAAGTTGTCGGCAATACAAATGTATGATCAGCCACGTATTGACCATCGAGCAGATATTCTAGAAATGTATCTGAAGACAAAGAGATATCATCCCCGAGAGTTAAAAGAGTTAGAAGCATTTGTCAAGCGTCGGTTAGAATTGAAAAAAAAGAAATAATCATATTCTCTGAACAAACCCTTTCTTCGGTTCATAAATCTCGCCGGTCTTACGAAGAAGTTCCATGCAGTATTCGATTCTTCGGGGATGGATTTCAAACTTCTTCAGTTCAGAAACAATAAATTTCTTTGGAAGTGGAGAATGGCTTGTGCGCAATGTTTTGAAGATATACGCTGATTCTTGACCATAGCGTCCAATTTCTACAAAGGGGTCATTCTTGAGGAGCGCACTTTCGAAAGAGAAGATTTCATCATAGACAAGATCCAGTTCTTCACCGCATTGACAAACTTGCGGATAGGATAATTTTGCGCTTCCGATCTTCTGATTAATAATTGCGGCTTTCCGTTTGATATCTTGTAATTCTTTAATGATTTTAGTTGTCATGGCAAATCACCTCTTAGTCTTTGGAGAATTGCTTCTTTATATTGGTTTCTAGTGTTCAGGAGCCTATTTCTTTTTCTTAATTGTATCGAAACCTTGCGAAGTAATCGAGACAAGATGGGATGAGCGACCATTTGCCGGATGGATCTGTTCTTTAATGTGGACTTGACCAAAGCGCTCTAATATTTCACAATTCGCTTTGATCGTCCGATAGCCGGTGCTCAATTTCCGCTCGAGAGCCATTAAAACCAGAACCTTTAAATATGTGATATCACATCTTCTCACATTATGGGAAATATAACTTTAGCCTTGCCTGACGACCTGCAGGAACGAATGAAAAAGCACTCCGAAATTAGATGGAGTGAAGTAGTCCGAAAATCGATCTCGCAGAAGATGGAAATGATGGAAATGATGGATAAAATCGCTAGGAAGAGCAAATTAACTCAGAGAGATATTTCCACAATCTCCAGAAAAATAAAAGCAGAGACATTTGAAGATCTAAATCGGGATTGAAGCTTCACGATGATTATCATCACTGATGTCAATATTCTTCTTTCTGCACTGATAAGAGACTCTACAACGAGAGAAATAATTGTCAAGTCCGGACAAGATTTCTGCTTTCCAGAGATCTCTTTCCATAAGATTAGAAAGTATAAAGAATTGATCCTTACAAAGTCCGGGATCTCCGAATCAGAATTTTTGATCATCCTCAATACTCTCTTCCGCTTCATCAGGCTTATTCCTACTGAAGAATTGACTGCTTATTGGAATGAAGCCAAAAGAATCATGGGACACATTGATCCTGAAGACGTCCCATTTATTGCCGCAGCATTAAGTCAAGAACACTCTATTATCTGGTCTGACGATAAGCATTTTGCAAAGCAAGATAAAGTCATTATTTTAAAAACTAAAGATATTGTAACGCTCTATCATCATGAGGACTAAACCATGAAACCACTCTCCAAATCAGATTACACCACCGGCATGGGATGTCCAGGACACTTATGGATGAAGTATCATGATAAAGAAAATATTCCGCCTCGCCGTTCCATTGTTCTCCAACGATTTGAACAAGTAAACCACAAAAACAGGAGTAATCACTCCAAAAACAGAAGTGTTTATAAATAATCCCCCCGTATCAGTCTAAAATGAAAATCCCCCAACAACTGAAACCAGAAGATAAAGTATATCACGCGTATTTTGAAAGCAAAAAGAATAGTTTATACTTCAACGAGATAAAAGAACTCTCCCAGCTCTCCGACAGCTCTTTAACCAATACCTTAACAAAACTGGTAAGAAATAATACCCTGAACCAAGAAAAAACTAAATCAAATACTTTCTATAAAGTAAAAGATAAGAAACTGTTTGCTCTTAAATTTTCAGAAATAGCAATGCAAAAGTTCAACCGCTTAAACCTGGGAGTAAAAGTTCCCCTCAGAAACTTTCTCAAAAATATCCCTACAGAAACGTATACTATCATCATCTTTGGCTCAACTTCCAGAAAGGAAGAACAAAACAGAAGTGATATAGACCTATTGATAGTAGCTAATAAAAAAATAGACTTAACAGAAAATAAAAAAGAAGCCGAAATAACCTCAAAATATCCATTCTCCCTATTTCAAACAACTACGGATCAATTTATCAAGAACAAAGATGATCTGATTATGCAAGCGAGAAAAACAGGCTTCCCCATTCACAAAGAACAAAATTTCTATGAGGTTATTCTAAATGAATATTGATAAATTATTTGCAGACCAAAAATATTTAGGACAAGAGCTAGACTTCTTCATTACCAAAAAGCATATCAAAAAGATTCAAGAAAACAAAGAATTGGTGAACTCTCATCTTAAAAAAGCAAGGCATAATCTGGAATTCTACAAACTAAACAAAGAACACCACAAATTCAATGATTGGCTTATTGTAACGTTATATTACGCATATACCATTGTGCTTTGGCACTCATTACAAATAGAAATTATTCCTCCAAAAATCACTATGCCACAATTCTAATCCTTATCCAGGAATATTCTATCACGAAAGATGAAGCAAAACTATTACATGAACTGTCTATAAGCAAAGAGGATGCAGAACTCTACACCAACCTTAAAGAGGACAGGCATGAAGCCAGTTATGCCACAAATATTAAGTTTAGCAGGGAAATGGTAGAAGACTACGAAGACAAAGTGTTAGATTTCATCAACAAAACAGAGGAATTAATACGTACATGAAACCACTCTCCAAATCCGATTACACAACAGGAATGGAATGCCCGGGACACCTATGGATGAAGTATCATGATGAAGAAAATATTCCTCCCCATTCACCCGGCGTTCTGAGAAGATTTGAACAAGGAAGGATCGTCGGACAATGGGCAAAGAAACTCTTTCCTCAGGGAATCGATATTCCCGAAGCAGATTATCTTGAAAATATTCAGAAATCAAAAGAACTGCTCAAAAAACGAAAAATTCTCTTTGAAGCCGCTCTGCAAGTAGATAACCTCTATGGCAGAGCGGATATTCTCGTTCCTGTGGGTAAAGATGAATGGGATATTATTGAAGTCAAAAGCAGTAGCAAAATTAAGAAGGACCATTACTGGGATTTATCATTTCAATTATACGTCTATAGAAAAGCTGGTTTGAAGATCAGAAAATGCTTTCTTCTGCTGTTGAATAATCAATACGTTCGAGATGGAGAAATTGATGTTCATAAACTATTTGTCCAAGAGGATTTGACCGAAGATGTAGAAGAATTGCAGTATGAAGTACCAAAGAATATTGAATTTCTGTGGGGTATTGTTAATTCCCCTACTTTCCCAAATAGTGCAGAGAAGAATTACTGCACTATCCCAAAAAAGTGCCAAGTGAAGGAAGAGTGTTGGGGTTTTCTACCTGAGAATCATGTCTTTCACTTGTATAACAGCAGAAAAAGTATGAAACTATTTGAGCAAGGAATTCATGCTTTGAAAGATGTTCCTGATGATGTTCTGTCTAATGAGCAACAAGTTATTCAATTAAAATGTGAGAAAAGTGGTGAGATTCATCTCGAGAAGGCTAGAATTAAGAAATTTTTAGATGGAATTCGAGAACCAGCCTGCCATCTTGATTTTGAAACGTGTTCGTTTGCAGTTCCTGAGTTTCAGGGAACAAGACCGTATCAACGGATGCCGTTTCAGTTTTCTCTGCATGTAGTTGAGAATGGTAAAACGAAACATTTTGAGTACCTGCACGATGGCAAGGATGATCCTCGACCTAAGTTTCTGGCGGCTTTGAAAGAATATTTACCTGCTTCTGGAAGCGTATTAGTGTACTTTGAAGGCTTTGAGGGGTCAGTATTGAAAGAGTTAGTAAAAGATTTTCCAGAATATACAGCCTGGGTTGATGTTCTCTTAGGAAGGATTGTTGATTTGTATAAACCCTTTAAGGATTTCCTTTATTACAACCCCAAGCAGAAAGGCTCTGCTTCCATCAAGAAAGTTCTACCTGCTCTGGTAGGGAAAGGATATGAAGGTTTGGATATTAAAGATGGAGATTGTGCTTCTATTGCCTACTTAGATATGACATTTGGTGAACTGACTGCTTCAGCTAGAAAGAAGATCAGGGAAGACTTGCTTCGCTATTGTGAAAGGGATACAGAAGCGATGGTTTGGATTGTGGGAGAGTTAGGAAAAATCAATAGAATAAGATAGATTTAAAACATTTAAAAGAAAACACCGTGAAATACAAAATGAACAAACAAAAATTAATGAATGGCTTTCAAGAACATGAATTTGAAGGATTTTATGAAACATTAAACAAGAACATTCGTGGGATAAGTCGTAGAGGACACATTACGGCATAATATTCTCTGCCTGCTTGGATGCCCCTTAATGCAGTAAAGGTAAAATTATTAGGACTATCAGCCACCATCTTTTTTGACATGACTAGAGGAGAAACTAGGCGTTATATAAAGTTTGGTCTTAACTTCCAAGTTACAAATATTTAACTTCCAAATCGAAAAATTTAACTTCCAAAAAGCTATGTATAATGCAAACAGAAAAACTCTTACATCTAAAAAATAAAAATCAAAAATTCAATCACCTCCTTACTCGCCCTCGCAATCGCTTCCAAATGAGCCATGATCTCTTTGGAGTCAGCTTTGTACATGGCCAGATAGGTGAAGCTCTTGGTCGAAAGACCAAAATGCTTACACACCACGTACGCCGTTCCCTCAGCCTCAATCTCTTTCTGCTGTTCTGTAAGATCACTGGGGTGATGGAGTAGTTCATGCGTAATCTCATGAACCAGCGTGTTTACCTGCGTGTTCACACTGTCTTTGGCAGAGACAACCACTTTTCCACCCTGACTGTAGCCGTAGAGACCGTTCACGCCCAGATTCTTGAAATCCAGCCGGATCATCTTCACTTCTCAACAACGCATCGAGAACCCACTCCCCACTGGTCAAGTCCACAAATGATATTTATATACCACCCTCTTCTTTGAATCTAAATGAAAAAAGAAACCATTACTTTTAGACTATGATGAATGGAGGAATTTTCTAAAAGTCATTGAAAAAGCTAAGATTTCCTGTTACAAATCTCAACAGAGAATTGAAGATCATTTTGTTGGCGTCAACAAAACGATAGCTATGCCGAAAGGAGCAACAAAAGAAATAGACGATTTCATGCTTACCCGCTATGCCTGCTATCTTATTGCTCAAAATGGCGATCCCAGAAAGGAACAAATTGCCTTTGCCCAGAGTTATTTTGCTGTTCAAACCAGAAAACAGGAGATAATCGAGCAGAGGATAGCTTTAGGAGAAAGGCTTGAAGCTCGAAATAAGCTCATCGCAGCCGAAACGGAGTTATCTCAGCTAATTTATGAACGAGGAGTTGACGAAAACGGCTTTGCCCGAATCAGAAGCAAAGGGGATGAAGCGTTATTCGGCGGTTTGAACACTTCGCAAATGAAAAAGAAGTTAGAAATCCCAAAGAGCAGGCCATTAGCTGATTTCTTGCCAACAGTGACCATCGCTGCCAAAAATCTCGCAACAGAAATTACTAACTTTAAGGTAAAGCAGAATAATCTTCAGGGAGAGATTCGAATAACTGGAGAACACGTAAAGAATAATAGCGAAATGCGAAAAGTTTTACTAAAAAATAAAATTGTTCCAGAAAATCTCCCCGCCGAAGAAGATATTCAAAAGTTGCAACGGAAAAGAGCAGCTGAAGAGGGAAGACTTGCAGAAACCTCCAAAAGAAAGATGCAAAGGAGGTTGGAATGAAAAAAGCCGTTCCTATCCAACAACTTGTTAATTGGTACTATGGTAATTATTGCACTCGAAAATGCTATCTTGATGAACAACGTCAAGAAGACCATATTCCTAAACTACAGGAACTGGCCAAGAAAATGCGAGGAGTTGAGATGACGCACAACAAATTCCTTACTCTAATTCGATCTGATAAGACTATCTGCAACCTTTCAGATGAAGAGTGGCAGAAGAGAACATTTTCTTGGAGAAATAATAAGTGTCTCATTTGTAAGAAGTTTGGGATTAGATAAAAGCCACTCGCCCACTGGTCAAGTACGCCTAAGGCTTATATACTCCCCATAGTTTTAATATATCATGACAGAGAAATCCATCAAGCTCTTTGAAGATAAGAAAGTACGGACGCAGTGGAGAGAAGATGAAGAGAAATGGTATTTTTCTATTATTGATGTTATTGAAGTGTTGACAGATAGTCCAAGTCCTAATAATTATTGGAAAGTCCTCAAATTCAGGCTCAGAAAAGAAGGAGATGAGTTGGTTACAAATTGTAACCGACTGAAGATGCAGTCGTCGGATGGCAAATTTTACCTAACTGATGTTGCCGACACAGGACAGCTTTTAAGATTAATCCAATCAATCCCCTCAAAAAAGGCAGAACCTTTCAAAATGTGGCTGGCAAGGGTTGGAAGAGAAAGAATTGATGAAACTGAAGATCCAGAACTATCTATTGATAGAGCTATGAGAACTTATCTGCAAAAAGGATATTCTGAGGAATGGATAAATCAGAGACTCAAAACGATTGAAATCAGAAAACAATTAACTGATGAATGGAACAGGGTTGGCATTTCAAAACAGGAAGATTTTGCTATTCTTACCACTGAGATTACCAAAGCATGGGCTGGCAAGACAGTCAAAGAGTATAAGCAATTTAAAGGTCTGAAAAAAGAAAACTTAAGGGATAATATGACCAATATTGAACTTATCCTGAACATGCTTGCAGAAGCGACCACAAAAGAAATCTCTGAGAAAGAAAACCCTGCAACACTTGGAAAAAGCAAAGAAATCGCTAGAGAAGGCGGAAAAACTGCCAGAGTTGCAAAAGACAGAATTGAAAAAAGGCTTGGAGAAAAAGTTGTCACTTCAAAGGATGCCAAAGAAATACATTTTACTGATAAAAAAAGGATAAAACACGATAAAGATGACTCAAATAACTAAATCATTATTCATGTCTGGTCAGCAATGTATTAAGCTGTTGTGGTATTCATACAGAAAAGACTTGCCCGCACTTTCATGACTTTATCAGATAAGCAAAAATAGAAGCAGACATCAAGAATTAGATGAGCAATCAACTATTCGGAAATTCCTAATAGTTAAAAAAGAGGTGGAAAGAGATGTCAAAAGAGAATAAAATGCCCCCAACACCCTCACCGGAGAAGAAAAATGACTAAAGACCTCGCCATCCGAAACAGCACTGCCGAATTCCTGATATTTACCGCACAGTCAGGAGAAGAGTCTATCGAAGTAAAGTACGCAGATGAAACCGTTTGGCTTTCCCAGCAGATGATTGCTAAGCTTTTTGATAAAGGAAGAAGCACTATTACTGAACACCTCAGAGAGATATTTGATACTGGGGAATTAGATGAAAATTCAGTTTGTCGGGATTTCCGACATACTGCTTCAGATGGGAAAGAATATAGTACTAAATTCTATAACTTAGACGTTATTATCTCAATAGGATACCGGGTAAATTCGCAAAGGGCAACCCAATTCAGAATCTGGGCAACTACTGTTTTAAAAGAATTTGCTATAAAAGGATACGTTTTAGATAGAGAAAGGTTGAAAAATGGCTCGTTTTTAAATAAGCAATACTTTGATTATCTGCTGGAAGAAATAAGGGAAATTAGAGCCAGTGAACGAAATTTTTATCAAAAAATAACAGATATTTATGCTACCAGCATGGATTATGATAAAAATTCAAGAACCACTACAGAGTTTTTTGCAACAGTCCAGAATAAGATGCACTATGCCATTCATCAGCATACAGCGCCGGAATTAGTATTGAAACGGGCAGATTCAAAAAAAGAGTATATGGGGTTAACTACTTGGAAGAATGCCCCTCAAGGCAAAATCATCAAAAGCGATGTTTCAATAGCTAAAAATTATCTAAAGCAAGATGAGATTAAAGCTTTAAATCGGATTGTTACCATGTATCTTGATTTTGCAGAAGATCAAGCAGAAAGAAACATCCCCATAACTATGAAAGATTGGGCAGAAAAACTCAATGCGTTTCTGAAATTTAATAGTCGGGAAGTTTTAGAAAATCATGGCAAAGTAACTGCTGCGATTGCCAAAGAATTTGCTGAATCTGAGTTTGAAAAATATAGGATTATTCAAGACAGATTATTTAATTCTGATTTTGACAAGTTCAGCAAAAAATTATTTGGGAAAAAAAACGGTAGAAAATGACAAACGAAAGAATTGGAGGATAAGCCAAAATAATATGCCCCAAACCACCCTCACCGGAAAAGAATTGCCAGAAGATAAAAGAACGTACCATTCACATGAAGAACACCGAAGAGATGAATTACAACTGCAAACAATGCAGTGCCAAAATCTCTGCACATAATAAAGAATGGCACGCCAATCTGTGCGATAAATGTTTTGACAAGATGGTGGAAAAATAATGAATCAAAAAAACGCTTTAGTTATCTTTGAAGGCAAAAACATTCGCCGGTTATGGCACAAAGAGGAATGGCACTTCTCCGTCATAGATATTGTAGCAGTCTTGACAGACAGTTCCCTTCCAAAAAGATATTGGTCTGACCTAAAAGCTAAGCTTCTAGAAGAAGGATTTGAACCGTACGATAAAATCGTACTGTTGAAAATGCCAGCAGAAGATGGTAAATTAAGGGAGACTGACAGTGCAAATACGGAGACCATGTTAAGATTAATCCAATCGATTCCCTCTAAGAAAGTCGAGCCATTCAAGCGCTGGCTGGCACAAGTTGGTTATGAACGCATTCAAGAGATTGAAAATCCTGAATTAGCACAAGATAGAGCTAAAGAATATTATGAGCTTAAAGGCTATCCTAAAGATTGGATTGATAAGAGGTTAAGAGGCATTGCCATCAGACAGGAATTGACTGAGGAATGGAAAAAAAGGGGTATTGGAGAGCTGAGAGAATACGCCATTTTAACCAACGAGATTTCTCAGGCTACTTTTGGAGTACCTATAAAGATTCACAAAGAGATAAAAAGGCTTGATCCAAAATTCAAAAATCAAAATCTCAGAGATCACATGAATGACTTAGAGTTAATTTTTTCAATGCTCGGTGAAAGGCTTACCACCGAAGCTACGCGCAAGAAAGAAGTTCAAGGCTTTGCTGAGGGATTGGATGCGGCCAAAGAAGGCGGAAAAGTTGCTGGAAGAGCGAGAGCTGATGCCGAAAAAACATTCGGAATTAAAGTTATTTCTCCAGAAAATCACCTAGATTTAACAAAGAAGAAAAGATTAGAGAAAGAAACGGAAGAATTGGAGGATAAGCCAAAATAATATGCCCCAAACCACCCTCACCGGTAAAAGAACGTACCATTCACATGAAGAACACCGAAGAGATGAATTACAACTGCAAACAATGCAGTGCCAAAATCTCTGCACATAATAAAGAATGGCACGTCGGTATGTGCGATAAATGTTTTGACAAGATCCTGCAATGAAAGAACTCAAAAAATTAGGAAAAGAAGAATTATACGCGCTTCTTTTAGAATTATCTTCATTACGAAAAGAAAATGCTGATTTCTTAAAGTTAAAACTGCAAAGTGGAGCCGATGAGGCTATAACCTATTATAAACAAAAAATAAAAGAGGCTTTGTGGCAGGAAAAGACAAATCTTCGTGAAGCAAGAAAAGCACTCGTTGACTTTAAGAAAATATCTAAAAATCAAGAGCACCTTTTGGAATTAATGATTTTTTATCTTGAAAATGGAGAAAAGATTGATCATGAATACGGCGATATGTATGAAGCGTTTTACTCCAGTATGGAAACCATGTTTGAGCAGATAATTAAGATGTTAAATAATAATTCTGATTTAATACCAAAATTTAAAGGAAGATTAGATTCTATTATTGATAACAGTTGTGATGGCTGGGGGCATAAAGATGCGTTGCTGGAGATTTATGAGGAACTTAAACATGATTGACACCACCCTCATCGACCGCTTGACTGTACTTGCCAACAAAGAGAGGAAAATAAAAGAGTTTAAGCGTAGATTAAGATTAAAAGAGAAAATAATCGAAAAAGGAACAACCCCAAAAGGTAACATTACCCTCAAAATAAGAAAAGATGATCATGAGTATAAATTCACGGTCTTAAAATCACATCAAGAGCGTTTTGCTCTGGCAGAGAAGCTTAAAATGAACAATAGCGTGTCAATCGAAGGCATCTCAAGATTTAGAATGATTATCTGCACCAGATTAAAAGCGTTAGAAAAAGGAATCCAAGACGGAAAACAAACCAAATTATCTTAATGGATTCATTGCTACAAACTTATTCCCCCTCCTTACATCGGCATTTCCGCACTTCTTTCCCACAGCCCGAGCAGATCACACACAACGGGCAGCTGGATAGGCGGGCCAGCTTGAATGCCTCGTAGCCGCAATGAGGACAGAAATATTCTTTTTTTGCCGGCTTCTTGCCCGCTGCTGTCCGGACTACGGTTTTCTTCTTCACGGTCTTTTTCACTTTCTTTTTTGCCATTGTTTCATCCTCACTGCTTCACGCACGGCTTTAACAATATCATCAGCGGTCAGATGGAACTCTTTAAACAGCTCATCAGGATTGCCGCTTTCACCAAAGCGATCCTGGACCCCGATCCTTTTGATTGGAACAGGATAGACCTCACTGATAAATTCAGCGATTGCTCCTCCTAAACCGCCGAGCCATTGATGTTCTTCAGCGGTCACCACACACCCCGTCTTCTGCACAGCTTTAAGCAGCGTGCCGCAATCCAGGGGTTTTACCGTATGGCAGTTTAATACTTGACAATCAATCTCTTTCTCTAATTTCTTTGCCGCAATTAATGCTTCATACAATAGCGGACCATTGGCAATAATCGTACAATCTTTTCCGCTGCGGAACTCTTCGATCCGGCCGATCTGGAATGGCGTCTTTATAGTTGTATACGAAGGATAGGAAGTCCGGCCAAAGCGGATATACACTGGCCCGGGATATTCAGCGGCGGCAACCGTCGCTTTTTCACATTCTACATCATCACACGGCACGAGAACCGTCATTCCCGGCTGCATCCGCATCAAGGCAACATCTTCCAATTGCTGATGGGTTGCGCCATCCGGACCGACGCTGATCCCGGCATGCGCGCCGCCGATCTTGACATTGATCTCTTTCCCCGGTTTGCTCTTCCAGCTATTATAACTAATCGTCGTGCGGATCTGCTCATTATTTCTGCCAGGAGAAAATGCAGCATAGGATGAGATAAACACAACTTTCCCGGTAGCGGCCATGCCTGCGGCAAGTGAAGCCATGTTTTGTTCCGCTACACCCACTTCGACAAAACGATCCGGGAATTTTTCCTGAAACCATAAGCTGCGCGTGGACTCAGTCAGGTCAGCGCAGATGACGACGACGTCTGGATTTTTTTCTCCGGCTTTGACCAATCCTTTCCCGTAGCCGTCACGCGTATTCACCTTCTTGACATTCTTAGAGTATAGTGCATCGATGAGATACATTCGAGGATTGATACTGC
The DNA here is from genome assembly GCA_018302605.1 of Candidatus Woesearchaeota archaeon. GTDB lineage: Archaea > Nanobdellota > Nanobdellia > Woesearchaeales > GW2011-AR9 > JACOZP01. Next base: position 112,060 of record JAGVZN010000010.1, on the reverse strand, counting down.
CCATATCCTAATCCCTCCCGCTCATGATCTGAGAACGCCAGACCTGCAGCTCACGCAAAGCGATCTTGGCCTGTTCCGCCGTCGGCGGCTTGCCATGCCATTCATAATTGTTTTCCATGAACGAAACGCCTTTTCCCGGAGTATTGTGAGCAATGATCAGCGTCGGACGCTCCGTAATCGCGCGTGCTTCATTGCAGGCATCGATCACTGCTTTGACATTGTTAGCGTCAATTTCCAAAACATGCCAATTAAATGCACGGTACTTGTCTGCCAACGGTTCGAGAGGCATGATTTCTTCTGTTGTGCCATCGATCTGGATATTATTGCGGTCGATAAACGCCGTGAGATTGGAAAGCTTATTCTTTCCCACGAACATCGCTGCTTCCCACGTCTGACCAGCTTCCTGTTCGCCGTCGCTCATCAGGCAATAGACCCGGTTTTTCTTTTTGTCCATGCGCAAAGCATACGCTGCTCCTGCCGCTTGGCTTAGGCCAGAGCCTAAAGGCCCGGATGTTGTTTCCAGCCCGGGAAGGGCAGTGCGGTGAGGATGACCTTGCAGCCGCGTACCCAGATGACGCAGTGTCTTTAGTTCAGCACGGGGAAAGTAGCCGGTATTAGCCAGCGCCGCATAGAGGACGGGGCAGATATGGCCATTGGATAAAATGAGGCGGTCACGCCCTTCCCAGAACGGGTTCTGGGGGTTGTGGACGAGAACATTAAAATACAAAGCAGTAAAGACATCAGCCATCCCTAGCGGGCCGGCAGAATGGCCCGAGCCCGCGGCAACTAACGCCTGGATAATATCCTGACGGATCATATTGGCGATAAGCTTTAATCTCTTAATATTAGTTACTCGGGGGAATGGTTTTATGATAGTCATACGCGCCTCTTTTCATTGTTGATAAAGTGATAAAAATTAATAAATGTTTGGATTAAGAAACAGGAAAGACCGGTTACCTCAGCGACAATACTTTCTTTTCCAACACAACCCATTTTACGATCGGGAGACACAGTGTGAGAACTCTTTTCTCAAATGAAACTTTTGCTTTGTTCGGATTGGCCTGCTTCAAGCACTCGCTGGAATATAATCGCTCAAATTTTATCTCTGGAAAGGAAAGAAAATTGGATACAATGATTATAGATAATAATTGTTACGTGAGGGGGGTACTTGTGGAAAGATTTATAAAATAGAAGCTCTTATTTAGAATAAAAAAGTAAATGGAGGACGTGAAAATGAATGATGATTTAAGAGATGCCAAGACCGCTTTTGGTGAACAATACCTAGGTGTTGAACCGTGGAAAGAATACATTTGCGGGGTTGGAATAAATAAATGGGAAATGACCATTGTAGCATATTTAACGCAACCGTTGCCAGAAGATCTTACAAAGATATTTCCAGAAAATTATAGGGGATATGCTGTAAGATGTACTGAATCAGACCAAGCAACTCTCTCCTAAAAAGAATCTCAACTATCTAACCTGTTGTTACCTCCACCGGAGAATGATGACGGTTATCGTCGTTTCCTGGAATGCAGACGGTTAGCCAGTTTTGACAACGGCGATCTGCTGGATTTTTTCAATGAAGTATTATAACCATTCCGTCGATTCTTTTTAGAAAGACGGACTAATTTCACCACTTTAGAATCTTTGGCTTTACCACTAGCCTGACGGGGGCTTTTCCGCGCAGAAGAAGAAGAGGAAGAACGAGAACCTCGTGACGGTCTTTTCTGCCGCAATTTAGGTCCTTGTTTCTTTCTTTTTTTGCCTGATCGCGTTGTTGGAGTCATACGTTAAAGTGTGCTCTGGACTCGGTGAAGGAGTGCCGCAAACAACGCCCAATATCGAAACTTAACCTACTGGTTTGTTTTAACGGTGATCTGCTTCGCGCCATCAAAGAAGCGTACCAAATGTAGGTTTCGTCGCGTGAGTTATAGTCCAGCCACACGATTAATGGTGAACATCTGACAGAGGCTGCGATGGACGCATCCTTTCCAGGACAACCGAAGTGTCCGGCACGGAGAGTAGAAATATATCATGGTATTTATTATTTTCTAACCATGAGACGCTTTCTAATCCCCGCACTTTGTGACATAAATAGGCTAGAAAGCCCATTCATCCTCATCTTAAAAGAAGAGGCTTTCTGGTCTATTTAATGTAAATGGATTACCAAGAGATAGTAGAGCGCGGGAGGGGGAGTTTATGCATAAAGTCTACATAAGACTACATCATCCAAAAAATAAAGAAAAAAAATAAAAAATCCCAATCGGAGCAGAGCTCCGGGGTATTTTTTAATCTTGCTTGGAATCAACATCGCAGTAGAACTGCGGGGTATGGTACCCAAGCAAGAAATCAACAGAAATCGCAGACATTCTTTCCTTTCTTTGGAGAAGAGCTTTTTTTCACGCCTTTGCTGCTGTTTTTTGCTTTCGCTTTCTTTTGTACGTGTGCTTTTTTCTTTGCCACAGTTTCACCTCTTTATTTGTTTGATACCCCGCCCCTTGGGGCGATGGGGTTAACTTTTCTTCCCACAGCAGAGCGGGGTATTAAACATTAAAAATACCCCGCCGCTTGCGGTGCTTGGGATTTTTATTTTTTATCTGCTGAACGCTCTATGGAACAAGCCCTAAGGAACAGTCATGATCATCAAAATACCTAAAGCGACGAGGAACAAGCCCACAGCCAGGCGCATCAGGCCGCGATGTTTCTGCCGCCATTTCTCCAGCGCAGCAGAGGATTTGCCGAAATAGGCGATACCGATGATTACAAACAAAGGGAGGATAAAGATGAGGTTGTAAAAGAGAAGCAAAGGAATACCTGCACTGAAATTACCCTGGCCAATGATCGCCAGGATGGCCAGATACGGCGCACCCGTACAGGGAAGTTCGATCAAGACGACAAAGACTCCGAGCAGGGCGGCGGCAGCATAAGTGAGCCATCCGTCTTTGCGGTGAAGCTTTTCGATTTTTTGCGTATAAAATCGCAGACGGCGGGCTGTACCCGGAAACATCATCAAGCTGAATCCTTTTCCGTACCAGAAAAAATCTTTGATTTCCAGCAGGCCGGCAGTGATGGCGATGATAGCAGCGATCCAATAGATGATCGTGGAGAAGCCTAGGGAGACCGTCACTTTCAAGAAACCAAGACCGATAAGGAAGTAAGTCAGATAGACAACAGCCGTGTAGAGCAAGCCTCCCAGAAGCATTTTATTGGCACTCTTAAACATCTTCGTCATGAATGCAATCAGAAAGATCAGAACCCCAAAAACACAGGGGTTGATACTGTCTAGGAGAGCGGCTCCGACAAGAATGGGGATGGTAAGCCCTTCGGGGAAGATCATCTTATTCTTCACACCCCGAAAATGTTTGTAATTCTTCTATGGACAAAAAGCCTTGCTGGCGTTTCTGTTCTATACCCTCCTGCTCCATAACCCAGGTCGGTGTCCCGGCAATTTTCTGGGACAGGCAAAGTTCGGTCTGGGAATTTTCCTGCCCCGGATAACATTCAATCTCTGTGACGTATTGGAAAGCCGGGCCGAACAGCGCCCGCGTCTTGGCGCAGACCGCGCAACGAGAGGAACCATACATCACCACACCTTTCTCCGTAAGGCATTGCGCCAGGACCGTATGATCTTCCTGTTGTTTTGAAGAGATGTTAAAGAGAATGAAAATGATGATCGTGATCAGGAAAACGGCGATGATCCATGTCCGCAGTTCACGCAGCGCTTTTTCAACAGAGATTTTAGGTGTTCTTTTATACAGGATAATCGAGAAAATCAGCGTGATGACAATGATTGCGTGAACGACCGTGCAGAACGGACAGAGTGCCTGCAGGATGATTTCCGCAATAATCAGATAGACGACGGAGAGTATTCCTACGACATTCCAGACGAGCAGGCCAAAGATAAACGCACCATCTTTTCTCAGTGCACGCCAGGCCAAGGCGGCGAGAACCACAAACCATAACGCACCGAAGACGGCAACGGGGACACCGAGAAAGACAGAGAAAGTGGATGTATTAACTAAAGAACAGGATACGGAAACGCTGAGATCGCAGAACGAAGCAGAAGTGGCTGGCGCATAATGGTTCTTGACCAGATAAAGAGAAGTCAGCAGGCCGATAACAGAGAGGATGATTGTAAGGATGAGCAGATTTTTCCGCAGGGAAGAGGGGATCACCATGAGATGGGTAAGAGAAAGAAAGTATTTAAAACTAACGAAAGGGTGGCACAATCCCTTTTCTGAGTGATAGCACCATTATCACCACTGCCCAGAAAACCATCCACGATTTTCTGGGATGAGATGCGATAGTCGCATCTCAAACGGAAAACAGGATGGCACAGCCATCCTCGTTTTCAGGTCGATATGGTGCTATCACTCACTTTTTGGATTGCGCCGAAATGGTATGTATTAAGTCTATTGGATGGTAAGCCTTCCCTCACCAGAGCCGAATTGCGCAAAACATATAAATAACAAATCTGCTGCGTACAACCTTAACAAAAAAAAAGAGGTGCCCTTATGGCCGTAACAATATACACGACGCCGACGTGCCCCTGGTGCAAAAAGACAAAAGAGTTCCTGAAGCAGAAAAAAATTGCGTTCAAGGAACTGGATGTGAGCAGCAAAGAAAAAGCCCGGGAAGAGATGTTTAAGAAATCAAAGCAGATGGGCGTACCCGTGCTGGACATCAACGGCAAGATCATTGTCGGTTTTGATCCAGACGCGATCGAGAAAGCGCTGAAGAAGAAATAGAGAATGAGTATTTGTTTAACTGGTGGCTGGGCCAAGCGGTGCATCTGAAGATGCGTGATTCCTAACTTGGTGCGGAAATCATCTAATCTACAGCGTGATGCAGATGAAATGGTAGCAGATTTCCGCTCAGATGCACGGCCCGCCAGAAAAGCTAAACAAATACAAGAATAGAAAAAACAGCGGATTTACAATGACAAAAATAACTTTATATCAGTTTCAAGAATGTCCATTCTGTGCAAAAGTACGGGCTGTCCTGCATCGGCTGGAACTGCCGTTCACGGCAATTATCGTGCCCCACGATCGGAAGCGGTGTGCCGACCGTACCGGTCATTTCCATTGATGGTAAATATATTGGGGATTCGGGAGAGATCATCCGCTATCTGGAAGAACATTTTTCCCAGAATAACGGGAACAGCACGGAAGCTGCCCCCCCCCCCCCCACTGAAACCAATTCCGGTTAGGTCTCTTTGATCAGATCTCATCAACAATCTTTGTCAGCAGTCCGATCGAACAATCCTTAAGGCGGCTCTTCCCCGAAAAAATCTTGATCGGTGAATGCTGGAAGCAATAGACATGGCTGCTTACCCCATTCTGCTCCGGACCATTCTTAAAAAAATGTTCCAATTCACCTAGATTGCGGAAGCCGTAAAATGCCATAAAACGATTCTGTTCTGGAAGCTTGTTCAGCTTGATCACGTGCGGGCTTTCCAGCAGAGCGGAACAGCAATGTGTCGATTCTTTGCCGCAATGCGGAACAATGGCCACAGTTTCCGTGGCAAAAACATCAACGCCCAATTTGGCAAAATCAATTTTGGTGGAATAGCCGATGATCACCCCGCTCTCTTCTAACTTACGGCGGATCTTACCCACCGCCTGCTTGGTGATCTTAAGATGTTCAGCAATATCCGTATCAGAAACCCGCCCATCCTCGATAAGAAGCTTGAGCGTCCTTTTTTCGTTTTTGGTAAATGTGATGCATCCCGCCTCTTTTTAATTTTTGGATAGCTTTACTCCATTTCCACAAAAAAAGTTTACATCCGCCGCCAGATTGTAAAAGGGAGAGTAAGAGATTATTACTTTTGTTATAGAGAGGTCTGGCTTTTATTTAAATTTTGCGTTGATAAACTAAAGCAAAAAGAGACTCGAAAATTACCTAATGAACCACCCGAGATTTACTCTTTCTGATTCCTCGCGGTAAAACCTCCCCAGTAAAGTTCATTTTTGATTAAACAAGAACCAGAAAAAAATATTTTGTTGATTCTGTCAAACGCACCTATAAAACGACGTAAAACGAAAATAAGCTTGTTCTGCCATGAAAAAAGGACGCGTCAGGAGCAAGGAGATAGTTCTACTCTTATTGCTGTTGGGATTAGCAGCATTTACACAAGCAGCGATGACCGAAATTCATGCCCAGAGCTGCGCGCGGCAGACAACTCAGCAGACTCAAAATCTCTTTGACGTAAGCTGCGCAGGGACATATCCAGCAATCTGCCAAGATACCGGCGATCGCTTGTTCTGCGATGATGCCAGTGCCGAGACGGGGGATTCGTATCGCGCCGGTTCCAATCATAGTTACGGAGGGGTGCAAGGAACGTATTTCAATAGCAGCATCACTGATTGTGCTTCCGTAAAATCAGTCTCGCTCTGTTATAAGTTCTGGTGCAGCACAGCCGCCTGTGATGTCGCGAATCACATCTGTACGGTTGGTATTGATGCCAATAGCGGCGCATCCTGGACGGACTCTTCTGCCGCGTGCCTTGCGGCGGAAGCGGCAGGAGTGACTTGCATCAACGTGACGGCCAGCGAATCATGGAATTGTACACAGTTTTTTGCCGCGGGAACAACGAGAGCGCTGGCAAAAGCGCAGGCGCAGCGGACTGGAGGGGGGACGGGAGCGAAGACGTGGATTTTTGATGTCCTGACCTTGAATGTGACCTACACATCGAGCACAGACACTACAACACCAGCTATTGACTTCGTTGATCCAACTCCGGCCAACAATACTTTTCTGAATACGAGTCAGGCCACGGTCAATATCTCGACAACAGACAACAGTGAAGTTGCCGCGTGCACTTTAACTTTTGATGGTGTCAATGAGACGATGACAGAAGTAGGCTCAGGAGCGAGTGTAAACTGCAATCTGGCAAAAACAGCATTAGCGGAAGGCGTGCATACTTACAAAGCTTATGCTAACGATTCCACCGGGAACGAGAACCAGACACAGACGCAAACATTTACGGTTGATACAACGTATCCCTCATTAAATCTTTCTGTGAATACATCCGTTCTGATCTTGGGACAGGATTCAATTAAGATCAGCTGGCTGGTAAATGACACACATCTCGAGATGACCGCACTGAATGTGACGCTTCCTAATGGAACACTCCTCTCCGAAACGAACAACAACAGCGGGGAGATATCCTATCCCCCGGCAGTTCTGACCAGTTTAGGAACATATCTGGTCAGATTAGAAGCAAATGATTTGGCAGGAAATACAAACCTGACGAACACCACGTTTACCGTGACGGATAATCACCCACCAACAATTGATTTCGTCGATCCTACTCCGGGAAATAACACTTTTTGGGATAGCACGACGGCGACGATTAACATCACCGCTGAAAACGATGTAGCGATCAGCAGATGCACGTTAACTTTTGATGACATCAACGAAACGATGACCAACGTGGGCTCAGGCGCGAGTGTAAGCTGCAATCTGGCAAAAACAGCATTAGCGCAAGGAACGCATACTTACAAAGCTTATGCCAACGATTCTTCTGGCAATGAAAACCAAACGGGAACAAGGACGATTACCGTGGATACGATCAACCCGGCGCTGGACGTGACAATAAATGTCACTACCGTGCCGCTGGTGGGGACGACGGCGACAATCACCTGGACCACGCAGGATACAAATCTGGAATCAAAAGTCCTCAACGTAACGTTCCCGAATGGAACCATGCTCATCCAGACGATCGACGATTCCCTGCCGCTGATCTTAAGTCCCAGCGAATTGATCGTTCCCGGAGTCTACGGCGTGCGGGCGATGGCTAACGATTCTGCGGGAAACAGTAACCAAACAACAACGGCGTTTACAGATGTAGATGTCTCTCTGCCGACGATTGATTTCATCAGCCCAACCCCAATCAACAACAGTTTCGTCAACGCGAGTTCGGTGACGGTCAATCTCTCCGCGGGAGATGATATTGAGATCAACATCTGCACGCTTGCTTTTGACGGCCAGAATGAGACGATGACCACTGTCGGTTCGGGAGCGAGTGTAACCTGTCATGCTGTTAAATCCGGACTTGGCGAAGGCGCACATACATTTAGGGCATATGTAGTGGATTCTTCTGGTAATGAAAACCAGACAGCACTCAGAGAATTTATTGTAGATACCATCCTGCCATCATTAAATCTCTCCCTAAACGCCACAGTGTTAGAATTCAATACGGACTCCATCAACATCAGCTGGCAGGCCAATGACAGCAACCTGCACACGACCGCTTTCAATCTGACCTACCCCAATGGAACGCTGGTTATCCAGACAAATAATAATAGTGGAGCGCTGGTCTATCCGCCAACGGTGCTTGTTGCGGAAGGAACATATCTCCTTCGGACAGAAGCAAACGATTCTGCCGGCTGGCTGCAGCAGGCAAACACAACCTTCCTGGTGAGCAGTAGTCAAGACCTTGCCGCCCCGCTGATTGCCTTTGTCAACCCCACACCGGAAAACAATTCCATTGTCAACACAAGCTTTACTATCAATGCCAGTATCGAAGATCTCGTGGCGATCGGCGGATGCAGCTTGGAATTAGACGGGGTTAATGAGTCAGCAACACTGGGAGGAGGGAATACATTCTGTTTCTCCAGCAAGACCGGTGTTTCAGAAGGAACGTATGTCTTCCGCCTGTTTGTCAATGATACTTCGGGGAATATCAACCTGACCGAACCGCGGACGATCACCGTAGATGGGACGTTGCCGGAGATAAACCTGACGCTGAATGCGACGACGGCAGAGTTAAATCAGAGCAGTCTGCTGCTCTCCTGGCAGATCAGTGATATCCATCTGAATCTGACTCTCATCAACATCACATTTCCTAACGGATCGCTGATCATCAGCTCCGAGAATAATTCTGGAAACTTTACCCTCACGCCGCTAGAACTCATCAGCTCGGGGATATACTCAGTCCAGGCACTGGCCGACGATTCTGCAGGAAACAAAAATGAAACTGAGATCACATTCAGCGTAAACGATACGATCCTCCCTACACTCATCTTTTCGCTCAACGACTCTACCATCAAACTTGGCGAGGAAGCGGTCAATATCACCTGGTCTGCTGCCGATCCCAATCTGCAAAGTGTTATCTTTAATCTCACTTTTCCAAACGGCACACTGCTTGCCCAGACAGAGAATGTCAGCGGCAGACTGCTGATCTCAGATGCACTAAGCGCTGTCGGCACATATACCGCACGCTTGTCTGCCAATGATTCATTGGGGAATATGAAAGTTACGGCTATCACTTTTGTCGTCAACGACACCCTTTCCCCCATTCTTTCGGGAACTATCCCCACATCAGGAAGTATCTTTGATTATCCGGCGATAATCGAATTAGCAGTCAATGTCACTGATGCCTCACTCATCGATAAGGTACAGGCAAACGTCACGTACCCCAACGGGACAGACGAGATCATCAGCCTGCTGAATACACTTGAACGCTATAATGGATCATTCGTCTCCCCGCCGCTTCTTGGCCAGTATACGATCATCTTCATTGCGAATGACAGCTTGGGCAATCAGAATAATTCCGCGGCCATCCAATTCACGGTCAATGCAACAGACGATGACAATGACTTTGTTCCGGATGCCAACGATACCTTGCTAGGCAACGAATCTGCCGTAACCGCCTCGGGAATTGTCCAGTTGAACATCACGGTCGGAGGACTGCCGCCAACGGGGAACACCTTTACTGGAACACAGACCATCCTCTTTCAGGATGGAACATCTCCTTTTCTCAATTTCTCACACAACTTCTCCACGAGCACATTGAACCTAAGCCGGATCCGCATTACACGCACAGCAACAGCGCTGATCGTCAACATCAGTGACCAGCTGCAGGAAAATGAGACCAAAACGTTGTTGATCACGGACGATTCTTTCCTTTCGTTTTGTGTCAAAGATGCGGAGATCGCTTCTCTCGCTGAAATCAGTTTGGAGTGCACGGAAGAGGATGAGACAGATCTCAGCGCTTGCCTGGGCAACAGTTCCGGGATTACTCAGCAAGGTATTTCCTGTCGTGATGATAATAACACATTGATCGTCAGTGGCCTGAATCATTCGGCTTTGCTCGGAACACAGGCAGAAGCAGCAGCAGAAACAACTGTTGTGGCAGGAGGTGGTGGCAGCGGAGGCGGCAGGGCAAACGGTGACGGCGGAACTGTCTGCCCCGAAGGGATGACGCTGCAGCGGGGAAAATGCGTCACGTTGGCCGGCACGAAGGAAAGGACGGGGCCGGAAGAACCAGAAGTACTCTTTGACATCATTCTGACAATCCCGCCCGGCAGGCAGGAAATCGAGGAAGGAACGCGAGAACTACCTTTGGAAATTACTTTTCTCAAATTCGGCGGGACGGAGATTGACACCGAAGTGCTCTTGACGATACAACTCCTGCATAGCAATGATCTGATCCAAGAATGGAAAGAGGATCTCGCGGTCAGGCGGGAAGAGAAATTGGCCAGTGCGCTCTTTCTTCCTCTTCTCCCAATTGGAGAATATCAGATTAAGACAAAAATAGTATACGGAGAAAGAACCGGAGAAAGCAAACTGGCCGAATCCAGCGCCGCGTTTACCGTGATCGCTAAACGAAAAGAAAACCTGCCGTTGATCATCTTTGAGATAGTCATCTTGGGCCTCTTCTTGTTTGCGGTTCTCAGTCTCAGCCAGGAAAAATGGCAAAAAAAGAGAAAAACGGGAATGCGGCGGGCTGGCCGCGCGGCAAGAAACAGCAACAGAAAAGTTAAGAAAATATCCCGACAAGAAAGCTATCCACAGAATAAACAGAGAATAAAAAAAGATTTTCTCCGGGTTCAGAATGTTCAAAATGAACAACTATCTTCCACAATAGATTCTGAAGTGAATTTTAAGATCGAAAATCTTCTGCCCCCATTTAGTCAACAAGAAAAAAAACAGGATGAACACTCTGGGCTTCCGGTGATGGAAATGACACGAAAAGAGAAGAAAAAAAAGGATGGGGAGAATCATTCCCGATGACCACAATGACACTAATGAAGAGTAAAAAGAAGAACAAGAAGAACAATGAACTCGTGAAAATACTGCTGATCTCCGCTTTGCTGCTCTCTCTAGCAAGCGTCAGCGTCATGTCCAGCAATGGAGATGACACACCAACGCTGGGCATTAGTATAGCTTTGCTTCCGGAATTTGCCGAGATCAATGTGGGCGGGACGATTGTCGTGTCCACACGGCTCGTCAATCATGGTCTAGAGAAGCCGGAGGATATTGTCTTGAGATATACTCTTCAGGCCGAACAGGCAGACGGTAAGCAAGAGGACGTCCTGGAAGTGAGCGAAACGGTGGCCGTCCAGACATCAGGAACATTTGTCAAGAGCATCTATATTCCCCTTTACCTCAACAGCGGCAATTACCAGCTGAGAGTGAGGGCAGAATTTGCCGGGAAAGAGACGGAGGCGACACGCTCGCTGACCATCCTCAACCGAGAGCGTTCGGAGATAGAACTCATTTACATCCTGCTTGGGCTGATCGGGCTCATCTCTTTCACGTTCATCATCGTGACTTATGCATTCACGCGGCAGTTGATGAAGATACAGAACAGATGAAAGATACTCAAAAATAAAAAATGAACAGACGAGCAGAAATGGGAGACAAAAATGAGAGGAAAAATGAATTAAAAATGAGACCAAAGACAAACCAGATCAGCGGAGAAACAGCTCCAATGAAGAAGACGGCGAAGAAAATGCTAGCCATCGGCATCCTGCTGATCTTCTCGGACGGCGAAGAAAATGCTAGCCATCGGCATCCTGCTGATCTTCTCGTTCACTTTATTCGTGTCTGCGGCGCATCAGACGACACCGATCCGCATCCAGCTCTATTATCAGCACGATTTTCTTTTTGCTGGATACTACGCCGCGCTGCATCAGGGATATTACCACGATGCAAATCTCGATGTTCGATTCATCGAAGGCAATTCCACCACCAATATCGGAGAAGAAATGTTCAGAACTGGCGCGGAGTTTGGCATCGCCAGCCGAGATGGTCTAAAAACAGCAAGGACGGAAGGCTACGACATCAAAGCAGTCGCGGCCGTATACCAGAAATCACCGGTGGTCTTTACCATGCTGGCCAACTCAATAGTCAAGACACCGAAAGACTTTGCCGGGAAGACGATCGGCATACGCAGTGAACTCAGCAGAGCGGTTATCGAAAGGGTTCTGGAGAACGTCAGAGTTCCGCGCAATGAAGTCAAAATCGTGAACATCGAAGAGAATGCGCAGTATTTTTATAACGATACGGTCGATGTCTTTGCCGGATCCTTCTTCGGCCTGCCCGTCACCGCGAAATTGGAAGGGCATGATCTGCACATCATCGAAGCCGCAGATTACGGAATTGATGACCATGGAGGATTGATCTTGGCATCAACGCAGTTTATTAAAGAGGATCCAAAGATGGTCCAGAATTTTGTCGATGCTTCATTGAACGGCTGGAAGTATGCTCTCGACCATCCGGCAGAAGTGGCAGAATATGTCTTTGAATATGACAACCGGACGACGCTTCAGAGAGCAGAAGAGACGGCAAAGCTGCTCCCCGCATTTCTGTTTCATCACGGATATTTCGGCTGTCTGGACGGTGCGGGAACGGAGGAAGACCAATGGTATGATCACACTTTTGTGAAAGAGAGATGCAGAGCAGTTTATTTTCTGGGTGGAGAAGATAGGTCTTTCCTTATTCTGACCATGTTTATTTTCCTGTTGATTTTTCTGCTCCCTGCCTGGTTGATGCTTAGAAGGAAAATAAAATCAAATCGAAAAAAAGAAAGATAAAACAAATACAAAAAAAGAAAAAAAAGGTGAAACTATGGTGTTAGAATGGTTTATGGGAATGACGAGCCGGATCGTCGTTGGAAGCTTGAATATTATCTTGGCGGGGGCAATCACTGCGTATTATCTCAGTTCGCAGATCCTCCACCGGCGGGGAAAAATGGGGTATCTCTGTTTCCTGCATACCTACGCTTTTGGCATTTTATTCATCGCCACAATTATTGACTTTCTGAATCTCTTTTCGCTCATCGCGACGGGTAGCCTGTCGCGCTATCTTCTCTTTCTCTTCTTGATTCTGATGCTGGCATCGGCAAGTAATGTTCAGAAAAGAGGGATAGCCAGGCATGCCCGCTATGTGGAAAATAATGGTAGTAAGAGAAAGAATCGAAACAAAAAAAGCCGAAGGCATTGAGAGTGAGTGATAACATCAACAAGTGGGAGGGGTTGTACACCAGCCGTAAGCTTTATAGCTTTGTTCCTCTTTATGATCGGGGATGAAAAAGAGGCTGGCCCGGTTCTGGAACGAGCATCGCAAGATAGCAATAACATTGATTATAGCTGTGATCATTCTTCTCTCTTTCTTCGGGACGCAGATCTATCTTTATATCAACTTCCTCTTGGGGAATAATGTCGTGGCGACAGTCGAAGTCTCGCCGCAGCTGCTTCAGGTAACCAAAAGAGAAACAGCAGCCCTCCTCGTTAAGGCGAGCGTGACCACAAACCCTTTTTGCAGCGCGGAATGTACGTTACGAGTTGAAAATATGGTGGATGGAACGGTGCTGGCGGAAGAACAGGCAACCCTCCGGCCGGGACGAGGCTTGGATCGGCAAGTTTCCTTTTCTGTCACGGAACAAGGCCACGGTACGATCCCCATACAGGTGCGGCTGGAATGTGCCGGCAGGGAAACTTTTCTCTGTCATACCAACGAGAAGCCAACACTGCGCAACCGGCTGGTCATGGTCGAATATAATCTCAGCGCAGAAGAGCAGGCCGCAAAAGAAATAGTCTTTGCCGACCTAACTCTCAAAACAGAAAACCTGACCACCGCAAAAAAAACAATAGAATCACAGAAAAATACAATCCTCAAAATCAATGAATCGCTCGTCGTTGAACCGCTGCGGGCCACACTCCAGGAAGCAGAAGCGGAGTATACTATCCTCTTCCAACAATTTCAAGGATGGCAGAGTTATTGGCTAGCCGAAGACTATCTGCAGTTAACCAACAAGATCTCTTTCTCTAATTTCCCCGAGCAGCACGCTAAAATTGCCACCGCAATAACACTCGTAGAACAGAATCTCAACGTGTACAACTCCGCAATCAGCGCGATGGATCAAGCAGGGAAAGTATTAAGCAGGCTCAGCGAAACGACAGTAGTCGATAAAGAACTTGCGGCAGAGATCCAAAAAACGATCTCGGAATATAACAATGTAACAGTTACGTTTAATTCCCGAACACCATTGATGATGAAACAATCAGTCAGCGAGAGCTACAACCTAACAGTTTTCGCTCTGGATAATAAGACATTTGTCCAAACCAATCATGATGTTCTTTCCCTCGCTCTCCAAAGTAAGAGTATCGCCATAGTCTTGTGTCAGGAATTTAATTCCTGCCTAACCACACCAACCATTCCAGAACTTGCCTGGCAAGTACCTGCTAATCTCACCTCCGCCTGCGCCTCCGTCCACGATCTGCATGCACTAAACTCAATCATCAAACCTACCCTCCAACAACAGGCAGCTGCCCAGAATTATCCCACGACAGAGGAATTCACGACAACAATCAAGACACTTTCCGAAAATGCGCAGCAGAAAATAATCAACCCTCTCAGAGAAGAAATTCCCCCAGCCGCACCAAACACAAAAGTACTTCGAGAATTATTACTCTTTAGCCGCCTGCTTCCTACTCCATCTTTCCCAGAGTATGATCTTACTCCCGCTGTTCTTCTCAAAGTCCTCGAGAACATTCCCCCCGAATGTGAGCCAATTAAAGCAGGAATTGCGGTTCTGCCGATAACCGCCAAAGCGGTTTCTACCGGAGAAACAGCAGGTGATTCTACATCGATAGCGCCAGTAATAACCTTCGAACAACCGCCGGCCCAATGCTGCCTAAATCAACAATGTCAGACCTGCTGTACGGAACCAAGCTGCCGGGAAAATGCCTCTTATTACCCAATCGTTTTCCTGCACGGCCATGCGGTTAACAAAGATACCTCGTATGAGTATAGTCTTGATGCGTTCAACGGCATCCAGCTGAAACTGGAAAAAGATGGGTTCGTCAATGCCGGAGCGGTTTCCATGTACACGAAAAAGGACCTGCCCTCAGGAATATTCGGCTTGTTCAACGTCCCGCTGACAATGAAAGCGAGTTATTATGTGGATCTGTTGCAAACCCCGGAGAATTATGTCGTTATTCAGGCAAAGAGCGAGAACATCGATGTCTATGCCCTGCGGCTGAAAGAGATTCTGGACACGATCGTTTATCAGACGGGAAGGCCAAAAGTGATTCTTGTTGCCCACAGTATGGGCGGCCTGGTTGCGCGAAGATACATGCAGATTTTCGGCGCAGGAAACGTCGCCAGGCTGGTGACGATTGGCACGCCGCACCAGGGAATCGAAGGCGATGTTGCTGAGTATTGTGATGTCATCGGCGAGCAGCGTGAGTGTCAGGACATGAACGCTGAAAGTGTGTTTATGAACAAATTAAAGAACGGGATCCTACCACCGCTTCCCGTGACAACGATCATCGGGACGGGCTGCGCGATGAATGGTGAGGATGGCGATGGCGTGGTCTTGGAACGCAATGCAGAATTGGATGGTGCAGAAAAGGTCTTGGTGCAAGGCGAGTGTTCGACATTTTCAGTGTTGCATACAGAATTATTGGACGTCTGGAAATATCCGGAAGTGTATGAAGCGGTTAAGAAAGGTATTGGGAAAGAGTAGATTACCAGAAAAGCTAAACAGATACGATTATTGATCTCGTAGCAGTCGAAAGAAATGGATGACGCCGCTTTCCTCGATGATTCTAAGCCCTAAATCATAAAAATGCGTGAAGCCGTCTCACCCCGTACTGATGTACTGCTTCTCTCATTGAAGTAGGAAGAGAAATCGCTGCCCCGGCAAATCCAGGATGGGGGTCATATAGACTTACCAAACAAGATTTTTCTGAATTCATAAGATTAAATCACTCTTTCTTCAATTCAAACCCGTCCTTAGTATCACCAATAGTATACCCGAGCTGATTTATCTTTCCCCGTAATTCATCAGATTTCTTCCAGTCTTTCTTCTGACGAGCTTGTAAACGTTCTAGAGCCAAGCGAAGAACTTGCGGAGGAATTTTCTCTTCTTCGGCTGTCTTTAGATCCAAACCGAAAATGGCATCGAATTTCAAGAGAAGACCCAGTTTATCTTTTGCCGAAAGCACGCCGTCTTTTAACATATCCCACATTGTAGCGAGAGCTTGGGGAGTATTCAGATCATCATTGACTTGCGCAGTGAATTGGTCCAGATATTTCTTTTGCCGAACAGCAGATGCCGTGCTTTTCACTTTTTTAAGCTCGATAACTTTCTCATTCAATCTTTTCCGTGCAGTTTTGGCCCCATCTAATGCTTCGTAGCTGAACATCAACGGGTGGCGATAGTGTGTACCCAGACAAAAATAACGGAAATCCAGGGGATGATAACCTTTCTCTTCTAATGTAGCAAAAGTAATGAAATTCTCGCCAGACTTAGCCATTTTCTCGCCCTGCCCAAGGACCAGAAACTCATTATGCAGCCAATATTTAACCCAGGGTTTTTTGCCAAGAGCCGCTTCCGATTGGGCAATCTCGTTGCTGTGATGAACCGGAATGTGGTCAATCCCGCCGCAATGGATATCAAACTGTTTTCCCAGATATTTGATTGACATCGCAGAACATTCAATATGCCAGCCGGGATAACCGACTCCCCAGGGAGAAGGCCACTTCATCTCCTGTTCCTGAAATTTTGATTTGGTAAACCAGAGGACAAAATCGTGGGGATTCTTTTTGTTGGAATCCTTTCGTACACGCCCCCGTGTTTCTGCGCGGAGATCTAATTTGGCCAGTTTGCCATAATCATCTAATTGAGAAGTGTCAAAATAAACATTGCCCCCCCGGAAATAAGTAAAGCCTTTCTGTTCCAGCTTTTGGATTAAGGCTATCTGTTCTGTGATGTGATCGGTCGCTTTACAGAAGATGTCAGGAGAAAGAATGTTTAATTTTTTCATATTTTCCAAAAAGGCTTCGGTGTAAAATTCAGCAATTTCCCACACCGTCTTCTTTTCCCGCAGAGCCCCTTTGCGCATCTTGTCTTCACCTTCGTCCTGATCGGAAGTCAAGTGACCAACATCAGTGATGTTCATCACATGCTTAACGGGATATTTATTGAAGAGAAGTGTGCGTTTGAGCGTGTCATCAAAGAGATAGGCCCGTAAGTTGCCAATATGGACATAATTATACACCGTCGGACCGCAAGTGTACAGGCCAACCTGGCTTTTCTTCAGCGGAACAAACAGCTCTTTCCTGCGGGTGAGGGTATTGTATAGCGTAAGCGACATGAAATGATGATGGAGAAGAGATTATAATAATACTGGAACTGGGCCAATTTTCTTCTGTATCTCTGAAATTTCTTAAAATTGGCTTCAGCGACGGCTCACCATCACTCACAAAATGGATTGTGCCTAATGTGAGAGCTTTGTGGAAAAAGTCACTGTGTTTGAGGTTGCGGTACAAGAAATACGAAAACTATCGTATTTCTGCACAGAAATGAAATCTTTGTTTCATTTCTTGTACACAGTGCCGATTTTTAGAAGTGATTTAGGAAAAGACAGAAATTGTTTTTCGCTTAAAATCGGTTCTGAACTTGGTCTGAAGTATCGCTTTCCACTATGCACATCTTCGCAATCCCCACTTTTTACACAAAGCCTACTGTGAGCCAACACCCGCGCACCAAAGACGACATTGATCGACGAACTTGGAACAAATGCTCTGTTCGGCGCGAAGTGAATCTCTCCGACGCAACGTGATCGGCTCCTGATCAGTCTGAAAACGATACGCCTGCCCCTCCAATCCTGGCTGGGAAGTAAGAACAAGATCTTCCCAAGAATAATGTCTTTGACCCAGTTCTGCTCGGTCATAGTACACGAAGCGGCAGCCGCCGGCCAACGGCCTAAAGATTCCTTCTAATTCCAATCCCTGCTGATCACGGAGAAGAGAGCGCTGGTTATACGCTAAAGCAATGTCTCTGGCGCGCTGGCGGACAACATCATCGCTAATGTGTGTTTTTGGATCATGACCACATCCCCCCAGAGAATTGTGACCAAACTCTCCCAAATAGGCAAAAGCGTCCTGCACTCGCCGTAATGTGGGAATTGGAGCAGAGGGAATATCTTTCAACGCTTCAACAAGACGATCTGCGGAATCAGTTTCCATTCTCTTCATTGCTCTTCTCACCATTATTTAAATCTTTCTTCCGCTGTTTGATTTGAGGAATAAATGGAATAAGCACCGCATAGGCGATAGAGAGCAGGGCAATCAGATACCAACCAAAACCAATAGTCATGCCCAGAGCCGCAGAGAACCAGATACTGGCGGCGGTGGTTAAGTTCTTGACTTTTCCATCATTGCCGCGCAGGATGATCCCGGCGCCGAGGAAACCGACGCCGGTCACGACTTGCGCCGCAATCCGCGCCGGACTGAGCGGGTCAAAGACCAGGGAAAGATAGCTAAAGAGCATCGCCCCGGCGATAACAAACGAATGCGTGCTGATCCCGGCGCTCTTGCCACGGTATTCACGTTCGATGCCGATGGCGACGCCGGCGGCGAGGCAGAGAAGGAGCCGGACGACAAATTCTGATTCATTTCCGGTAATGAGGAAAGTCATGGAGACGAAAGAGAAAGAGACTATTTATATAAATTATGTACGTATATAAATTATGTACGGAGAGGCGTTAGAAAAGATCAGCGCGCAATTTCCGCGTCCTCAATACTTTTCTTCAGCAGGGACAGAAGATCAAAAGCAGCCAGTTCTCGAGCAATCTCAGCTGGATTTGATTTTGTGGCCGGGTATTTTGGCCCGAGCAGACTGCACATCTCCGGGCCTTTGGAAATGTCATACGTGCCAATTTTCTTGGCGAGATCGATGATTTCCTGCTTGTCAAAAGTCAAGACTGGCCGGAGAATTTCCAGAGAGACATTCTTGGTGATCGTGGTCAGGTTGCTTAACGTCTGTGATGAGACTTGGGCAAGATTCTCCCCCGTGATCAGATATTCCGCATCTTCTTTTTCGGCCAGCAGCTCCGCCGCGTTGAGCATGGCGATTTTGGAGAGGATATAATAATTTTTGTGGGGGAAATGCTCAACCAAAGCTTTGAGTACCGGCGCAAAGGGGACAAGATAGATCTTTTCCAACTGAAGGGCTTTGGCTAATTCTTTCGATTTTTGAATTTCCCGATCATCGGTCAGCGGCATCTGATGGAAATGGACGGGAATGATCGTCAACCGGTCTTTCAAAAGATGGATCGCTACGGGGGAATCGATACCTCCCGAGAGCAAGGCGATGGCTTTGTGCATGATTGGGAAAGAGAAGCTGGTTTTATAAGGTTTATTGTGAACGATCAGAAGTCAACATCTAACCATTCCGACCAAAGATTATTAAACTAATATAATATACAAAAATTATGGATTTCAGAATAAGACTAATGCAAAAAGAAGATTTGCGACAACTTGCTGAGATTTATAGTATTGTTTATCAAAAATTTGATATCGAAGAAAGATGGACGAGTGAAAGCGCCAAAAGATTATTGTCTTATTGGTTTGATAAACAACCGGATTTAGCATTTGTCGCAGAATTTAATGGAAAAGTCGTTGGCGCATTTATTGCGGGAATAAAACCCTGGTGGGATGGGAATCACCTTTCTGATGGGGAAATTTTTGTTCATCCTGATTACCAAAAGAAAGGTATTGCGACAAAACTTTCCGTTGCGTTATATGAGAAAGCATTACAAAAATATAATGTAATCAGTTTTGATGCCTATACCTTCAAAAAAACAAAATTTCCCCTAAGTTGGTATTTATCTCAGGGTTTTGTTCAAAACAAGGAGTGGATTATGATTTCTGGAGATGTCAAAGGTATAGTATCCAAATTGAAGAGAAAATGAAAAAAACGACCATTCTCATTCTAGGATGGATTATCTTTCTCTTCTTGTCCATCACTCTTACCTCTGCCCAAACCCTCTACCAGCAGGATTCACTGCTGCTTCAGCTGGATGTCAATGGAAAATTTGAACTTATACCAACCGGAACGCCGACTTCACTGCAGGAAGTTTCGGCAGAATTACTGTTGTTTCCCCGCGATGATCTCCGCCAGAAAGTAACGAATCTAGACAGCGACGGCCTGCCCAATGGAAAATTTATCGGTTTTGAATGGGATGATGGACGCTTAGAAGAGAAGAATTATGGATATACGGCTTTGATCCAGACGGACAATCGGCAAGTAGAGATCACCACAAAGATTCCCTATCCTTTGACCGACCAGGACGTGCAAGGCTATGAGAATTATCTTCAGCCGACAAAGACGATCGATTCTGACAATCCGACGATTATTGCCAAAGCGACAGAACTGGCGGAAGGAGAAGAAGATCTGTTCAAAGTTTCTTTCAAATTGGCCAGCTGGGTTGAAGAAAATGTTAATTACGACTTGAATACAATCACAGAAACGGCAGCGCTGCCTGCAAGCTGGGTATTAGAACACCGGGAAGGCGTCTGTGACGAGATGACTTCTTTATTTGTGGCCATGGCCCGCTCCTTGGGAATCCCGGCGCGCTTTGTCTCGGGAATCAGCCATACCACATCCCCGCTCTTTGCTGAACCCTGGCAGCCGCATGGCTGGGCAGAAGTTTATTTTCCCAACATTGGCTGGGTCAGTTTTGATATTACTTTTGGCGAATACGGTTACGTTGACGTGACGCACATCAAGCTGAGGGATGGGTTTGATCCGACGGAACCGGCCACGCTCTTTGAATGGCTGGGTAAAAATGTCGATCTGAAAGCGGAAATGCTTAATTTTGATCTTTCCATCGTAAACAAAGGCTCATTCATCCCGGAAAAAATCCAGCTGGAACAAGAGATCCTCGATGGAGATGTCGGGCCAGGAAGCTATAATCTGATCAAAGGAGTCCTCAAGAACACGGAAGAATATTATGCGGCGACGACGCTGACGCTGGCAGTTCCTCAGGAGATAGAAGTGTCCGGCAGAAACAAGAGAACAATCCTTCTCGCCCCTAAAGAGGTGCGTGAAACATCATGGGTGATTAAAACACCCGGAAATCTGCCATCAACGTATATCTATACTTTCCCTGTGCTGATCTATTCTGAAAAAAATATTACTACCGAAGGAAGTTTCAGCATGCAGCAGGAAGGAACGATCTATTCGAGGGAAGAGATTGAAAAGCTGGTCGTAGCTGATGAAGAAAAGACCTATTCACGCAAGATTACTTTTGATTGCACTTACCCCCGCACTTTAAAATTAGGAGAACAGGGAAAGGTCGCCTGTTCACTCCGCAACCGCGGAACGATCAACCTCCACAACTTGGAATTCTGTCTGGGAGATGTCTGCGAGATATTTGATCTTCCGCTGAATCAAGAGAGAAAGAAAGAAATAACCCTCGAGGGAGAAAAAGCCGGACAGAAAAAAATGGTGATTACGGCAAAAAATGAGGAAGTAGAAAAGAAAGCCGTATTTGAATATTCCGTGATCGACGCCCCAAAATTAAATGTGGAGATCGATGCTCCGGCAGAGTTGACTTTTGGACAAGCAGAAACACTGACTCTCATCGTGGATAAAAAATCTTTCTCGCCACCAAGAAACGTCTTATTGACGCTGGAACTTCCCGGTTTGGAGCATAACTGGGAGATAGAAGTTCTTTCCCAAAAGATAGAACTGCCATTTCTGCTGGAGAACCTTCCTTTGACGAAAAACAATCAGATAACCATTACTGCCGTATGGAAAGATGAAGAAGGAACAACCTATTCATTGGAAAAGCAGGTGATTGTGCCGGGAAAGGCCAGAAATTTGGGAGAAAAGATCAAAATGTTCTTTAATGGGATTTTCTATTTCTTTTCGTAAATATTTCCATTCGAATACACGACCTGCCAGAAAAGCTAAACAAATACGAAAATAAGAAAAAAAAGAAAAAAACTTATGCTCTTTTTTTCTTTGCAGCTTTTTTCTTCGGGGCAGCTTTTCTTTTGACGGTTCTTTTTACTGCTTTTTTCTTCGTCGCTTTTTTCTTAGCCATCACATTCACCTCTTTTTGGTTATATCTTTTTTAAAGTAAGTTCTAATCTTATTTAAACATTTTCTTTTTGGGGGGATTATTTTTGAAAAAAAAGAAGAATATTAAAATTAAGAAAAAATTATAGAGAAGAGAAAAGGGCAAATGAAAAAAGAGGGAAAGAGATTTAAGAAGATGCAGACTTCCAGAGATATTCAAAGTAATTTCGATATGATTCGTAAACTGCATGATGTTCAATGAGGATACCTCAAAGAGGTTCTATCCAGCAGCAACTTAGACTCAACGCTTCCGGAGTCGTAACCTTTAAAAACTGCTCCCCCTTTTCTTCTCTTGATCAGCACATGGCCAAGAACGAAAGCAAGAAAATAATCTATTCTGATCTCCTGGGACGCCCGGAAACAGAGCAAGATGGCAAGCCGCTCCAAGAAACATTGGAAAAGATGGAGCAGGAGAATACGTTTCTAAACCACACCCTCAGCCGCTTGGAGGAGGAAAGCGCCATGCTGCGGGAATTGTTTAATAATACCAATGCGGAACTGAGCAATCTGAAAAAACCGGCGCTTCTGGTCGCCGAAGTATGTAACATTCTCGATCAAAGCAAGGCAATCATCAAACTCCCCAATGGAAACAAATTCTACTGCTATATTGCCCGGGATCTCCAAGGCATCAGAAGCGGCGATTCCGTCCTCGTCGATCAGAAGTCGTTAAATATTGTAGAAAAATTATCAATCAACAGCAATTCTGAGGTGGAAAAGTTTGTCATCGTAGAAAAGCCGCAGGAGGATTGGAAAGAGATCGGCGGATTGAAAGATGAGATCCGGGAGATCAAAGAGGTTATTGAACTGCCCTTGAAGAACAAAGGGTTATTTGAAAAGGTGGGAATCCAGCCGCCAAAAGGAGTATTATTATACGGGCCTCCCGGAACGGGAAAGACACTGCTCGCCAAAGCTGTTGCCCGAAGCACGGATGCAACATTTATTGAAGTGGTCGGATCAGAACTTGTCCAGAAATTCATCGGCGAAGGGGCAAAGCTCGTCAAAGAGATCTTTGATTTGGCCAGAGCAAAAGCGCCCTCAATCGTCTTTATCGATGAGCTTGATGCTTTGGCGGCAACGCGCATGGACACCGGGACGTCCGGCGAAAGGGAAGTGAATCGAACATTCATGCAGCTGCTCGCCGAGATGGACGGGTTTAAGCACCTTGATGATGTCAAGATAATCGGCGCGACAAACAGAGTCGATATTCTTGACCCGGCAATCATCCGGCCGGGGCGGTTGGACAGATTGATCGAAGTCGGGCTTCCCGATATCGAAGGAAGGACAGAAATTTTCAAAGTGCACAGCAGCAAGATGAACCTTAAAGGTGTAAATATCAAAGATCTCATGGCTAAGACAGAAAATTTCAGCGGCGCGGAGATCAGGGCGTTGTGTACGGAAGCGGGGTTTTTTGCCATCCGTGAAGCTCGTGATCACGTGACGCACGACGATTTTTTGAATGCCGTCGAGAAAGTGCGCTTTGAAGAAGAAGATGATGAAGAACAGTTGTTTGGGTAAAAATTTTGTGTGTGCTAAGAAGTTACTACCGTTCATCATCCTTGCGTCAGTTGGTGTTCACTACTGTCATTGCACATTCCACAATCAAGAGAGATTTCTCCTCAATACTAAATGAGGGCATACATTTATAAAATAACCGCTCCATTTCCATTCAAAAGGCAGAGTGGTCGGCCTTAGACAATGAAAGACCACGGAGCATAAGAAAAATGGAAGGAACAGTAAAGTTTTTTAACCGAAAGAAAGGATTTGGATTCATCCACGGGGATGACGAGAAAGATTACTTTGTGCATTTTTCGGCCCTGCCGCAAAATGTATTTCTGCGGGATAACGATCGCGTATCGTTTGAACCGGCAGAAGGCGATCGAGGACTGAAAGCAGAGAAAGTGCAGCTTCTGCAGAAAGGCAGCGAGCGCGCGGACGAACAATCTTCAGAACCGCAGGATGGCGAAGAATCAGCCGAGCAAAGTGATGACGAGGACGGCGACGATTCTGACGACGATTCCGACAGCGAAGAAGAGAAGGAAGAGTAAATTCCTGTTTTTATTTCTTTTTTTTGACTTTTATGATCAATCACAAACAATCACTCTTAATCTAAAGTGAGCGGTTTTCTCTTGATCCTTTCATACCTTTTCAGTTCAGAAGAATAGGAGATCTCATCATCGCGTTGAAGAGTTAATCTGTTTCTTTCATCAAGATATAGATGGCTGTACCACAACGAGGATTTTAATGTCTGGGGGAAATTACGGAGAGGCAAGACCGCCCTAAAGAAGAAATCAAGCTGAGAAGTTGAAAAGATTCTACCATCTGAACTAAACTGGCTAAATATCGGGATCCCATCGGCAACAAGCTTCTTTAAAACACCATCATCCGAGAAGCCGGAATTGAGAAAAAGAACACCTTTACTAATATCCACCACGCAAGGTTTACTCGAACGATATCTTCTCTTAACAATCACGTCCAAAGCATGAATCAGTTCATTCATTGTTCGCTCTAAAATCTTCCTTAATTGTTTAGGCTGAAGCTTGTTGATCTCATCTAGATAGTCTTGAGTGGAATATTTGGTTTGATACATCCTCTTCTTCTGCTCTTGTTTCATCATCGAAAGAATAATACAACCACTCGTAAAAAATGGCCCTTTGTCACCACCTAATTTCTCTTCGTTGAGAAAATCCATTCCTGATTTGAAGATAGTATCATCAAGACCGAATGGCTTGTCTTTGACAGCAAAACGCGCGAGAGGGGGAAGGATCTTCTCCCGGTCAAAAGGAACATGAAAAGCGGTCCACACCCAGAATTCAAAGAAGTAATCTTTGGTCAGAATTTCAATGGCCATCACCAGATTTTTTCGGCTGAAACCTGAGAAAGTTGCGCAGATCTTTTCATAAAATGCTCCTTTCTTGGTGAAAATCTCCTGGTTAGGATCGGCCATAATTCGAGGTAAATAGAAAAAAAGTACGCCATCTTTATTTTTCTCCATCATCACAAAAACATCTTTTCCGATTGCTTCATGTAATTCTTGAAACAGGGAGATATTTTGTTTCGCTTCCTGAAACAACAGCCATGCTTCATCCAGGATTTTCAACAAGCGCGGAATCTCTTCCCGCAGAGCAACCAGACAATCTCTTACCAACATGGGGTTGTATTGATGATAAGTTACATCTCTTAAATCAACCTCGGGCAAACCGTCCATCGTTTTATTGAAATCAAGAATTAACCCTGGTTCCAAAACCGACCGTATTGGGAAGATAAAGAATCCTCCTACTTTTCCTCCACTTCTTTTTCGATTACGTTCTTGTCCCGATAGATAATCTTGATATTTTACAAAATCTTGAAACACAAGAGAAATCCCGTCAATCAGTCTTTGCGGATAGGCGGAGTTTTCCCAGAATTTCCAGCTGTAAAAATGCTTTTTCTCAATCACTGTTTCAAGTGGCGCTTGGAGCAGCTTAGTTTTGCTCACTCGCGCAAGATTCTCGCCAGGCAGGGCATGAAACAACCACCCTGGCTGATGAAAACTCGGAAGATGCTCTAGATTAAACGCCAGAACAGGAACAGAAAATTTTGGAAGAAAGAGTAAAACACTTCCAGCGGGAACGGGAAACGTGATCTTTCGCAGCTGTTCAATGTCTTCGTCTGTCAATATTTTCAAGAGATATTCTTTATTCTTTGTCAAAGCTCTCCCGTAGGTTTCCGCAACCTTTTCTCCTAGCGGAGTCCAAGACCGATATTTCTTCATCTTCTTCTCGAGAAGAATCTGCAGTAGAAGAACAGATTTCAGATGAGCGGTCTTGATTATCCCCTCGCGGATGTAACCTTGAAAATTGCCGATAGAAGGAAGGAGACCATGTGTTAATTGCTTCTTCTGGAGGGAAGAGTCAATGGCAAGGACCATTTCATCAAGATGTTTTAACAACGCGAGAAGAGCGGTGCCCGCTTCTGTGATTGCGGCGAGATGCTTTTCCAATGAAGCATAGTCTTCATTTCTTACGAGATTTGCTATCTTTCCGGCTTTTAATGAAATCTCCGAAAGAATTCGCCCAGAGTAAACATGAATTTTGTTCACAAGATCGTTTAACTCTTTCTGGCGCGGCTGGTCAATCTTTTGCTGGAGAGATTTGATGTTCCCTAGAACACGTTTTTCGAAACGTATGCGTCGCCGTTCATCTTTACCTGCAGAACGGTGTAATCGCTTTAAATCTTTGATCTCTTGTTGAATTTGTTCATTCTTTTTTCCTCTTTCTGCGGCATTTTTGGCCGATGCTAACTTTATTAACCCTGCAACTTTTTCTTTCAGCTGGAGAATATCTCCCACCTCAGATTTAAAATCTTGGAGCGTAGAGATTTCACGCAACAGCCACGCCGCTTCTTTACGTATACTCTGTTCTAATGGAGTCAGAGCAGGCATAATGCTCACGTCTCCGCTTTCAGATCAAAACAAACCCGGAATACGCCCGGAGAGAACTGCCCGCACTTCACGCTGCGCAGAACACGCACGGGCCGCTTTACGCTTCGGGCGACCTCTTTGATCTTGCGGATATGAGCAGGAAAATCATTTTCATCCAGGAAAGAATAAAGATGGATCGTTCCTTTTGGTTTTATCCGAGACAAAGCGAGTGGCAGGAAATCTTCACCAGTTTTAGGAAGCGGCATGGCAATGCGGTCAAATTTGCGTTTCAGTTTAGGTAGAATAGTTAAAACATTGCCATTGTGAAGAGTGATTTTATGTTCTAAGCGGTTGAGATGGATATTGTCATGGGCATAAGCATGCGCGAGGGGATTCAATTCAATGCCGTAGATCTGGTGGGCATCGCTGTTTCTGGCAAAGACTAACGGATAAGGAGCAGCGCCGGAGAACATCACCAAAACATCCTCCCCCTTCTTGATGGAGCGGGCAATGCGCAGACGTTCGCTTGCCGAACGCGCCGAGAAATAGGTTTTTTCCAGATGAAGCTTAAGTTCTATTCCATTTTCTTTATGCACTGTTTCTTTGCTTTTCTTTCCGGCAAGGATGCGCACCGTCCGCGTGCGGAATTCACCACCATGAATTCCTTCTTTGCGGACAACCGTGTCAATGTTTTTCTGCACTTTGAGATAGGCTTCGGCGATGAGCTTTTCCTTACTGGTCAATTCCGTGGGTATTTCTAAGATGAGAATGCGCCCGACGATTTCTTGTGAACGTGGAACGAGCGCTAATTCCTCTTTGGATAGTTTATTCTTGAGAAAGTCGTCTATGGATTGGGGTTTAACCCTAGCCGGAAAAGTCATTTTGGTCTGGACAACTTTGGCTTTAGACACGGCCACTTTTTTGGTGATCGGAAAATAGATAGAACCCATCTCTTTCAAAGGGAGAAAATCAGGGTGGAGCACTCGCTTCTTGACCAGAAATTCTTTGACCGCTTGGGCGTTCTGCAGTTCGGTGTGAGCAGCAAACATGGGATAAGTAAAGAAGAAGAGGGATATAAATGTATTGGAAAAGGGTTAGAGATGATTTGAGATGGAAATCTAGAGTTTTGGGAGATCAGAGATGATCTCATCTAAACAATTTTGGAGAGGTTTAGTTACATCTATTAATGTTCCATAATCAAATTCGGTTGATTTCTGATAAACAACCAGAGCAGCCGTTTCTCCATGTGTTTTATTTCGGTGAGCATCTCTCTGGATACAAACTTCCATTGGGGCTTTGAGTGTAAAAACGTAGTGAGGGAAATCCAATCTAGAGATTAAATCTTCAATCTGCGATCTCCAATAAAAATTTCCATCAAAAACGACAGGAGTACCTTTTTCCAATAGTTTTGCCACTCTCCCAACAGCAATTTCATTGGCTTCTATAAACGTTTTCTGGGAAATGTATCCCTGCTCTTTTTCCGGTGTTATTAATTGGGGATCATCAACAATTCTATCCATCGCAACATATTCCGCGTTGATAGCTTCAGCTACTTTCTCGGAGAGAGTAGATTTTCCACATCCTAAAGGGCCGCGAATGATGACATAAAAACTCATCGGGTTCATTTAAGGGGGATTCTTTATAAGATTTATCTAAAGTGATCTTCTATTGATAAATGAAATCATGATGGTCCAGATCATAGAAAATAACCAGATCTTCTGTTTCAAGATATTCAAATAACAGGACGAATGAAGATTTGACATGTACTCGCTGGTATTTTTGGAGAGGACTATGTAAATTCTTATAATGATGAACATCGGGACAAGAGAGAATTTCTTCGATCTTTTTCATTACGGCTTCGTAAAGAACACGATCTTTTCTAAAAATCTTGCCCAGTTTCTTTTCTAACTTATCTTCAACAGAAAAATCACGCATGCTCAACCTTTTTTCGCAGGGCAGCAAGAGATTTGTAATGGTTGAACTTTCCTTTTGTCCCAATATTCTTTATTTTGGCAACATATTCCGGACGAAGATGGGGTTCTAGTAATTCCTCTTCATACTGGTGAATCACAAAGTTGACAGCTTCAGATTTATTTTTTAGTCCGAACTTTCCTTTAATGATCGTTAACAATCGATCTTCGTTGTCCCCTAAATTAATAATTGCTTGTACCATGGTTTGGCATTATGTTTTATTATCAAATGTTAGGCTTCTTTATAAATATTCCGCACTCTAGGTACGATCCAAAAAGTGAGTGAACTGTGCCGTACTCTAAACAAGAGCCTCACCAAATCATCGATAATCTCTGAGAACTTTTGCTACCTCTTCGTCAGAAACATAAGCTTTGGTGATAATCTCTTTTTCATCTTGGGAGAATTCTTTGACTAGGATAAATTTTCTTTCTGTTTTATTTCTTCCAACTCTGAACTCAGTAATAATAATTCTTCCGAAAAAACTCCAATCATTACTTCTCAAATCCATGGGAACATTTAATGGATATAATCTATGACCTTCTTTTGAGAAAATGTATTCTTTCCCTAAAATAAGAGGATGAGGAATTTCAT
The DNA here is from genome assembly GCA_018302605.1 of Candidatus Woesearchaeota archaeon. GTDB lineage: Archaea > Nanobdellota > Nanobdellia > Woesearchaeales > GW2011-AR9 > JACOZP01. The sequence goes on along the minus strand of JAGVZN010000010.1, from coordinate 82,931 downwards.
CATTATTCAATCTTAAACAAGCCTGCAACAAGAACGGATTACCCACAATTATTCACCAAAATCCACTCAACCCCTTCTGCCCTATCTCTTTCTGCGCTTCTTTCAGCTTCGCTAACTTCTGCCGCACCCGCTCTTCACCAAAGCCGTGTTCTTCAACCAACAGATGTAACAATTTTTTCTCATCAATCTTCTTCCATTCCAACGTGTAATCGTCTGTGACCGGAATATCTTTAATCGTGTCAAAGACTTCTTTCCAAGGCAGGTCCGGATAATGCGTTGCCCATTCTACCCGGGCAAAGAGGCCGGGAAAATCACTGCCGTATTCGCGGACGAGCTTCAAGCCGGTTTTAGGGCCGATGCCTTTCACCCCGCCGGGATTGTAGTCCGTGCCGACGATAATTGCCAGAACAATCAATTGATCCTCGGTCAATTTTAATTCATGAAGGACATCCGCCAAGAGAATGACCTCGGGTTTGATCTTCTCATAGGCCAACGCACCGGGCTTTTTGCGCTTTCCTTCTAAAGAAAGATTGCGGATCAAGCGCGGACAGCCGAAGATGAGGTTATCATAATCCTGAGAAATGGAAGCGTAGGCTTTCCCCACTTTAACCATATACGCAGTCTGGGCTTCGCCTTCGGAGGGAGCCTGGATGACTGGCAAGCCCAAAGCGTGCAATATCTCCTGTGCATCTTTGACCATTTCCCGGGTGAGAACAGCCGTACGTGCGGCGAATTTCTTCATGCCGCCGAGGTCACCACTTTCTTCGGCCGCTCTGAATTTCAACACCGCCTCCGTCTTGACCTCTTTGCGCTTCTCCCACGTCTTTTGCTTGATTGCCGGCGGCTTTCCATCGAAGACGAAAGCTAATTTCAAACCCTGCTCAATCAACGCCGTAGTGCGGCTAAAGAGACCGATCAGGTGAGAAGTTACTCTTCCTTTCTTGTCCGTCAGCACTGAACCGTCCGGACTGCGAATGGTTGTCAGAAACTGATAAAGAAGGTTCATCGAATCGACAACGAGAATCTTATCCCTCAGTTCGGTGATGGAAATTTCTTTCTTGACCACTATTTCTTTAAATTTTAGGCCCATATTACTCCACTTTCTTGACGATGACATTCTCAAAAGCGCCGGTAGCAATCATCTCATGCGCTTTTTTGGTCAGATCTTGTGAATAGAGAAATAACAACGGCAATTTTTTTATCTGTGCCTCCAAATAGGCTGCCGAAAGGTCTTTTTCATCACAGCGCGCTTTCTTCTTCGCTTTGCAGAAATAGGTCATTTTGCCGACAACGGTCGGAACTTTGATGGAGAGATTGATTTCCGCATTTTTGCGGACGATCTCCTGTTCTTGGATCGTAATGTTCAACTCGCGAAAATAGCGCTCCAATAACGGCAGGAGCAAATCCGTTTTTACAGGACGCGGACCCGCGACTTTTGCCGCCGACAGCTTAGGAATCGGTATCTCATTTTCCGCGAGAATGGTCTGCGCTTTATCTTTCGCCGAAGAGCGTTTACGAGGAGAGCTGTTTTTCTGTGAGGACGGAAGAACAGTCTCCGACAGCATGGAAACCGAAGAAACCGGCGATTCAATCCTTGATTCTGCGGGATCAGACCGATCTTTTTCCACGGAAGAAAAGGGAGCCGACGGTTCCGGAGCGTGTACTTTCAGCGGGACCGGTTCTGTCAGAACTACATCTTTCACTTCAGGAAGCAATATGGGAACCGGCTCTTCTGCCTGCGGTGGATAAAGGGCATTGCGCACGAGCTGATTCGTCGCTTCATCAGTAAGCAAATGCCATTTCCAAAAAAGCTCAGAATTATCAGACGTGCGCACCTGAAGCGGAACCGCAAAATCTTTCAATGCGCGAAGAGCTACTTTAGACAGGAGATCCAGATCCGCCTCCCGCAAGACGCCTTTTGCGTTAAGATTCTCCAGGACAACCATATCTTTTGCATTGAGATTGCCCGCTGCAAAAGCATACAACTGTTCTTCCTGCCCGGGCAGGTAATAGAGAGGGCTTCCTCCAAATTTAAGGCTGGAGATGCGTACTTTTCTTTGGGATGCCAGATCAGAGAGATGAGCAGAGGCAATGATAATATCAGTCTGGATGATCTTAGCCACTTTTGTGGGAATCGTCGGCCCGGTGACCTTCAGGAATTCCAGAATCTGATCGTGGATATGCATCAGATTTCTTGGGGTGGAGAGGCTTTAAATAATTTTGGATAGTAGAGAGGATAAGGGGAAGATAAAGTGAAGACAAGCACTCAATACCCCGCCAGAGTAGCAGTAAAGTATAGTCTAAAGTAGAGAAATCATTATTAAAGAATGAATATCCACGCTGACGAATGGAACAGATTGGAACAGTATATTTTTTTGGAACACCCGGCACAGGTAAAGAAATTTTGGAATTACCAGCATTCAAACACTATCTCCAAGAAAACGGTTTTATCGCGTACAGCTCGACAGGTTCACCAGGGAGGACTCTCATTGCCGAGGGGAGGGATATTCTTGACTGCAACCCCGAGAATAATGTTGGTTTTATTGAGGATGGAAAAGTTCATGTTGATCGTTGCAAGCGATTGGATGAGTTCGTGCGCGCATATCCGTAAGAAAAACGTATTTTTTTAGCTGGCGGCTGGGCTAAATAGTGAGTGAGATAAGAGCTTTACATCAGAGGAGTTTGAAAAAGAGTAATTTTGGCAAATAAGTCGTTTGGTTCAAGCCAAAATTACGACTATTTCACCTCCTCTTGAAAAGTTTGTAAATCAATAATTGAATTATTCAAACTTCTCATCAAAGATTAATGTGCGGAAAATGTTCGTTCCCCGACTTGTTCTGAAGTGAGGAACTTGCTGTTTTTCCGCTCTCACTCACGGCCTGCCGGAAAAGCTAAACAAATACAGAAAAACAGATATCGTGAATATTGTATTTGTTTATCCTGCACTTCTGGGAGAACTTCAGTACAAAAGTAAAACAACACCTAACACCATCACCAAAAACAAGATCGCTTTCTTGAACAATGCTACTGTTGATATCTTCTCTCTGAATAACTGCGGAAGCAGTTTACTCAAGATCAGGGCATAGACTATGACAAACAATGGTTGAAGAGCGACAATTCCTTCCACCAGCGAAACGGCCACTAACGAAATCGCAAAGGTCATCAGGCCTTGCCCGGCAAATGTAAAAAATTCTTCTAAGACAAACCAATGGAAATTCCTACGAAAAGATGAAAATTCAGCGACCAATTGGTTCTTCCAAGCGGGAATCAGGAAAAAAAAGAAAGCAAACAAGATCGAAAAAATCAGCGCCCAGAAGTAACCTGTACTCCAGCCCACTTCTTCAAACACGTACTTGAAGAAGACCGTTTCCAACGCAACGATGAACGCGCTTAACGCCATATATCCCAGAGATTGATTAAAACGCAGTTTGCCCGCGCCGTTTGTGCCGTTGAGCGTCAGCAGGGTGGAAGCAAAAATAATGATCGCAATGCCGCTGTACTGCCCCAGGCTGAGGCGTTCATCGACGATAAAGAAGGCGAGAACCGGAACAAAAATCTTCCCCAGCGAAAAGAGAGAGATGACGATACTGGTATCATCTCGGCGCAATGCCTGGTAGTAAGGAAAAAGGTACAGCAAATTTGCCAGCCCGAGAAACAATAGTGCCGGCAGAATGGAGAGCGTCGGCCATTCCGGCGGTTCGATCACCAGGAAGAGTGGTAAGAACAGAAGATTAGATAATGATGCATAAAAGACTAACGCGGGGATGCTTTTGAAGATCTTGTTGGAGAAATAATTATCAAGGATATTAGCCAACGCGAATACGGCGGGTGCGGCAAACGCGATGAGAAGCCAATTCATGCAGACTTTTAATTCTGGAGATTATATAAAAGTATGGAGAAAGAGAAAAGAAGGTGGACAGCTTACCGGAGTTCCTGCGCAAATGTCACACCATTTGAAAAGCGAAGCGATATGCGCTCATTCCATTCGCTTAATCGCGAGAAAGAGAAAAAAAGGAAGAAAGAGAAAAAGAAAGGTGGACAGCTTACCGGAGTTCCCGCGGAATGCAGTACAATCCGATACGGAGACGCCCTTGACTTCCGTGTTCGAAATGGGAACGGGTAACAAGCGCCCCTATGGCCGTCCGTAAGCTTCAGAGGGGGGTTTATTTATAAAGATTTTGGTGAAGTTCCGGCTTTGGGTAAATCAGTAAGTTTTAGCAGGTTAAATAGTCCACCAAAGTTGCTTTTCCTTCCCGACGAAATTTCCACCCAGCTTCACTCTCTTTGATATGAGGCGGCTGGAGAAGAAATAACCTTTTCTTTGGATCAAATCCATATTCGATCAGCCGTTCTACAAGAAAAGTAATATCATCCATACCGGAAGCTACACCGTCGTCTTTTGCCGCTTTCGGATTATAATCCAATCCGATGAATCCGGTTTTGGTATCACCAACATTCACCCAGCGGATAAGATTACCGTACGACAAACGATCTTTGTCCATTGGTCTCCATAAAACATCGTCAAACTGTCTTTCCATCACTTCTCCGTGATGTGCATTGCTCCCCGCAATCAGCATCGTTCTTCCTGTTTCCCGTTCAGTCATTCCTTTGGTAAATGGCAGGCCAATGTACATATCGAACGCGCGATCGTTATCCGGACAGTACAGAAGGATCATCTTTCCCGCATTATAGCCCAGAAGCTGATGATCGACGCTGTAGACATTTTCTACCCATTCTTGGTCACGCGTCCTGGATACGCCGCCACCTAGGCCGATCTGGGCGATGACCATTCCCTGCTGCCGTAATTTCGGAACAGGAGGCGTGTCCTCAACCAGCCGCGGCGATTGGTATGTTGGTTGTTCTGCCCGGCGTGTCCGTTCGTAGTATGCATCATCCATTCCTAATGTACCTAGTTTCCAGACCATGATCATCCCCCGGGCTTTTCCGCCCAGAGTAGAGAAACTGACCTGAATATTTAAAATAAGAACCTCATTTTTTAAGAAAAAACAGTAAAATTTATGAATAAAATATGTATAATCAAGAATATGATACCGATTTCACCACAAAAATATCTAAAATTAGACCAAAAATCTCAGAAGATTCTCCAGATTTTAGCCGAAGACTGTCGCCAGTCGCTCTCGCATATTGCCCGCAAAGTCCGCCTCTCCCGCGCTTCGGTCGAATACCGCATCCGCCAGCTGGAAGAGAAAAGTCTGATCAGTGGATACCGAACGGTGATTGATATTACTCGGCTTGGTTATAAAAAATATCATCTCTTTCTCTCGTTTCCACAGCCGCAGCAGGAACGTGACGTTCTCCAACGGGCAAAAGAGAACGCTGCGGTAAACAGCATCCTCACCTATCGCGGAAATTTTACAATAGAGGTTGGGATCATGGCAAAAGATGATCAGGAATGTAATCTAAGACTTCAATCTTTATTGACAAACATCCAGCCTAATCAAGAAGCAATGTTGATCCTGCTTGATACGATCAAATCGTCCGCTCTCCCAATTCAACAACAGATCTTTAAAAAGAAAAGCGTAAGCATTTACTCTTCCAACAAACAAGATCTCCTGCTCCTCCAGCTCCTTGCTGAAAACGCGAGGATGAGTACGATCGAATTGGCACAAAAAAGTGGTCTTTCCTGGGATTCGGTCGCCTATCGGCTTAAAAAACTGATCAAGAGTCAACATATCCTGCATTTCCGTCCGGCAATAAATTATTCTTGTTTGGGATTAGAGATGCACACCATTCTGTTAAAAACATATCAGTATCATGATCTTTCTTTGAAATTAGAGCAATTCCTTAAGCATTCGCCGGAAACAATCTGGATTGCAAAAACGCTGGGGCCATTCAATTACATTATTTATCTATTGACCGAAGACCAACAGCAATTCCATATTTTTTTCGAACGGATCAGAGAACAGTTCGGTGAGATTGTTAGTTCTTATCATCTGTTAACGACGCACACTCAGGAGAAATACTCATTCTTGGCGAAGAGTGTAGTAAAGGATTGAAGAAGTTGCTTTCGGCTTAGTAGAAAAAGTCGTCCGCTTGGCCTAAAGATTGACCGTGAGAAGCGATCGACAGGAACAAGTGCGAAAATGATAAGATTGAATGGTCTGTTCTGCAGCCATGAACACGGCTGGTTTTCGCCACGGTCAATGGCCAGGGGGACTTTTTCCACTAAGCCGTTGCTTTCATAAAAATTAAAAAAGGATGTTCACTTTTCTTCTGGAAAATGAACAATCTTCAATTCGATGATCAGAAATATCTTGATTCCCTGCACCGACGCACAACCATTCAAAACCACATCCATTGGGATGGCTCAATCCCTGCAGACGATCTTTGGAGATTTTATCAGGACAACAGAAAAAAACTCTTTCTTCCGGAAAAATATATCGATGGAACAAGCGTCGAGGGAGATCGGGAAATAAAATCAGCCGATGAACTTCGTTCTTTCCAAACGAATCTGTTCACAAAATATGACATTGTCTCTGTCTTTTCCATACCCGTCGGCGCGATGCAGACAAAAGAGGATATTAAAGCGATGGCCGTCGCCCATTGCACCTATCTGAAATCCCAAGGAACACTCTATGCTGAATCACGCTTCGCACCGTGGTATCATACCCAGCAAGGATTGTCGATCGATCAGGTTATTGGTTATGCGTTGGAAGGATTTTCCCAAAGCGGGGAGGAGAAGGGAGTGAAGGTAAGACCAATTATCTGCATCAATCGTGAAGTTGATCCCGAAGAAGCAAAGAAAATGGTGAGAGCAGCATTGAACTTTTCGGAAAGAGGTGTTGTGGGTATCGATCTTGCCTGCTACGAACCACCTTTCCCGCCTGAAAAATTCAAAGAAGCATATGCCCTGACGTTTGATTCTTCGTTAAAACGCACGGTCCACGCCGATGAGATGTGTCCGGAAGAAGAGGGGGTCAGAAATCTTGCCGCGGCCATTGATGATCTCCGCGCAGACGGTATCAGCCACGCTATCCACCTCTGGAAACATCCACAGTTGATCGAAAAGATGCGCGAAAGGAAAATACGGCTGGAATCGAATCCGATCTCAAACCTGACCTGTTCATTTATTAGTGATATTGCCGATCTTCACCTTGACTACTTATTGCAGCAGAGTGTCACAGTGACGATAAGTTCAGACGATCCGGCAATGTGGTCAAATGGAGATCTTGCCCATAATCTCTATGTGGTTGGCAAATTGTATGGAAATGATTTTGTCAATACTGTTATTAAGAATGGGATTGAAACGGCTTGGGGTTTGACTGAAGACGAAAAGAAACAATTTCTGGAAAATCTAAGAAAGTGATTGTTTAAATGAAATGAGCAGAAATCCCCACTATTGATAGTAGGGGATGAATGCTGCGATTGATTTCGCTACATTTCATTTTAGAAAATCCGTCTCGGAAGAGCGGCGTAAATCCCCACCCTTCAGGGTTGGGGATAGTCGCTCTTCAGGATTTTCTTTAATTTGAGACTAAGTGAGGTTATCTGGAACTTGATTAGAAGATCAATGAGGCTGCTCGTCGGCAACGATCACTTCGTGATGTAAATTTTCATAAACTGCTGCTCTCTTTTGCACTTGGGCATCACTCGCTGCCTGAAAGAATTCCACCAAAGTACTGTTACCATTTAGATCTCTCTCAAGTTCAAGATATTCGCACAAATCATCTTGAGAACCAACTTTGTCAATCCAAACACGAGTATGTCCCCCACCCGCAATCTTATCTTCTCGGACAGCATACCAATCTGTCCTTCCTTGCGGCAGAAGAGTGACGTCAGGTGAAACCATTAAACTATTATCCGAACTGGAAAGATAACCCCCTTCCTGCAGACGGTCAAGTAGTATTCTTGGGGTAAGCGATGGATCAAATTGAGCAAAATGGTCTCGATATGCTTGAGTAACAGCCGTCTCTAGAGCAGCTACATTTGGGTAATTCCCTGCTATTTCCCCGGCAATTTCACTGATACGCATATTAATCCACGGGCAGAAGGTGTTTATATAATTTTCTATCTTTCAGAATAATCAGGGAGACGGAAAGTTTATAAGAACAGTAACGGAAATAAAACCATGTCTCCCGAAACACTGCAGAAAATTCTCAAAGCAGGTAAGATCGCTTCTCAAGTCCGCCGGGAAGGCGCCGCCAAACTGACCATCCCCGGCGCTTCCGCGCTGGAAGTGATGGATTTCTGTGAGAAGAGAATCCAACAATTTGGCGGCCAGATTGCCTGGGCCCAGATGGCGCTCAATGAAACTTCTGCCCATTTCTGTCCTGATGATGAAGACAAAACAGTCATGAAAGAAGGAGATGTGGTCAAGATCGACATCGGCGTTCATCTTGACGGCTACATCGCCGACAACGCAATGACCATTGAAGTAGGAAAAGCAAACAAACATCCTGATCTGATCAAAGCGGCGCAAAACGCGCTCAAAGCGGCGATCAAGCTTGTTGAACCAGGGCGACAATTATGGGAGTTAGGCGAAGCACAGTATTCTGAAGCCGAGAAAATGGGCTTCACTACTGTCAAAAATCTCTGCGGCCATACCATCGGACGCTACAAAGTTCACGACGGCATCTCTATTCCCTCTTACAACAATAAAGACAAGACTGAATTAGAAGAAGACTGGCAGATTGCCATCGAACCATTTGTCACCAACGGAAAAGGGTTGATCAAAGAAAAACCACCGTCAACGATCTTCATGCTGGAAACGGAAAAAGGTGTGCGTTCACCGCACGCCAGAAAAATCCTCGAAGAGGTAAGGCCATTGCAAGGGCTGCCATTTACCACCCGCTGGCTGACCCGTAAATTAGGCAAAGGCGCAGTCACTTTCGGCCTGCGTGAATTGCAGCAAAATGGATCCGTGCATGCGTATCCTCCTTTAGTGGAAGTTGCTAACGGCTTAGTTTCACAGTTTGAGCATTCGATGATTGTCGGGAAGAAGACGATCGTGTATACACGGCATGATGATGATCAATGGTAAATCCGACAGCGAATGTATTAAGTTAAGTCTGTGTGGGCAGGGTCAAGATGGCCTGCCGAGCGTTGCTATTGGACTAAAGGTTAGATTCTCGCGCATCTCTGAAAAGAGTTCTCAAAAGATGTAAGAAAACAATCAAAGCGAGAGGAGGCAGGCTGACCCGCCCAGCACAGACTTAATACGTACCTGACGGCGAAAGTATTTTAAATCAGCTTTCCTCCTGGCTTTAACCATGGAACCAAGCCAATTAGAACTGCCGTTTTCACCACAATATTATCTGGGGATTTACGAATCTCCTTTAAGATGGAGCGGCTATAGTGTTCCGATTACCACTCTCTCTGAGGGTAACGAATGCCTGACCATCCGCTTAGAACAGGATTATCAACCTCTCGCGGCAAGAGGGATGGAATTAGAGATTCACTCCAGTCTTTTCCAACAGATAATTGGTCTAACGCTCAGTGACATAGTAAAAGATACAACTCTTCGGGCAGTCCAATTGTGGTCCGCAGAAGGACAATGGATCGGGCATTGTGTTGTTGGAACAAAAGAAAAATTGAGGCAGAGGATTGGTTAAGCATCACGGTGATTTTTTATTCTCGGCAAACCCCAATACACAAAACCCACCCCCAGGACCAGCACGATCCAGAAAATGCTGGAAGAAATAATTCTCAGCGAAAACAACAAGATGTTCAAGACAAAAACACTGACCAAGACGTATCCGATGATTTTTAAATGCCGCGCGTTCATGTTAATTTCTTGATGACTTCTTTAAGAGGAAGCACCTGCTCCATCCCAGAGGTCATATCCCGGAGGAGCACTTTCTTCTGTTTCAATTCATCCTCACCAACAATGAGCACGTAAGGAATCGCCAAAGCAGCAGCATATTGGAGGTTCTTGGTCACGCCTTTGAGCAGCGCAACATCTGTAGAAATTCCAGCTTCACGTAAATCACGGGCAATCACTAGCGATTCACGAACCGTATTAATCGGCAATACCAACACGTTAGCCGGAGTCTTCACTTTTGCTTTCGCTTTCATCTTCAAAACGTCGATAATTGGCTCCAAGCCAAAAGCGATTCCCATGGCCGGGATTTCCCGGCCGCCGCCGATGAACTTCCCGATCATGTTATCGTAGCGTCCTCCACCGGCGAGAGAGGATGTAAATTCACCGCTCTTCAATCGCGCCTCAAACACGGTTCCAGTATAATACGCCAATCCCCGGGCCAGCGAGACATCGAATTGCCCCGACTTTATTCCCCGAGCGGTAAGATAGGAGAATAATTCTTCCAATTCCTGAATTCCTTCCTGACCTTCTTTGCTCTTCAGCTTTTTTTTCAGTTCGGAAAGGGATATTTTTTCCGTGACGAGGGCAAAGACTGCATCAACCTGTTTTGGAGCATACCCCCGCCCTTTCAATTCCGCAGACACACCAGCTACCCCGATCTTATCTAACTTATCGATGGAGATGATTGCTTCTTCTTTCTGAACAATGCCGGCCTGCTCAAGGATGCCGTTCAGGATCTTGCGATTATTCACTTTGACCACAACCGGCAAGTTTAATTTAGAGAAAACTGCATCAACCACGGAGAGAATTTCAGCTTCGGCAACCATCGATTTGCTGCCGACGATGTCAATGTCGCACTGCCAGAACTCTCGATAACGTCCGAGTTTGATTGGTCCGTCGCGAAAGACCCGGCCGATTTCGTAGCGTTTGAACGGCATCTTTAACGTCGGGTTCATCGCCACATAACGTGATAAAGGCACAGTTAGGTCAAAACGCAGGGCCAGGTTCCTTTTTCCCTGATCCTGCAGCGAAAAGATTTCTTTCAGTGCATCGGAAGCCTCGCCTGCCGCAAATTTCGCAGCCAATGTCTCATACCTCTCCAGGATCGGTGTTTCTAACGGCGCAAAACCGGCAAGTTCAAATTGCTTGGTCATCACGGCAACTACTTTGTTCTTTAATATTTTCTCTTCCGGCGGCACATCCCGCACCCCTTTTGCTGTTTGAAATTCCATCGTTCTTCCCCTGTTTAGTTTATTCTTATTTATATATGTTTGTTCAGTTATCATTGTGTGCTACCTCCGCAGAGAATATCTTTAATCTGGGGTAAATAATCGATTGTCCAATTGGGAAGCTCCACTTTCTCCTGTGGGAGTTCATTACTAAATTTTCCCTGTCTATACCAAATAGTTTTAATCCCCATTCCATTGGCAATTTTAATCTCAGACCTTACCCGATCTCCGATTACAACAACCTCTTCAGAAGAACATTTTAGAGACATTAATACTTCTTGGAATACCGCCCTATTTTTTTCGTCTACAAATTTTAAAATGGAAAAAAGAGTAAATAGATTATATGCTTCTATAATCTCTTCTCGTTCAGCTTCTTTGATACTAATCAAAGCCAATGAAAAACCAAGTTTCTTTAGATTTTTGAGCAATTCGATAGTCTCTTCTGGTATTTTCTTAATTTCTGGAATGTATAAAGTACGGTTAAAATCAAAAATAATCCCCCTGATCATTTGATCTCACCTCCCACAAAATACATCCTGATTTCGTAACACCTTTTTCCGGGTCTATCTCCATCCACATCAATATCTAATAAACTCGGTACAAATTGCTCAAAAAGATTACTTCGTTTACTGTCTGCTCTAATCTCTCTACTCCAGATTGGTGTTACCAATGGCTTGAAATATCCGCTTCCATGTTCATATTCTTTGAAAAAGACTTTCTTTTTTATCAATAATCCTAAGTCTTGTTCACCAAGTCTAGATCTTTCATAAAATCTTGCCAATTCAAAATCATCCGGTAGTAATACTATTCCCTCAGGTATTTTAACACCACAAGCAGACAAGTCTCCACTAATGCCCGCAAGAACCCGATTTCTGATAGGTTGATTTCTGCTTAGATAGTCAAATGCTTTCGTCGGCAATGGCTTTCCATCAATTATGGCTTCATTTATCTCGTCGGATACTTCTTCAACAACAATACCACTTCTTCTTAGTTCAGAGACCAGATATTCTCTTTCTTGTTTAAAGAATCCTAATTCTCTCGAATAGGTACTTTTGGGGATTGTTACTTTCCCTTCTAGTGTTGAAACAATCTTTTCAATTCCAACGGAAGGCACTCTTCTTAAAGCCCGACTGGTAGCAAGTATATCTGCAACATAACCAACCGCCGGGGTCCCAATATCAATCAAATAAATACCATTTTCACAAAGCATGAAATCAACAGAACCAGTGAAGATATTTCTGCAAGTTTCGCCGGTTGTGGAATATAATGCCCTATAAGCCACTTTTGCAGCCTCCACTAAATTTTGATATATCGGTTTAGGCAGTTGAAATGGTTTATCTGAAACACCATAAAAGAAAATGGGACTTTTGCCTTTCTTTCTGCCTGCTTTGACTGGGCAAAGTGCTTCTGCTTCCGTCAATAGATTATTGATTTCTTCTATTCTGGTGGAATCAAGTGTATCCAATCTTTCTTTAATTTCAAATAGTTTTTCACGATTAATACTATCCAGTTTTTCTGCAGCAAATGGTTCCACAAAAGATGCCAAAGGCAATAATCTTATTTTGCCATCATATCCTAACATATCAGTTTCAACAAGATCAACCAAAGACGTGAAACCGGTAAATGCTGTTTGATCGTTACTCAAACACTTGATAAACCATCTCCTCATATCAACCGAATCGGGTTTCCCGCAAAGTAATAACGGACTAAGGAATTCTTCCGCAATCGCTATTTCTTCTTTTACGCCGAGGGGATCATTAAATCTATAGAATGGGCCTTTAAATTTTCGCCAACGAGATACTATCTGTTGTAATCCGTCGTAAATTCCGCCGCTCACCCTTGCTACAGTAGATAATATTTGAAAAGAGGTATCGCCCTCAGCGATGAAGACGATCAGTACTATCTTGTACCTTAGCCTCCGCTCGCAATCCTAAATTGGTCCTATCTTCTTTTGTTTTTTTGGTCATGTTAATCTCCGCCGCTTTTAGTCCGGCTGACTTATTCGAAAGGGCCGCAGGCGGGAATTGAACCCGCAACAGAAGATTTCCAAGAAGAAAAACTCTTCACCACAGTCTCCGATGTTACCATTGACATTACTGCGGCCATAAAAACAATCTTAAGGGGCACAAGCCCTACTGATGATGTTTAGAGAACAGCAAACCATCTACACTTAAATTTTCAACAAAAAGAATATTCTGATAACTAGCTAAATCAGTACTGCCAATGAAGGCAATCACTACCGGTTTGAGTTATCATTGATACTTAAAATCACCGATTCTATTTAAATGTTTTGAAAGAAAAAAGAAAAATAAACTTTTTTAGGCCGAGGCTATCCCAATCGCAGCAAGCGGCGGGGTATCAAACAAATCAGAGGTCTTGTCTTCGTATCAAAGGCAGAGAATCATCAATGAGCTCAGTCAACCGTGGGGGTAAATGGAGGTAGAGTAACTGACCAGCACAACGTCCTCTTTCAACATTATTCACATCACGCATGGGTATGCGTTTTTCTGGAAAAAATTGGCCGACAACCGAACCTTCGGGGTACTCGTAAATAAGAGTAGTTGTTGGTTGGAGATAGGTATTTCCGGATCTGTGACAGCTAGAACCATTCACGACGGTTACATCAACAAAAGGAACGTGGATTGACCGGAAAAGGGCATACGAAAGACTTATCGAGCTCAAAATACGTTCTACTTCCTCTACCAGCGTTTCACCTCCCTGAACTCTGAATCTATCTTGTAAGTATCTTGTTTCCATAATGATTTTACCTCAACAAATTGAAAATGGGGCGGCTGGGGAGAATCGAACTCCCGTCTCGGGATAGCTGCGACCTCTAAGGTTCCACAGTCCCAAATACTAGCCGTTATACGACAGCCGCCGCAAACTACCCACACTGACATATTTTATATAAATCTTTCGAGGAAGAGTACATATTTAGTTTCGCCAAGACGTACAAGAAAGAGATGGTCAGACGATCAATACTTTCTGCTTCCTTACAATTCGCAGCCGCACCCACGTGCTCTCTCCTAAGAACTCCCCCCCCGCCTGGAGCGGAAAAAGCACTGGGCTGGTAATCAGCATTTCTTTCCCTTTGAACGAGAGCAACGGAGGGATATCAACATTAAACATGCTCACGATCAACGACCAGACTCGCAAGGGCTTATTCAGCCAGGAGGAATGGCGGTTAACCACAGCGAGACCATAGACTTTCCCGTCCGCCGGCTTGACCATTCCCACTAGCGAGCGGATGCCGTAGCCAAAATAAGGGATCTTACCCAAGATCATCGTCGAGCAGTTGCTATATTCTTTTTTGCGCCCGTCAATCTTGACGCTGAAATCATAGCCGCTCTGCGCTTTCTGAATTGCCTGCCCGCAGCCACGCAGGTAATCAAGCAGCCCGTGCTGTGTGCGGTCCTGGCTGTAACGGATAACATCAGCATCCAGCCCGATATTCACAAACACGGTCTGGCGCTTCCCACCCGCCCATTCCAATTCGACCACATCAAGATCAATCTCTTTAAACGGAAACCGCGAGCGCAGATATTCATAACGCTTGCCTTTGTAGAAAAAAGAATAGAATGCATTCCCCGCCCCCAACGGAAAAAAGCCAATGGTCTTGACAAAGAGTGGAGGATAATTCAACGCGCTCTCAAAAGAACCATCTCCCCCGGCGATAATGATTCTGTGGTCTTGCCCCCATTCACGTTCCATCCCGTCGTACATATTTTGCCGGTGGGGGAAGAAGATGACTCTTGCCCCCCGGCGCAGAGCAAACAGATCCAACAGCCGGCGGCGGTAGAGGTTGTGATATCCCCGTGCCCTTCGATTTGCGATGATCAGCAAAGGCTGTTGTTTCCCCGTTGCTGAGAGATGCTTCTTTTTGCGGATTTCACGCGCATAAAATAAGAACGAATGCAGCAGCGACCAGAACGCCAGGACGACAACAATACCGGCTGCTGCCGAGACGAGCAGATGAAGTGCTGCCTGATGCTGTGCCAGGCGCGGAGATCCGGCAGCCACCATTTTCTCCATCAGCAAGCTGAAGACGAGAAAGAATTGTCCGCTGGTAAAAGCCACTGCATATACTTTTCGAGGAAGAAAGATAATATCCTCGCGGCTGGCTAAAAAACGAAAGACTAAAGACAAGAGATCTCGGATAAGCAGGATACTAAAGATGGTGAGCGAAAATTGTCCTTCCCAAGCGAAAAAGAGAAGCAGGCCGAAAATGAGTACTTTATCCGCCAGGGGATCGATAAACGAACCGATTATTTTTTTCTCTTTTGTCCTCTTGGCGACGATTCCGTCCAACACATCACTAAAGACAGCAAAGCCATAGAGAACAAGAGCCCAGAAAACAGCCTGTAACGATCCTGCGTTGAGAAGATAAATCATCACCGGCAGGCAGGCGATGCGAAACAGGCTGATGATATTTCCTGGATTCATGAACTGAGCAAAAGAAACGAGCTTTAAAAGCTTTTAGGGAAAACTTTTTACATCCCTTCTAATCCTGCCCCAGGCGATGGCATCGGCTGCCGTTTCTGGCTGCCGCCCATGATCACATCGTCGATCCGTAAGATCATTTCAGCTACTTCCGTAGCGCTCTTCAACGCCAATGTCTTTACTTTCAGCGGCTCCAACACTCCCTGCAACCAGGCATCCATTACCTCACCGGAGAACACATCAATGCCCGCCCATACCTGCTGCTGGTCATGCGCCGAGCGTAGTTTCGTCAAGACATCGATTGGATCGAGACCGGCATTCTCTGCTAAAGTGCGAGGGATGACTTCCAAGGTCTCCGCAAACGCCTGTACAGCCAACTGTTCCCGTCCAGATAACGTGCGCGCATAGTACCGCAGGCCACGCGCGATTTCCATTTCAACTGCGCCGGCGCCAGCAACGACAAACCCATCCTTGATCGCCGTGGCCAGATCTCCTAACGCATCCGCGACGGCTCTCTTGATCTCATCGGCAACATGTTCCGTCCCCCCCCGGACAAGCAAGGTGACCGCTTTAGGATTGGTGCATCTTTCAATAAAGAGCATCCGTTCCTCACCAACTTTTTCTTCACGGACGATTCCCGCAAAACCAAGATCCGTTGAAGAAAGTTCTTTCCAGGAACTGATAATCTTCGCACCGGTGGCTTTTACTAATTTTTCCATGTCACTTTTCCTGACGCGGCGTGCCGCGAGAATACTTTCTTTAGCCAGAAAATGTTGGGCAAGGTCATCAATTCCCCGCTGGCAGAAGACGACATTCGCTCCGCTCGTCTTGATTTTAACGACCATCTCCCGCAATATCCGCTCTTCCTGATCGAGAAAAGCAGTTAATTGTGAAGGATCAGTGATCTGGATTTTTGTATCGATTTCCGTATTCTTGATTTCTAGTGCAGCATCGAGCAGGGCCACTTTGGCATTTTCTATCTTTTCAGGCATCGCCGAATGAACGCGTTCTTTATCCAGAACAATTCCTTCGATTAATTCACTTTTTTCCGTGCTTTCCCCGACAACCCGCTCCACTTTGATGTTATCAAGATCAACGACACCATGATCCAGCACGCGGGTAACTGCCACGACGAGCAGGTCAGCTAAATTCTCTTTATTGGGTTCTGCGCCTTTGCCCGTCATCGCAGTCATGGCAATCTGCCGCAGCATCTCTTTGTCGTGGATCGTGATCGGCTTGGCGATCGTTTTCAATAAACGTTGTGCTTCGCGTTCGGCCAAGCGATAGCCTTTGGCCAACACGGTGGGATGAATATTCTGCTCCAAAAGCTCTTCTGCTTTTTTCAGCAATTCGCCGGCGATGACCACCGCTGTCGTCGTTCCATCACCAACCAAATCTTCCTGTGTTTTGGCGATCTCCACGATCATCTTCGCAGCCGGATGTTCTATCTGCATCTCTTTGAGGATAGTCACCCCATCATTGGTCACGACCACGTCTCCGACAGAATCGACGATCATCTTGTCCATTCCCTTCGGGCCAAGCGTTGTGCGCACGGCTTGGGCTACCGCTTTCGCGGCGGCAATGTTATTCTGCTGTGCTTCTCTTCCTGTCGTTCGTTTTGTATCTTCGGGTAAAATGAATATTGGTTGGACTGTATTATTGGACATAGCTAGCTCACCAGACTTGCGAAGAGATAGTCCTATTATAAAGATTATGAAAAAAGAGGTTAGTATCTTTAGACCACAACAATCTTTATTAATCCACTCTCTTCAAAAAGCACGTGGCCCAAATCATCTTTCTCGGCACGGCTGGCAGTGCTGCTGTTGCCAGTAAAAATATCCGCTCTTCTGGAGGAATCATCCTAAGAATAGACGATGCTTTTCAGTTCCATCTTGACCCCGGGCCGGGAGCACTGCCGAAAGCGCACGAGTATGGCATCAATCCACATAATACGACTGCTGTTCTGGTATCGCATAATCATATCAATCATTGTAATGATCTCAATCTGGTTATCGAAGCGATGACACACTCGGGATTGGAACGCCGGGGCGTTATTCTCGGCAGCAAATCAACTCTTCAGCCAGGAGAGAATAGCCATCCGTTTATTACTAGATATCATCACAATCTCGTCGAGCGAGTCATCCCCATGGAAAAAAATCATAAAGTCGCTCTTGAGTCCGTAGAAATTCACGCCCTGCCCGTAGAACACACTGACCAGACGGCAATCGGGTTCAAGTTGTTCTGCCCTGGCTTTGTCGTAAGCTACCCTGGAGACACCTCGCTTACTCCTCAACTTACGGAAAGTCTGGTTGGAACGGACGTTCTTATCCTTAATGTTCCCTATCCCGGAAAACGAGCACAGGGATCAAACTTAGACAGTGATACGGCAATAAAACTGATTAATCAGATTAAGCCGCGTCTGGCCGTCATCACTCATTTTGGCTTGGAAATGCTCAAAGCGGATCCGATGCATGAAGCACGCTTGATCCAGCAGGCAACAGGAGTCCAGACGATAGCCGCCAGCGACGGGCTGACCATCTCTCCCACTGGCTATGGAAACTATCATTCGCCGGTGAAAGGGTTTTAGCTAAGATGTCAGAAAGTTTGTCGAAAATTAACCCAAACGAGATTACTATTGAAAGACTTACTGAAAGGCATAACATTAAAGACTTTCAGTCTTATGAAAAAGAATTGATGAAATTTCTAGTTGAGGATGCATTAGAAAACCAGAAAAAACGCATATCTGTCACTTATTTATGGTTTCTGAGGAGTGATAAGTTGGTAGGATACATCACTGTACTGAATGATAGGATTAATCTTGAGGGGAATTTGAAAACGGGCTTCCGTGAGAAAGGAATACAATATCATTCTCTGCCTGCTATCAAAATAGGAAGATTGTGTGTTGATAATCGATTCCTTCGGAGGGGAGTAGGGACTCTAATGATAGATTTTGTCATTAAAATTGCTTTTCAAGTTTATGAGAGATATTCCGGTTGCCGATTTTTAGTTTTAGATGCAAAGAGAAACAAAGAAAACGATGCAATTCATTTTTATAAAAAACAAGGATTTAGTTCATTAAAAGAAAGAGAGAAAGGAATAACACCCATGTTCTTTGATTTAGTTAATAACATTAAATTTTGTCTTTAACGCTCTCCGAATTGTCGCAATCCTCTTTGGAGTCGGATTTCGTTCCTCTTTAATCATCTGCTTTACGAAACGGATAGCATCCTGACCACGAAGGGTAGGGGTTGCTCTGATTGGCTTGGCCATAAGGTCAGAATACCACTTTTCTATATAAAATTATTCATTCTTTACAACAACCCGATCAACCATACCACCAATAATCCCACAAAACAGCCGATACTGATGAACGGCATCGCCGGATAGAATTTCTTTTCTTTGGCTTTCCAGAATAATAATCCCAAGCCGAGAGCGGCAAATAGAGGGATGATCAGACTCTGCCACAACCCCAGCTCTTTAAACACAACCCCGGCGAACAATAAAGGAAAGGCCACATCTCCACCACCCAAGATGGCCGTTCTGATCAAATACTTTCCGTTCTTTCTTTTCTTTTCTTCTTTTCCTAACTTTTGCTGACGAGGGGAGACGAGCTCTTGTTTGCGCACGGCATAGGGCACCAATAAGCCGGCAAAGATTTTTGCTTTTGCCTGTGACTTAGCTAGAGTGATCATGTGTTTTGATTTCCAGACCGCATAGGCATCATAAAACGAGATCAAGACCAGCAGGATACTGATTGATGTCAGCGAAAACAACGGCACAAAGATTGCTGCCAGCCCGGGATAGACAAATAATTCTGTTCCTGTCTGTATAAAAAAATTTGGTTTAATTAACCGCCATGTCGTCAAGACAAAAGAAAGAATAAATGCTAACCACACGGGAAGGAAAGCACCGAAAGAGATCAGAAGAGTGGTGAACACGGCGATAAAAAACCAGGCTTTCCACAGCCAGACCAAGTGATAGTGCATGAGCAGGAAAGCCAGGCCCGTTCCCAAGAGAACCGCGAAGATTATCGTGATATAAGAATTATTCTCTTCCAACGGCGGCCGCTCGCCGATGGGCAGTTCCGCAAAGACAATCTCTTCTGCGGTGCTTTGTGAAACATCAACATATTGTTGGAGTACGGCAATACCAATGAATTGAATTAAGAGAAATAATAAGAGTAACACCCAGGTTACTTTAAATGAATGTTTCATCTGAAGAGAAATCAGTTGGAGTTTAAATACGTGTTGGAATCACTCTCCTATTCCCCTAAAACTGACTTCAACATCCACTTTCTTCTTTGCCAATTTCACATACTCACTGAACAGCGGGATTTTCACGGGTACGGCAAACCGCGTGAACGTTGACGTAACAATCGCCTCTCCTTTATCCAGCGACGCGATGTTGCGATTGTCTTGACTCAAATCCTGTGGCGATGATTCGATCACGGCTTGTCTCTCCGAGCCCATCTCCATCCCCAAAATGATCTTTGTGTTCATGTTCGCCAGAATGTTTTTGGGGATCTCTGAGGGCAGTTGGGTGATGGCAATGAGACCGATCTTAAATTTCCGCCCTTCCCGCGCAATTGAATCAAACACATTGCTTCCTTGCTCGAGTACTTTCTTTCCCAACACCCTGGGGGCTTCTTCCAGGACAACGGAAATGACGGGCTTGTCCTCAAGCTGGCCGATACGCTTGTAATATTTGTACTTATCAAAAATCTCTGAGGCAATGATGCTTCCAACCATGATCTCCAACGAGCCGGAGAAATAGCTCGTATCGATAATCACTGTTTTTCCCCGTTCCAGCTCTAGGCAAATTTCAGTGATTGTATTCATCCCGGCGACATCGTCAAAGATACCACTGCACTGAAATTGCCCGGCTTCGAAATCGAGATCAAGCAAAGCCAATAATTTCCGTTTCACGACAGAGATTGTATCTTCATGAAATTGCACATTTTCGATCCGCCGTTCTTCCAAAATTGCCTTGATCCAATCCGGTTTAAATCTCTTGTAATAGACAAACAAACATTGCCGCTGGGGATCAGACAACGCAATCGCTCCCTGAAAATGCTCCGGCTTCAATTTTGTCAGGTGAACTTTTAATGTCCGCGCCCCCGGCGGCGGCCTGGCCGGAGTATAATAACAGATTTGATCATGCCGTGGATGATCTTTCAATCCCAAGCCGACACGGCCGTAATATTCATCGTGAGGATCAAGGACTAACACACCGGCGAAATCACCGCTAGTCAGGCCCCATAACATGCAGGACATCAGATTTGATTTTCCTTTTCCTGTACTTGCGGGAATCAGAACGTGATGGCTTAATGCCTCTTTTCCCGGCAGAAATAAGTCAAAATCAAGCGCCGTACTGCCGCTGCGCAAACTTCCCAAGAACAGCGGATGAAGCGGCTTGGTCATAAACAACAAGTCATCTTTGGTTATTGCCCGTACCTTTGTAAAAAATGGCGGCAGTTTCTTGCACATCCGGCTCTGTCCGCTCGTTGTCAATACTGGTTTCAATAACGCCAGCTGATAATTACGCAGCTGCTCATCGAGCATCTGGAAACCGCCTTCTTCCAGGCTCATCCCGGCGACCATTTCCAAATTCTGCGAAGAGATTTGGCTGCCATAGAGCAGATCATAGACTTGCAGGATGAATTTCTCTCCCTGTTCTTCAATCACGACGAGTTCTCCCAATTCGACAGGAGCATCTGCTTTCACCCGCATCACAATTTTTCCAAAATCACCGGAGACGACCTGGCCTTTGAGCATAGAATAACAGTAGACCATTCTTTTTTAATCATTTAGGTTTTCCATTCAACAAAACACCACCGAGAACGAAAATATTTATAAATAAACCCCCTTTCCAGCTTAAACATGGAAGCAACCGTTATGCATTTCCGGCAAAGCCGGTATAGAGTCAATTCGCACCAGATGGTGCTGAAAGCCGCGGACAGCGCCGAAGAAGCGCAGAAAGTGATCGGTAAGAAAGTGGTCTGGACTTCTCCGGCCGGAACACAGATTCAGGGCACAATTTCTGCTCTGCATGGCCGCAAAGGCAATGTCCGGGTTATCTTCCCTGAGAAAGGGCTTCCGGGGCAGGCGTTGGGACAGAAAGTGAAAGTATTGTAAGATTTTTGACACAAAGTTTTTATGCTCAGGTTGTATAGTTTCTATGAGTGGATCTCGCCAACGGTACTATCCAGAAATCAGAACTAGACACAAAGACAACCTATTTATTGTGCCCCAATCGATCCTGCAGGCTCTTTTTCGACCCAGACCGTGAATGGTGCGAAACAGCCTGCCCACAAAAAGACGATCTGGTGAAGATAATCCAGTGTGTTAATTGTTTGGAGCCAATAGAATTATCGGGTGACCATAATCGTTATTCTTCTGTAACCCATGAGTGTGCCGACGGCCGTCATCCGTTAATGTTTCAAAGGATGAGTGGCAGATACCGTTTAATTTACGAAAAGCCAAAATAATTCCTACAAAAAACGTATTTGTTTTTGGTGCGGAAATCTTTTGTTTCACAGCGAAAAGCAGAAAATATCTTTGCATATTTCCGCTCGGATGCACGGCCTGCCGGAGAAGCTAAACAAATACCAAAGAACCAATAGTTAGGGAGTAGCGGGAAACTTAGCATGGAAATCTTCTAAATCATTCCAGATCGTTCCCAGTGAGCCCCGTAATTTCACAACTGCATCTATAGGATCTTTGACACTATTCGCATACTTGGTGTGATCAGGATCAACTGTGGAAGGAATCTTATGCTCGACATCAGCAACAAAGGCCTGTTCAATCGCATGAACCTCATCAATCGCTTTCTGCAGCGTTTGACGGTCTGCGCCTTCGTGTTTTCTCCGCAGCAAACGCAGATTGCTCACTGTATGATACAAGTCCCGCTTGACGCGATTAATTGTCGTCTTCGTTTTTACGATGTTTCCCCGATTTAACAATGAATGAATATCTTCCATCCCTTCCAGCGCATCTTTGATATTATCTTTGACAACACTGACATCGCCTTTGCGCTGTTCTTTCTGGGCTTTATGTTTCCGCTCTTTAAACTTGCTTCCCACCCACTCTCCCCATTTGGCACGCTGTTCTTCCAACTCTTTTCTCTTTGCCGTGCGCTCTTCTTTGGATGGTGGCGGAACGATGAACAGACGGACGATATAGTACCCAATCATCAGCATCACAAAAAATAAAGCGCCATCAATAAATTCAGCAATTGTCCCGGTCACGATTGAAGCTTCTGCCATGTTAAAATTGTGTTACATAACCTCTCATTGCCGATAAGATCCAATATAAAAAAAAGCATAAGATCAACTTAACAAATACCGTCGTTTTCGTATCCTGCCCTCTTCCGGGAAGGGTATACAATAAATATGCCAAGCCGACGATTGGCCCGCCAATGAGCAATAACGCTACTGCTGTTGCCCAGCCTGTGCCTGTGGCCAATAACACATCCGGTGGCAGGAAAATCGCGGCAATCGTCGCGATCACCGCAGCGACAATACCTGCTTGCGTTCGGCTAAACAGACCAAAGATCGAACCAGTACTTCCGGTCGCCCCTTTCAGGCCGGTCATCACTGCAAAAAAGATCGTAAACATCAGAATCCAGATCAGGATGCGCGTCAGGGCAGTAACACCCACGCCGGCGGACACACCCAGAAAATTGAGACTGCCGATTCCTAAAATGCGGTCCCAGACATTACCCAACGTGCCAACAACATCTAACGCGGTGGCAAAGGGGATGGCCAGCAGTACTGAGACAAACCACATCTTTTTCATAGATAGAAGAATAATTTAGAGGTATATAAGGTTTTTGCTGGCTATTTTTTGTCAGAAAACAATTTTCTCTTCTTTCTTTCTGCCAAATGTAAATAATTTTCAGAAGAAATGATTGATTGACCTAATTCTTTCTCCGTGTCAAAATAGGCAGGGTACCACCGGTCAAATAGACCGGTGGCATGTTCGCTTCGCTCACCCCTGCCTAATTTTGAGCACGCAAGTATTCCACTGATAAATAAGTGGTTTGCTTGCAAACCACCACTCGAAAGAGTGGTGGAATACTCCGCGTTTCAACTCTCGCTTTTCCGGCTACTTTCCCCCCCCTTTGAGCAGCATCTTTGTTTTCGACAATCCCCCGAGCATCTTCTTTTTTGGTGATCTCAGTCGTAACCTTTTCTCCAAGCATGGTAAAGATGAGTTCAAGATCATCCATATGATCTCCGAGATTTTCTTTCTTTAAGCCTTTGAATTCTTTATATTCGCGAGGAGTTATGCTGAAAGTTGCTTTTGATATCTCGGCAGTAAGGAGTGCATACTCTTTTTCTGCACCTACATCTCTCTTCTTCCATTCATCTGTTAATTCATCTCGGATGACGACCCCCCTTATTCTCCTTTCAATCCAGCTTTCCGAATAGCCTTTTTCTTTGTACAGTTCTCTCATCCGTTTCTGGGCTAATTCTGGATTCTCAATCTCTTGAACTCTCTCGTAACCAACTCTTGCCAGCCAAAGCTTAAACGGTTCAGCTTTAGGAGAAGGAATATAGCAAATGTGTTAAGTATTCAAATATTTGAATCACACATTTGCTATTAGTAATTGTGACAAAAAGTTCGAAAATATTTCACAATTACTATAGATTGGATAAGCCTAAATGCTCCTTCAGTATTAACACAATCTGTCTCTCTTAATTTTCCATCTTCAGCACCATCTTCAGCAGAGAGTTTCAACTGGTTACAATTTGTAACCGTTTCATTACCAGATTCTTCAATAAGACGAAATTTGAGAACTTTCCAGTAATTTCTCGGATCTTTACTTTCTGAAAGAATACCAACAATATCAATAACGGAAAAGAACCATTCATTGTTATACCAGACTTTACGAATATGTTGACCTTCAAATACAGATAATTCAGTGGGGGTCATTTTCATGAAAGTCTTAAGAAAGAAAGAAGTATATAAACTTCATCCGCACACTTGACCAGTGGGTAGTGGGTTTGATCCCCAAAAAAACAGAAATAGATCTAATTATTGTGAATACAAGTCATCAGAAATTTGCCGAAAGCGTCTCACCCTACAAGAAAAAAAATTAGTTGAAAAAAGAACAGAAAAAATTATCCATAAATGACTTTCTTTAACTTTTCTAATTCAGCGACGAAACCACGATCAGCAGTAATCGCTTTATCCAATTCCGCATTCATCCCGGTTTTTTTATTTGGAACCGTTTTAGTCCCCTCTAAAGTGTTATCAAAATTCCTGAGTGCTTCCACAATCTCTTTAGTGAAGACAGTCATCCGAGTAAATAAAGCTTTAGCTGCTTTATTTCTTTTTGGATCTAACTCCATATCTTCAACTGTCTTCTGCAGCTGATTCAGACGACGGTAGGCTCTAGCTTCATGGCGCTTGGCTTTTCTTCTTCCTGCTCCGACCGCTTTCTTTAATGAAGCATCATCAGTCACTTTCGAACTATTCAGTGCTTTCTTTAATGCTTCCAGATCTGCATATTCGGCAAGTACCAGCTTCTCTTCTAAACCCATCCCACGCTTCGCTTTTCTTCCAACTTTTTTAGTCCAGTTCCATACTCCTTTCCCCGCAGCAGGACCAGCTCCCCATGCTTTATCCGCAGATTTGCCGTCCTTATCTCCACCTTTAATCACCAGCCACGTATAATAGATAACTAGGACAATAAAAATAACATGAGCATATGATTCAATCGCATCTATCCATCCCGCGAAATCAGTTAAGCCTACCATTTTAGACTACCACCGGCGCAACATAGCTTCCAAGCTCATGCGCCCATGTTGAAATATGCGCTACCAGCCACCACAGCGCCAAGACTGAAACTAGTTTGATGAACGCAACACCCCGACCGGGTGTTGGCGTAAAGATCAAAAAAGCACCAAGACCGATAATCGGCCCAAAGATGATCACGAACGAAAACAGGGTTGCATAGGAATTCCCCCAAGCGATTAAAACATCTTGAGGGAGGAACACACTGACCAGGATGGCTAACAAGATTCCGATGGCGATGCCCACGCCCCGTGTCAAGCCGGGGATCATCGAGAGCAGAAAATAGAGAAGGGTAAACAGTAAAATGGCCATCAATATCCGGATAAATCCGACAAATTGATTGTCTGAACTGCCCAGAAACGTAAGCTGGCCGACGCCGATGATCTTGGAAACAAATTCACCAATATCAAACGAAGAGTCACCCGACGGTGCCGAAGACCCATGGTTTGCAGCTAATGCAAAACTAGGAAGCAATAAGAGTACGATTAAAACCAGTGTATAAGTTTTCTTGATGATCATACAACACCTCTGTCTGGAGGATATTAAAATGTTATCCTATTTAAACTTTTCTCATTCGGAGGCTTTGTGTAAAAAGTATGTTGTGCCAAGAGGTGCACAGCGAACTACGATTCGTAAGACAAAGTTACTGTCCGCTGTTGAACGTAAACATAGCGAATCTTTGTCCAAACAACAATCCGAACAGCGGCGCTGGGCACGGCACAACCTGCGGAGCAGCACTTTTTACACAAAGCCTCATTCGGAGCAGACTCACCCGCCCAATTGTTTTGCCCAGAAACTGATCGAATAGACCAGCCACATCAACGCCAGCACGCTCACTAATTTCAAAAATGCCGTCCTGCGATTGGGAGTCGGTGTAAATAATAACAACGCCAACCCTGCCAGCACCGGACCGAAGATAACGACGAAAGCAAAAATCGTCGCATACGATGTCCCCCAAGCCAACAACACGACACAAGGCGTGAAAACGGCAACGAGTATCGCCAAAATGATGCTGATCGTAATCGCTACTCCACGCGTTAATCCAGGGATCATCGACGCCAGAAAATAGAGGATCGTAAAGACGAGAAACGCCAGGAGAATTCTCAAGAAACCGCAGAGCTGGTTTTCCGCCTGCCCGCCGAAGAGAAAAGATAAACTGCCTAGCCAAAAGATAAACTGAATAAATTTATTCTCGCCGTCCGCTGGCGTCTTTCCAGACGAAGAAACAAACAAAGGCTTCTCCAGCGGCGCTGCACCGCCGCCGCCTTTATCTGTAATCGTCACGCCTTTGATCTTAGCAGGATCATCCAGAAATTTCTTAAAACCATCATTTGCCTCTCCCGCCGAACTGGCTTTTCCCGTCGCGGGAGAGATTGATTCATTTTGTGCTGCGACGAGAGAAATAGTTAAAATAATCAGGAGTACGAGGAGCACCTTCTTTCTTAACAAAACGACCACCAGTATTGGAAGAAACAAAGAAGATATTTAAAATGTTCTGAATGGAGGCACAATCCTTTTTGGGAGTGATAGCGCCGGAGAGTGCTGCTTGGCCAAGATGTTCGGTCTGAAGTGCTTTCCACTAAAGATGTTGGAGCGAAAACTATCCGTTGATCACGACTCTTCGAGAAGCAGCGTTCCCCTTCTGGTTTTCGCCAGACCGAACGGCCGGCAGCACTCTCTCGTTGGTTGATATTACAGATAATTGCGCAGTTTACTATATCACTTACTTTTTGAATTGTGCTTTAATCGAGTAGGTATTTAGTTTCACTCATCAGCGTGTGAGGGAATTTTCTTGTCAAACGAAGTTGGACGACTATACACCTCCGAATTATCTCGCGAATCAACTATATAATCCCCAAACTAAGTCATATAATCCCAAAACTGATTCGCATCACGAAACCTTTATAAATCACCACCAATCCTGATGAGCCAATGTCACATATACTGATTGTAAATCCGGAAAAACTGGTCCAGCGGGCAGCAGAAGAGCTCAAAGCGAACAAATTAGTCCAGCCAGAACCATGGTCTGCTTTCGTCAAGACCGGTCATCACAAAGAACGGACCCCAGACCAGGAAGATTGGTGGTACTTCCGTTCAGCATCCATTCTTCGCGTCGTTGCTAAATTAGGCCCCATCGGTACGCAAAAACTTCGCACCAAATACGGCGGACGCAAGAATCGCGGCCATAAGCCGGAACATTTCTATCCCGCCTCCGGATCCATCGTCCGTTCCATTCTCCAGCAGTTGGAAAAATCCGGTTTGCTGCGACAGACAGAAAAAGGAGTACATAAAGGGCGGATCCTCACCCCCAAAGGGACATCCTTCCTCGATAAGATCGCCATGCAGCTCTTCAAAGAAAGCAAATAAAAGATTAATCTCTCAACAATGGCCACAAACAAACATCCCGCTCGCAAAAGACGTCTGATCAGGCTGAGCAAGCAGACAAAATGGGCTCCTTTTTGGACTGTTTTCAAAGTCTACGGAAAAGGACGGCGCGTCCATCCCTCGCGCCATACGGAAGTGAAGCGCAGCTGGCGCAGAACCAAAACCAAAGCGTAATGAATGAAATGATCATGAATGAACTGATAATCAATAACATCATCAAAACATAATATATGACCGGGAGCATAATCTCACCAGATCAACCAAACCACCATGGCCGCAAAAAAAGAATCGGAAAAAACAGTGGAAAGGACGTATAATGTTCCCTTGCGTAAAGAATACCAAAAAGTTCCAAACTGGAAACGCACGAACAAAGCAGTTATCGCCCTCAAGCAGTTTCTGGTGCGCCACATGAAAACCCCGGAAGTCCGTCTGGGAAAAGATGTCAACGAAAAATTATGGCAACACGGCATCAAGAACCCGCCTCATCATGTAAAAGTGACCGTCACAAAAGACGAAACAGGAATTGCCCGCGCCGAATTGTTTGGTGTGGAAAAGAAAGAGAGAGCGCCGCAGAAGAAAGCGGGAGTAAAAACATCCAAAAAAGAAACCGAAGCTCCCGAACAGAAAGCAGAAACAGCATCAGTAACAAATTAAAAGTCATTTCACTGGTTAGTGATTTTCTCATACGAACATTTTTAAAACAACTTCTCCCGCTAGATAATTATGGACACTCAGCTCTTCATCAAGAAAGAAGCCGTAGGAATATTTGGCAAAGCTCCGGAAGAAAGAACAACGGAAGAGATGATCCATTATGGCATCGTCAACATCGACAAACCAAAAGGCCCAACATCACACCAAACGTCTGATTATGTCAAGAAAATCCTAAAGATCGATAAAGCCGGCCATTCCGGGACACTTGATCCGCAGGTTTCTGGTGTTCAACCGGTCGCCTTGGGCAAAGCCACGCGGATCGTCCAATTTCTGCTCACTGCACCAAAAGAATATGTCTGCGTCATGCATCTGCATAAAGACATAGATGAACAGACACTTCAAAACACCACAAAGCAATTCATCGGCAAGATCAAGCAGCTGCCTCCAGTCAAGAGCGCAATCAAGCGTCAGTTGCGAGAAAGAGAGATTTACGAATTTGAGATTCTGGAAATCAATGGCAGAGAAGTTCTTTTTCGCGTCAGATGCCAGGCGGGAACATATATCCGTAAGCTTTGCCATGACCTCGGACAAGCACTCGACATAGGCGCGCATATGGTTGAGTTAAGAAGAACACAGGCCGGACCATTCAGTGAAAAAGATACTCTGATCACCCTCAACGATCTTGATGATGCCATCCATTTTTACCGCGGCGAAAACAATGACACCTTTCTTCGCCACTGTATCCAGCCGATGGAAAAAGCGTTGAAACCTATTTCTAAATGCTGGATTTTGGATACGACAATTCAAAGCGTTACCCACGGCCGGGCATTGGCCATTCCGGGCATTAGTAAGTTAGAGAATTTCCGCAAAGGGGAAACCGTTGCCATCATGACCCTCAAAGACGAGCTCGTCGCCATCGGTGAAGCGGTGATGTCTGGTGTTGAGATCAATACCAAAGACAAAGGTGTTGCCGTCAAGATCAGCAAAGTGTTCATGGATGCGATTGAGAAGAAGAAAGAGGAATGATTAAAGAGAAGTTTGAAAAAGAGTAATTTTGGCGAATAAATCGCTGGTTTCATGCCAAAATTACGCCCGTTTCAAATTCTCTTGAGAACACAAAAACAAACGACGATTTGTTTTTGGTTCTGAAAAATGATAGTTTTCATTTTTCATGAAGTTTGTAGACAAATAA
Organism: Candidatus Woesearchaeota archaeon; assembly: GCA_018302605.1. Taxonomy (GTDB): domain Archaea; phylum Nanobdellota; class Nanobdellia; order Woesearchaeales; family GW2011-AR9; genus JACOZP01. The sequence goes on along the minus strand of JAGVZN010000010.1, from coordinate 53,453 downwards.
TTGAATTATTCAAACTTCTCTAAACCTGCTGAGTCCCTAATTCCCGATGCACGACATCAGCAACAATGCCTTGTACTGCTCTTTGAGAAATACCCCGTAATGTTGCCAATAAGATAAGATCGCTCCGCATTATCCTCCGCAGAGTTGCTTCATCATATTTCGGCCACGATTTTTCTTTTTCCAGCGCGGCAACGATTTGTTCCTGCATTTTCACAAATGCCGCCCGCGCTGCCGCAATTCTTTCCATAGCCCGCCGATCATTTTGAATCAGGGCGATGAACGGGGCAATCTTCAGCACGACATCTTCTACTTCATTACGGATGTCTTGGATCAGAATTTCCAGATCTTTCTTTAATTGCCGATACAATTCATCTGTCTTCGCTACTTCGGCCACAAATTGCAGCATCAGCAGAAGAAAATCCTGCTGTACTCCTTGTTGCAGCTCCAATTCAAGATGCTTCAGCACTACCTGAGTATGGTCAATCTGTCCGCGTAATTTTCCCGCAGCACGCATCCCTTTACGTTCAGCTGAACGAGCATTCACAAACCGAGAGAAGAAGCCGGCAGCAGTCCGTTTTCCCCGCGCTAACCCCGAAAGAGTATCATATTCCATTTTCAATTGAGCAGCCAGATCGCGCATCGCCCCGCGAAATGCTTTGGCAAACTGTTTCTTTCCCGCTTCCGGAAAATAGAACTCCCCCCCTTTTTCTTTTGCTCGTGCTTCAATCTTCAGAATGATCTCCTCTATCGATAACAATTCATTGTATTCACTCTTCTCTGCCACATTCAACGTCTCAATAATTGCTCTCAATAAAGAACCATACGCTTCTCGGAAGAAGGTATAATCTTTGACAAAATCATCGACAAGACGAGCAAATTCTGCCTGAAACGATTCTGGCTTTTTGAGATATTTCTTCTGGAGATTGGCAACTTTTTTGACGGGATAATTTTTTTTTAACCGTCTCTTCACTTCTTTAAACAGCGCATCTTTCTTCTTGATTTCCGCAAGATCCGACAAGATTAGGCCGGGAAGAGAAGTAAATGGAGTGGTTAAAGCCATAACCCTGGTGAAGAACACGAACTATATAAAAATAACTGAACAAGAAATCCCTTAATTCAATTCAATAACCATCCCATCCCAGCCGGGATTGATCAGTTTCGTTTCCCCCAGCGTGTCCATCTCCCCGACAGTCTCATGAAGATGTCCGGAAATCGCCAGTTTCGGCTTGATCCGCAGGATGAAATCATGAAAATCAACATTTCCCACGTGGCGGTCGCCAAGCCTATCTAACTTTGTGCCAAATGGCGGCTGATGTGTCAGTAATACAATTTTCTTCCCGTTAAATTTTCCGTACCATTGGCGGGCAATCTTTCGAAAATTTGCGTCTTTCATCGTAAACCCGCCGCCGCCGTAGCCCAAAAAAACATACTCTTTGATCGATGCCGCTTTCAGATGGAGGTTGATGCAATGCGGAAAATCTTTGACGATTCCCTCAAAGTCACGCCCTTCCTCGTGATTCCCCGGAACAACATAAAATGTCTTCTCAAGATCGCTAAATGCTTTGAGAACGGTACGCAGCCCATTTCCAAACGAGGAGATATCTCCCATACAAACCACAAAATCGATATCCGATTCAGAAGCTCTCTTGACTAACGCTTTGAGTGCTTCTCTATTTTCGTGCATATCCGTACAAGCAAGGAATTTCATCTGGCAAAAAGAAGAGAGATATTATGCTGTTCCTTCTTCGTCGTTGGATTGTTCGCCATCAGCACTTTCAACTATGGCCTCCACCTCAGCAGCTTCTTCCTCGGCGGCCTCTTCCGGTTCCTCAACAAAGGCATCTTCAGCTTGATCCTCCGTGTTCTCGTCAGCTGCCGGCATTTCTTCAGCAGCCAGCGCGGAGGAAGTTTCTGCAGTTATGCGCTGACCATCTTTTTTCACTTGAAGTGAAGCAACCCGGACCGCCGCTTCGCGGAGAGGGCTGATCTTGTTCAATGCAAATAATGTTTTACGCAGACGTCCGCCGATCAATAACGAAAGGAAGCCGTTGAAATCCGTCTTTTGGAACTCCTCCTGAAGAAGGGAACGCAATGTTGAACTGAGCGCTGTCCTCACCGAACGCTGGATTTTGGATCTGGTAACCATAATCGTCTTGATAATGACACGCTCTCCCGCTTTTGTCGAAAAAACAAAATAATCATCCAAGCGCGACGTACTCTTTCGAACAAGGCGCTTAACATGAGAGGGTGTGAGATAAAAACCCATCGGCTCGGTATGAACCTGTGCTCCTTCTGCACTGATCATCCGAAAAGAAACATAAGCACTCTGGTCTTTGATGTTATTCGTCAATTCTTTGAGATTGACGTCTATCTTTCGCCCCAGAATAGTTTCCGGATTTTCGACATATGTTTCCCCGATCTGCAGCTGCCCGAAGAAAGGAGGAGCGATAACTCTAAACCAAGATTTTTTCTTGGTTTTAACTCTGCTTACTTGTTTTTTGTCGGTTGCTTTTGTCATGTTGTCTTGGATAAGCCCGGATGTAGTTATTTTATAGATACCCGTTCCTGCTAAAGCAGTGATTCCTTTAAAAAGATGTCGCTTTTTTGGGCTAATATGAAACCCTGTAGTTACTGCCCTTTGCGGAGCATTCTCGATAGAAATATCAAAGCGACAAAGGGGTTGCCCCCTACGGGGAACGTCGCTGATTGTGTTCTACAGCAAGTGCGGAGCTGGCAGTAACCAAGCAACGCGAGAGGGTTTCATATTAGCCGCTTTTTTGGCACAATCCGAAAAGTGAGTGATGGTGACGCCAAATGGTCGCTGAAGGATAGCTATAATACTGGAAATAATACTGGAACTGGGCCAATTTTCTTCTGTATCTCTGAAATTTCTTAAAATTGGCTTCAGCGACGGCTCACCATCACTCACAAAATGGATTGTGCCGCTTTTTTGTATGTATTAAGTTAAGTCTGTACCGCGACGATCAGCTCACATTAAATCCTTTGGCTTGCAGGATGCGGCGCACGGAAGCATTGATCCTCTCCTCGGGTATCTCTCCACGCTCTACTGCCTCCTTAATCACCGCAATCATCCGTTGGATCTCATACGGATCTTCATTGAAATTAAGAACGAGATCATTTCCCGCTTTGAACACGGCGAGATACATTTTGTCTAATGTGGGATAAAATTTTGTCAGTCCCAGCATATTAACCTCGTCCGTAACGATCAGACCTGCAAATCCTTCCCGGAGAATCCGCACTGCCTCAGGAGATGCCGCCGCCGGGATGCCCTGTGAATCGAGGGAACCGGAAGAGATCACATGGCTGATCATGATTGCCTTGACCAAAGAAGATAAGCGCTGATAAGGCAGAAGATCAGCAGCAGAGATGCTGGCCGCCACCAGGTATTTGTGCGGATCCTGCACAACCAGCGTTTTCCCCGGAAAATGCTTTGCCGTCGCCAAAATATTCTCTTCTTGCAGGCCGGAAACATAGGCTTCGGCCAGTACAGCAATCATTTCCGCATCCCCGAGGAAACTGCGGCATTTCCAAATCGTGTCCTCCAGATCGACCACTGGCGCGAAATTTACGGTGACCCCCAATGCGGAAAGATAGGCACCTTCCTCTTCTCCTTTTTTCAATGCCGCATCGAGCGTCGTGATCTCGGAAGCTGCCGTAAAATTCTTGAACACGGCAAAGGGGTTTTGACATCCCTCTAGATCAATCGTAACAAAGAAAGGGATGGCCATCCCTTTCTGAAATTGACCGATCGTTTCCTGAAAAATACTTTCATTTGCTTTGGCATAGAGATGGATCCCGCCTAATTGCAGACGTTTCCATGCCTGCATATTCCATTTCTGTCCGGCGACGATGATCATCTGGGCAATTTTCTGTTCCAATGACAATGAAGCGAGATCAATCGTATTTTCAACGATGAGCGGAGTTGGCTGGGCCGAAATCAACAGGCCCATCGCTTTCAACAAAGAAAAGACAGCCAGAATCAGGACAACGGCTAAAAGTATCCAAAAGATACGCTGATGAAACTGCCGATTACCGCCTTGGAAGACATTTCGCCAGGTTCTATTTTTCTTCATGCTTTCTGGTCTCTTCTTTTTTTGCTTTGATCAGGATTACCAGATAACCTGGCTTCGACAGTAGGAATATGCTTTTTGATTGAGATGAAATTTCACGCTCGTTTTTCCGGTTGTGCAAAATTTAGTCAGCTTTTGCCCGTCAATAGTCTGATCCTCATTTTCACAAGATAACTGTTTTCGCGCCTGCAGACAGCATTGGTCAAGATCATCCCACGGTGTGAACGTGCTTTTCCATTCGACCAGGCATAGAGGGAGCGAACGATCCAGGACGGAGAGGACCTTGCCCACCGCGGGGGGAGAGATTCCCGCAAGATACAAGCCGAGAATGATCGCAATAATTCCCAGAGTAACATTGAGGACCACCCATCTCCGAACCGGGAACATAGCTCTTCCAAACGAAAAAGTATATATAAACCTATCCACACCAAGCCAAAAATGGAAGTTGCAATCTATACTACACCGACCTGTCCGTGGTCTACTCAGGCTAAGCAGTGGCTGCGACGGCATCGCGTATCATTCATTGAAAAAGATCTGGAAGACAGTGAAGATGCTCGTGATGAAATTCTGCAGAAGACAAGTCAGTTCTGTACGCCGACGATTGATGTTGATGGTCAGATATTAATTGGTTTTGACGAAGAAAAGTTGGCTGAATTGACAAAAAGAAAAAAATAGTGCTTAGAGAATCTCAATCTCTTCTTTCACTACCCGCTGGACAATGCTGATCTGTTTTTTCTTCTTCTCAAATTCCTCAGGAGTGTAGCAGATAATGCCCATTGCTGCGGGAATGTTTCTTTTCTGGTGGGATACTTTTGCTGACCGTTCTTCCCAATCCATCTCTCTAAACTTTGGGCTGACGAGAATAAAGTCGTAATCACTATCTTTTCAAGCTTTGCACACTGCCCTAGAACCGAATAAGAATACTTTGGTGGGAGAACATTTTCTTCACACAGCACGGGAGAAAGCAGTGATTATCGGATCTTTTTTGTACCCATAGAAGGATAACCTCCGCATTAAATTTGAGGATAAAAAGAAAAAAAGAAAAAAAATCTATTTTTATTGGGAAGCGTTTCCACCAGAACTATTTCCGCCGGCGGAAGTGTTTCCCACAGGAGTTGGAATTGATGTTTTACATCCAGAACCTGGTGCACAAGTATCCTCAGTGGAACCGCAGAGAGTGCCTTGTTCTCCAAGGGGATCACAAGTATTGGTGTTATTTGCATACACATGTGTAGTCACCATTTTCTGCATAGTATTATCCCAACTCTTTTTCACTGTACAAACTACTTTATCTTCACAGGTTACGCATGCTCCTGCAAAGCACTCTGATCCAGGACCTACCTCCGAAACACAATCAATCGTCTCAGGTTCCCAAAAGCCGCCGCTGCATAACTGTTCAACTAATTTTCCATCTGGATTACATTTGTCTTTAATTTGATCACCTACTACGTTGGCATACTTAGCAGCGGTATTTAAATTAACACTTTTGTCTTTGACATAACCCTGCATTTTATACGCTTTCGCATCATGCCCATCACTGCCGCCAACGGCATCAGAATCAACACAGCTCGCTGCGACTGGCTTGTTCAGCGTTGCAGCTAAGGCGGTGTCATAACAAGGGTTGGCGCAAGAAGCTTGAGTTTTAGCGCAAGCAGCAGTACACTTTCTATCATTACCGCATTGAGATTTACAGGCATTAGCAGTTTCAGTACACTTTTCTGCTAAGATACATTTCTTCGCTAATACGTTACATTCAGCATTTTTGCCGCACTTGAGCACATCTGATTTAATCGCCTGCCCGGCTAAAGCCTCGGCATCATCCGCCGGCTGACAGCCGGCAACCACAAATAAAACACTAATCAGAACCACGGATAATAACATTAATTTTTTCATCATTCACACCTCATTTTAATACTTTCAGAAGAAGAAGATATATAAATTTATCGTTTGATCGTCATCTGCCGGGCGACACTCAATTCGTAGCTGTAAAAGAATTCGATGAACAGCGCAGTCTGATAAGAACTTTTCTCAACTAATGTTGCGGTGCATAAGATTTCCCCATCTTTCCGGTTGCTCTTGAACGAAACACTTTTGTCGGCATTCTCCAACACGTCTTTGAACTGGCAGGCGAGGGGAGTGTTGCCTAAACGCGCCTGCCCTAAGCGGATATTCTTAATGTCCCCATTTCCTTTGTTCTCCAATCGTAAGCGCAATTCCAGCTCCGCTACGTCCCCACTCAACACGATTTCTTCCAGGGAAGTGACCGCGAGAGGCGCGCCCTGTCCCGAAAATGAAACTTTGCTTTTGGGCATCTGGCAGCCAGCATCAAACACATCATAACGGGCGGCGTTCACGCAGATTGTCGGCGCGAATTCCATCTTAGAATCGTAGGAGGCATACAGCCGATACGGTTCCCGTCGTTCTTCAGCGCCGTGCAGATCAAGCACATCACCAGTAAACACCATATCCACTCTCCCGCCGTTATCATCATTGTAGGCATTATTCTCTTCGATCTGCGGGAAAAACTGCTGCGGATTAGCGATGGACAAGAACGTCTGATCGTAATTGGCCAGCGTCACCCGAACATTCTGCAAAGGGTATCCCGCCCGATTAAACAGCGTCAGGACCAAAGAGAAAGGCCGATTCTCGTAAAACACCGTAGGAGAACGCTGTTCATCAATAACCAGCGCCGGCAGGGCATAACCAAGCTTGTAATTTTTTTGTAATGTCTGCTGATCGCCACTGCCACAACCGATGACAAATAGTGCCATCAGCAAGACGCTGCTGATTAAAACCGTTCTGACCATTCTATTTTCCGTTCTCATCCGAGATCAATCACCTGCACCTGCACTGTCGCTTCACGCGTAATGCTATAATCATAGACTAACGTCGCAAAGAAGGTCTCTACTTTTGGTTTCCCCTGAAAATTACTGAGATCTCCCGGCAGATTAAGGAAACAGGTGCTTAATCCGAACGAATGGGGAACATCATCAGGAAGAACAAGCTCTTTGCCAGATAAACAATCCTGCTGGCCGCTGCGCACCGTAAAGCCGCGCTCCGCCAATGAATAGGAAAAAGAGTTGATCGCTAAAATCTTGCCGCCGGCAACATTCTCCACGGAAGCGACAAAGCGGGGAATGTCCGTCGAAGTGATGATCGGATTCTGTTCTGGGCTGCCCACGCCAAAATTGATCCGCGCAAATTCAGCCGGCGCTTTGGAAGACACTTTCTGCGCAGAAGAGAACCGATCCCGAATCAATTCTTGAGTTGCAATTCTCTGCTCTTCCGCGCTGCCCACTTGCCCCAGAAATGCCCGTTCCAGAGATGATTCCGTCTTCATCTTGCGGATTGTTGCCTGGATGGCCATTGTATATGACGTTTTTTCTTTCTCGATCAGATCCTGAACCGGTGAACAAGTCAGCGGAATCTGGGCGGCTTCAGTTTTCACCAGCAGGGGCACTTCCCGCCCCGTATCTCCTTGGGCAGACACTTCTCCCGCGATGACCTCGCTGCCTTTGCGGAAAGTGCAGTTGAGCAGAAAGTCCAGTTCCTCTAACCGTGGATTCTCCACCAGTAAAGTAGCCGAATACGTCGGACGAGCCGCATATTGCAAAGGCGCTTGTGGAATTTCCAGACGAGCCAATGTGGGGTGGATATTCTTATCGACAGCCCCGGCTGTCTGCGCACTTTCCGTAATTTTCTTCTGTTCTTCAACAATGCAGTCATTCAGCCCGACGACTTTCTGTTTCACTTCCTCTTTCTTCTGACATAATGCGGTCAGCTGCGAACGCCGCTGCCGCCCTAAGACACAGCCGTTGATATCGGTAAAATCACCGCCGAGCAGACACATCATATTAGCAATGAAAGGATGCTCACCCGCGGGAAGTTTTCCCAGCACGTCTGTCTGCGCTTGCTGTAATTCCTGAAACGTGGGCAGTTCTGATTTAACCGTTTCATAACCAACGTCAGGAATTCCCGGAAGGACCAGTGCTAACACCAACACGATGAAAGAAACAATCTTCAATAATCCCAGAACACTATTCAGCCCTTTGCTTTCTGTCGGCTGCGCCGGCAATAATAACAAGCCGGTCATCAACCACCAGGGGAGGAATAATAACACTTCCAGCACCGGGCCAATCGTCAAATCTAATTTCTGGATCATGAATGGTAATAATCCCACATCTAAGAACAAAATAAGGACTGGGAGAAAGCCGATTGCCTCAGCGGGAAGAGCTGCTCCTTTGGTCAGCAGGCCGACAAGAGCAAAGACAGCTGCGGCGATGGCCAGGAACCAGACTAATTGCGTCGGCTCCAGTGTTGCATCCAAAGCCCAATACCAGACCAAAAAGAGAATCATCGGCAGCAACACAGCCAACCGTTCACGTTCTAACTTAGCCGCAACAGCATAACCTGAAATAAAAAACAATGCGATGGAAAAAGCTAAGAGGACTGCTGGATTGAACTGAAGCAGGCGAAGAGAATACGCGATGGCTCCCAGGACGACGAGCATTACCGCAGAACTCTTCGCGCCGGCCAGCATCGTCCCGCCAACGGCAGCGGCACTTCCTCCTACCGCTCCGCCAACCGCGCCAACTGCTTTTCCCGCGCCACGGCCGACACTCTGCGCACCAGATTTTAAAGCTCGGGCTTGGGAGAGTTCACTTTCTCTGTCGTACGTAGTCGCCCAGCTCCTAAACGAAGAACCTAATCTTCTTACTGCCGAGGCCTCATCCTTTGTAGCTGAAGCCTCGTCTTTTGTAGCAGAAACATCTTGTTCAGTTCCGGGATCATCTTTTCCAGCTGCCACATCTACCTCTTTGTAATCAGATGTAAGTTAGGAGCCTATAAAAATCTTGCGACGAGTGGTACGCATTAAGTTATGTCTGTGCGGGCTAGGTCAAGATGGCCTGCCGAGCGGTGGCTTTGAACAAGAAATTCAGAGTCTCGCCGATCTCTGAGAATAACTCTTCAGTTCAACTGCTCTCTGCTTCTGGACGAGACGAGGCAGGCCGACTTGTCCAAGCATAGACTTAATACGTACGATGTGGGCTCTGTAGAAAATCTCAAAAAAGTCAGCCTGGCCGTTGCCTTCATGCTTCTCCAGCTGCTTAGATTACAGCCAAGAAGCACCAATAACTTGGGGAGATTGCAGTTCTCAGGCAACCTCTTGGCCAGGCGGCTGACTTTTTTGACAGAGCCTACAACGAGTGAAGTTGCGAAACGGAGAAAAACAAAAGTTCACTTCACCAAATCTAATCTCAACTCACGCACTTCCAGCGTCTTGCGCGGGCTGATCTTCAGCGCATTGCTTCCCTGCACCACGAAGTCATTGACATCGACCGTGAAGACCACATCTTTGGTATCAAAAGGGAGACGATGGCCATTAAAATAAAGATCCGCTTCCTTAACCGCTACGACATCCACAAAACTCAACGCCAGGCGCGCTTTCAGGTTATTCTTGATCACTTTCTGATAATCCTCTTCGGATAATTCAAAATAATAGGTGGGAAATTCCAGAGAGCGGAGTGTGGAGATCAAATTGATATGACTTAAGAGATATGAACCCTTTTCAGTGGAAAAAATAATTTCGTTTTCACCCTGATAGACATTCTCGAGGGATAATTCCAATGACAGCAGACCTAGATCACAGTCTGGAAGACCGGCATAGACTTCTTTGCTATTCATCACGATAGACAATTTCCCCACTAAAGCCAATACACACTGCGGTCGAACTTTCAAGACAAATTTCTCTATATTCTTCTTTTCCACCTCAGAGATGATAAATACATTCTTCGACGACTGTCCTTCTAGGCTGGTTACATCGGCGACCACTTGCAGATTTTCCAGCTGGACGGCGTGCGTCCGCCAGAAAGCTGCGCCCGGCGACGAAACGCTAATAGCCATAACATTATCTTCTTTGAGCAGATTCCTGGGAACGACGACGGGCTTTATTTTTTCACTTTCACCGGCCCGCAGGATTTCTTCCCCATTCAACGATACTTTCAACGTCCCGCTCAACTCCTTGAGCTGGAAACCAATAACGACGCTGCCCGTATTGATCAAATCGGGAATGGAAAAAGAGAGCGAATCCTCGCGGTCGGAAAAGAGAGCGTTTTTCGCATACGCAACATTTTTCTCAGCGAGGACCTTTGTTTCCGTCCGGGTCTGGACTGTCACGATGGGCAAAGGATGGTTTATTTCTGATTGTGCAAAATAATCAATTCTTCCGGGAGTCGCTTTCAATAAAGATTTGACCAACGATCCCGAGGGAGTAATGCTGCTTACCGAAGATGGGGCTGTTGGTTCACCCAGAAGTTCAGCCCTTTCTTGCGGGTTGACGAGAATGATGAACACGATCAGCAAAGCGGCGATGATCGCCACAAACACGGCTGCGCCTCCCGCTGCTTGAGCTCTTTTGTCATCCATCAAGCCTAACCCTCTTTGAATCATCAATCCACACAAAACACTGGAAATATATAAAGTTATTTATAGAACATCTGCTTCGGGCATTTTATGCAAACGCTTCAGCTTGATTTTAAAAAAGGAATAGTGCGGTTCAGGGTCAACGATCCCGACGACTTTTGGTATCTCAGCCAGATCATTGAGACGGGAGATCAGATCACGGGAATCACCACCCGAAAAGTCAAGATCGGTGATGGTGAAAACGCAAAAGTTGCGAAAAAAACATTCAAAGTCACGATTGAAGCAGAAACCATTGAGTTCAGTTCCGCTGGCCATGCCCTGCGCATCAATGGAACGATCAAGGAAGGACCGGAAGACATCCCCCGTGGCAGTTACCAAACTATCTCTTTTGAGCTAGACAGTGAAGGCACGATCACCAAAGAACAATGGCTGACCCACCACAAACAAAAGTTAGAAGAAGCCGGAAAGATAAAATACGCTTATTTACTCTGCGTCTTTGACCGCGAAGAAGCATTATTCGCTTTGACCAAAAAATTTGGCTACGAGATTCTGGGCAGGATCCAAGGAGAAGTGCCTAAAAAAGCGAAACTTCAGGAGATCAAAAAAGATTTTTATGAGGAGATCATCAAAACCATAGAGGCCTATAACGATCGCTATAATCCGGAACGGATCATTCTTGCTTCACCGGCATTTTATAAAGAAGATGTTCTTCGTAAGATCGTCGCCAAAGAATTGAAAACCAAGACCGTTCTTGCCACCTGTTCTGATGTCAGCGAAAGCGCGTTGGACGAAGTGATCAAGAGGCCAGAACTCAAAGACGTGCTCAAACAAAGCCGGATCAGGGAAGAACAGTTATTAGTGGAACAAGTGCTTCAGGAGATCAGCAAGGAAAATTTGGCAGTTTATGGCTGGGAAGAAGTTCAGAAAGCAGCTTTTGCGGGTGCGATCAGTGATTTGGTTGTCACCGACAAAACAATTAAGCAATATCGTGAGCAGAAGAAGTATCGCGAACTGGATGAATTGATGAAAAAAATAGATGCCCTGCAAGGGAAGATCCACCTGATCACTTCCGAGCATGACAGCGGGAAAAGAATCGACGGGTTGGGGGGAATTGCAGCATTGCTGCGATATAAAATGCGATAGCATCGTCCGCTCATCATCCAAAAATATATCTTGATAAGAAAATACAACGACCATTATTTTCAAAAACCACAACCTTTTAATAGTAGTTAATATTAGTAATAGACAAGTAACGAAAACTTTATCGACGGAAGAATAAACAGTTTTTGGGACAATTTCACATCTGTGAAAAAAGGAGGGGTTTATATGATTGTAAAAGAGGAAATGTTGAGTAAATTACGACGCCATTTTGATTTAAATTTATATGAAGTGAAGCTGTGGGCTGCTTTGTTGTCAAGAGGTGTTTCTACCGCCGGAGAACTATCTGACATTGCTGACGTACCCCGTTCTCGGAGCTACGATGTCCTGGAATCGCTGGAGAAAAAGGGATTTGTCGTCATGAAATTAGGAAAGCCGATCAAGTACATCGCCATCCCGCCAAGTGAAGTCGTTGACCGCGTGAAAAAAAATATGCATGTGGAAGCGCAGGAAAAAGTCAAGCGGCTGGATACCGTCAAAAATTCGCCGCTTCTGGAAGAATTGGAAACATTACATACCCAGGGGATCAACCTTGTTGACCCTTCCGAGATGAGCGGCAGCCTGCGTGGACGGAATAATGTCTACAACCATCTCGATCTCCTGATCAAGAACGCCAAAGAGAATGTCAATATTATGACCACAGACAGCGGCTTCATGCGCAAAGTGGAAGGTCTGAAAAGCTCTTTTGAAAAAGCAAAACGCCGTGGTGTCAAGATTCGCATCGCTGCGCCGCTGACCAAAGAAAACAAGGAAGCTTATGAGGGGGTCAAGAACTTTGCCGAAGTAAAGCATAACAGCAAGGTGACTTCCCGGTTCATCACTGTCGATGGGAAAGATATCGTTTTCATGACCATTGACGACAAAGAAGTGCATCCTTCCTACGATTTGGGAATCTGGGTCAAGACACCCTACTTCACCAGTTCGATGGACCAGATGTTCAATCATTTCTGGACATTGAAGTAGGATTCTTCTTTTTATTTTTCGGTTCTTTTTATTCTTAATTCATTTTTGAAAGAGAGACTTAATACATACATAGGCAGACCAATCTTGACCCAGCCAGCACAGACTTAACTGAATACATACCTATCAACTATAATTTTATAAATTAATCCCCATTATTCCCCAAAATGGACGATATCAAGAATATTGTAGCCAAACTGCACCCATTGGAAAGGCAAGTTCTTCCCGTTCTCCAACAGCACTTAGAATTAAGCAGCATCGCCAAGAACGCCAAATTAACTGAAGTAGAAGTCATGCGCGCGTTGCAATGGCTCGAAAACAAAGAGATTATTAAAATTCAAAGTGAGAAAAGAAAGAGTATCCATCTAGAGAAGAACGGACAAACATACAAAAAAGAGGGGTTGCCCGAAAAACGCTTCCTTAAAGCATTAGATGAGTCATTTAAAGGCCTCAATGTCATTACCAAAAAAGCCAAGCTTAGCCGTGAAGAAGCGACGGCCTGTGTTGGTCTTCTGAAGAGAAAAAACGCCGTAGAGATCTCTCAACAGGAAGGGCTTTCTGTCAAAATCACGGAAGAAGGAAAAAAGATTCGTAATCTGGAATGGCCCGAAGAATATTTCCTCCTCCACGTTTTTCCCAAAGAATACGAAGAAGCAAAAGATAGGACCATCGTAGAAGAACTAAGAAAAAGAAAAGAACTGATCTCCGTCCGTGACGAAAAGAAAATAACCGTCACTCTTAGCCCGCGCGGCCACGAACTGCTCAAAGAAGACCTCAGCGCGGAGGTAGTCAATCGTCTCACTCCGGGCATGCTCCGGATGGGCAGCTGGAAAGAAAAGACTTTCCGCTCCTATGATGTTGAAATTAACGTCCCTAAAATTTTTCAGGGAAAAAAACACTTTGACAACGAAGCATTGGAATATATCAAACAGATTTGGCTTGACCTTGGCTTTAAGGAGATGACGGGCAACTACGTTCAATCTGCTTTCTGGGACTTGGATGCGCTCTTCGTTCCGCAGGATCATCCTGCCCGTGAGATGCAGGATACTTTCTATGTAGAAGGAAAAGCGAAACTTCCGCCGCTTTGGAAAAAAGTTAAAGAAGTACATGAGAATGGGGGAGATACGGGAAGCGCTGGCTGGAGATATGCTTTCTCCGAAGAAGAAACAAAACAGCTTCTCCTCCGCACCCACACAACTGTTCTCTCCGCTCAGACCTTGTCACGGCTCAAGAAAGAAGATCTCCCCGCAAAATTCTTTGCCGTCGGGCGCGTCTTCCGCAACGAAGCATTAGATTGGAAGCATCTCTTTGAATTCTACCAAGTGGAAGGGATTGTCGTTGATCCTCATGCTAATCTGAAACACCTCAAAGGCTACCTCACTCAATTCTACAAAAAGATGGGCTACTCTGCCGTTCGGATGCGGCCTGCTCATTTTCCCTACACCGAACCAAGCCTGGAAGTTGACGTATTTCATCCAATCAAGAAACAATGGATCGAGTTAGGAGGAGCAGGAATCTTCCGGCCAGAGGTGGTCAAGCCGCTCCTTGGTTTTGACTGTCCCGTTCTGGCCTGGGGACAGGGGATGGGAAGGATCATCGGAGAATATTGGAAAATCACCGACATCCGCGATCTTTATAAGAACGATATTAAACAATTACGCGAAATGAAACTCTGGCTGCGTTAACATGCCCGCCATAACTATCAATAAACAAGCACATGCCCACGATAACAATTAATAAACAAGTCTTTGAACAACTCGTCGGAAAGATTCTCCCTCTGGAAGAGCTCAAAGATCGCATCAGCATGCTTGGTACCGATTTGGAAAAGATCGAAAATAATGAGATTACGGTGGAAATCTTTCCTAATCGGCCGGATATGCTCTCAGAGCAAGGCTTTGCTCGCGCTTTCTCTTCGTTTATCGGGATCAAGACAGGTCTCCAAAAATACCACGTCAAAGAAAGCGGCTGTAAGGTGATTGTCGATTCCTCCGTAACGATGCGTCCTTATACTGCCTGCGCCATTGTCAAGAATCTTACCCTTGATGACGAACGCATTCGACAGATCATGCAGATCCAAGAGAAATTGGCTACGACCCACGGAAGAAACAGAAAGAAATCAGCGTACGGGATTTATCCTCTGGAGAATATTTCTTTCCCGATCAATTATATCGCTCACGATCCCAAAAACATAAAATTTAAGCCTCTCGGCTTTGAAACGGAAGTCTGTGCTGCCGCCGTTCCAGAATTGCATCCCAAAGGAAAAGCCTACAAGCATCTTACCGAAGGTTGGAAAGAATATCCTTTCTTTATTGATGCTAAAAATAAGGTCATGTGTATGCTCCCTTTTACTAATTCAGATGATACTGGAAAAGTTGATGAAAAGACTAAAAATGTCTTTGTGGAATGTACGGGAACAGACCTGCGCAATGTCGAAGTCGCCCTTAATATGATTACGACGGCACTAGCTGATATGGGAGGAGAGATCTACAGTGTCGAAGTTGTCTACAGCGATAAGATGGTCATTACCCCAAAACTCCAGCCGAAGAAAATGCTGGTTGACCTTTCTTATATTAACAGATTATTGGGATTATTATTAAAAGATACAGAAATTGCCGTCCTCTTTGAACGCATGGGATACGGTTGGGAAAATGGTTCCGTACTCATCCCCGCTTATCGCGCCGATATCCTCCACCAAGTCGATCTCGCGGAAGATATTGCCATTGCCTACGGCTATGAAAATTTCAAAGAAACAATTCCCAATGTTGCCACAATTGGCGAGGAGGATCCTTTTGAAGTCTTTGCGAGGAAAATCCGCGAGGTCTTAGTTGGACTACGCCTGCTGGAAACTAAGAATTACCATCTTTCCACCAAAGAAGACCTTGTCGAAAAAATGCAGATTGGAGAAAACAAGACTCTGCCGCTGAAAAACGCTCTCGGCGAGCATAATCATCTGCGCAATTGGATTATCCCAAACCTTCTTCGTGTCCTGACCGATAATCAGCATCACCAATACCCCCAAAATCTCTTCGAGATCGGCCGAACATTTGTGGCAAACAAGAAAACGGAAACAGGTATTGAAGAAAAGGAGCATCTGGCAGTCATGCTTTGTCATGAAAAAGTTGATTTCACCGAGATCAGGCAGATCTTGGATGCTTTGTTCTCCGCACTGGGGCTGGAATATGCGGTGAAAGAAATGGAGCACCCTAGTTTTATCCGCGGGCGGATCGGGATGATTTGCTGCCGGAATCAGGAATTGGGGCTAATCGGAGAATTTGCTCCATCTGTCCTCGCATCCTGGGGGTTATTGATGCCTGCTGTCGGGTTTGAATTAGATTTAGAGATGTTATTTGAGATAGTGAAAGGAAAAGAGAAATAAAAAGATAAAAATAATTAAGCTTCTGGACTAACCGTCTCTTCAGCCGCTTTAATCACTTTCTTCTTCACTGCTTTCTTATCTTCAGCCGGAGCCTCTCGCCTCTTCTTCAGGTGAACTGATCGTGCTGCCGGTTTCTTTGCTTTTGACTCCCAGACCGCATGACCTAATTGAGAGAAAGCGGCTTTGACATCAGCATGACTTGTCTTTCCTTTCAAGTCAACAGTTATTTCCAGCGGCTCGAGATGTTTTGTATTCACTTTCCGGCGGCGGACATCACCATCAACGACCACAAACTGTGCATCAAGGTTCTCCACCACAACACATTTCCGGCCTGCGTCACGACCAGCGATCTTTAAACACATTCTTCCGATATCAAAAATACTCATGCTGACTCACCTCGTGCTTTTTGCTGAAACATAACCCGCATGCAGGTTGAACACAGAACACCACCGTATGGCCTTTCTGGTCTCTTTGCGGTCTTGGGCATATTCCGTAACGTCGCCGGCATTTCGCGGGGCACGCCGGCTAAAGGCTTTTTACAGACGCTGCAGATAGCTTTGCTCGGTTTCCGTTGGCGGTAATGAATATGTGTTACACCGCCGGGTGTCTTCACGAATATTTTCCGTAATCGTCCTGATTTAAACATTCCTCGTGGCATAGTGGATACCTCATTCGTTTAATTTTATCTAAGTTTAATTTATCTAAGTTTAATGCTAAACAACTGAGAACACGAAACAATAATAACTTCCGTGATCCGAGTTGCCTCCAAGATCAAATCCCCCCGGGACTTTGTCTTATTTTCAGAGAGTATTTATAAAGATTTCGCCCCTATTTTCATTACAGGGCAAAAATATTGATTGCGGAAGATGAGAGGGGGCACCAGATCTCCTGATTACCTATTTTTGCACAATTTCTACGTCAATAAATCTTCAACAATTTCCTGAACAACAAGCTGCTGACCAGCGAGAAGATGAAATACAATCCCAGCCACCCTGGCTGCCAGCCAAAAAAACTCATTTCTCCTAACGGTTTCAACGGCTTATAATTGATCTGCAATTTCTCGATGTCGGAATGTTCCAGCGTTGTGAGCGGTTCAGCGGAGTGTACATCTTTGGTGATCCGGACATTTGTGCTTCCTTCCTGCTGTCCGAGTTTGACCGTCAGGGAATGATCTCCTTCCTGGCTGCGTAAATTCCACGTAACTACACCACCAGTGATCCCCTGGGAAACTCCATTCAACACTTCCGTCCCCTCTCCGGCAATGAGCTCAGCATTTCCGGTTGCGCTTTCTTTGAAGAAAGCAGTTAGGCTGTACGTTTCCTGCGGAAAGATCGGCTCAAAAGCCAGATGACCGGCCATCCATCCAATGATCAATAACAAAGGAAGCATGGTGATCAGCATCGGCTTGAATGACATTTTCATGTACTCAGCATTTGATTTCATCGCTTCTTTCTGCACTGCAATCATCTTTTCCGGCTGAGACCGAAGCTCTTTCATCTGTTTCTGATACTCTTTCTGTTTCATCTTCAGGTTCTTCATCTTTTCCTGATCGGTAAAATACTTGTAGGCGATTGTGCTTAAGAATGAAACCACAAAAGATAAGATAACGATCGCCCAGAACGGACTGAAATTAACTAATGGCCCGAGTACAGGATTTAAAACCGGATCAAGGAATGACATATAGATCACTTAAGGTAAATTCTTTATAAATTTGTTGCTGATTTTGAACCAGATCTCTGGGACATATCTCTTGGGATGAGCGTATTCCAATTAGTGTCCCAGTGAAATATTCTTTTCACTGTGGAGAGTGGTGGAATACTCCGCGTTTCAATTAGTCTACTCCATGAACTTTCTCAAACCAGGGTGCATATCCATCATGTGCTGTTTGGCAATCTCTTCGTAGAGCTTGTAGACAATCATCACCGCCAATAAAATTCCCGTTCCCTGAGAGAGAGCACCTGTCAGATCAGCAAGCGCAGCCAAGAGGCCGATCGCCGCCCCGCCGGCAATAGTCAGCGGCCAGATATAACGATTCAAAACTTTCTCTAGGACCCGTTCATCACGACGGAAACCAGGGATCTGCAGCCCAGAATTAAGGATCTGTTTCGCCTGGCTTTTCGCATCCATGCCTGCTGTCTGGACCCAAAACGCACTGAACACGATCGCCCCGACGACCATAATCAGGATATAGACCAGAGCCTGTCCGACTTGAGTCCAGGTAAGACCGCCAGTAATGATACTTTGGACGATATTAGGATTACTTAACCAATAGACCAAGCCGCTGACAGGAGTGCTCCCATTGAATGTTCCGAGCAGAGGATGCCCCCAACGCTGGAGTAGTTGGGCAAAGAGTTGGATATTCGCCAGCAAGGCCGCGACGAGGATTACCGGAATATTTGAGGTATAAAAAAAGTTAAGCGGCCAGCGCATTCCATATCCCCGCACTCGACCGAATGAGAGAGGAATTTCCACTTTCATCGATTGGCCGTAGACACAGATCGCAAAAACAAGGAGGGTGGAGATGATCGCCGCCAGCTCCAGTGTCACTGTTGTCAGATCACCCCGCGCAATCGACTGGAAGATTGCGGGGATTGCCCCCGCCGCGATATCTGGGTTCGTCGGTGAAGGCAGGAAGTTAAAAGTACGGATAAATATCTGTTGAGCAACACCGGCAGCAATAAACAATGAAAGACCTGAGCCGAAGCCCCATTTGCTGACAACCCCGTCCATGAGCATGATCAGCAGACCGCCGACGATCAGTTGGATAATCAAAATCAATTGGAGCTGTTGAAAAAGAGGCGTTCCGACAAGTGCGGCGGAAGGTGCCAAACCCCCCATCAAGACATAGATTGCCCCTTCAAGAACGACAAAAAAAACACCGGCAATCTTTTGCAATCCCTGAAATTTCTTTTTGCCTTCCGGAGATGATAGATCTAATTTCAGGATTCCCGTTCCGGACAACAGCTGAAGAACGATAGAAGCAGTAACCAATGGACCAATCCCCAAGGAGATGATACTTCCAAATGATGCCCCTAAGATAATCGAAAGAAATTCAAATTGCTGCAATGAATTCTCACCAAGCCCAAAAAGTGGGATGAGACCCAACACATAAAAAATAACCAGGATCAGCAGTGTCCATTTAAGCTTCTGACTGAAAGGAAGTTTTTTTTGCAGTGGCCCACGCACTTCGGGGAGGTACGAAATAATTCTTTCCAGTAATGCCATAGCCAATCTAACCTACAAATCTAACCCACCAATCTTACTCCCCAATCCTGCCTCTTCTGTGGAGCTGATTATTCCGTAATATTTTCCGCTGCCACACTGCCACCTGCTGCTTTGATCTTCTCAGCAGCTCTTTTACTACAAGAAGCAACAGTAATTTTAAGCTTTTGGGTAGTTTTGCCTGTTCCAAGAAGCTTAGTATACCCCATTTCTGTCAGATCGATGGAAATTAATTGTCCTTCTCTCACTGCTTTCCCTCCCTCTACCAGCCGTTCAACATTCTCGGGAGTGAAGTAACTAATGGTAGTTATTTTCTCATGGAGGACACGACGAAGCGGACGGAAACCATGACTACCTAAGACGGGAGGCATGCCTGCTTTCTTCTGGCCAGCACGTTTTCCCGTTCCTGCCATCCCGCGGCCACCGCGACTACCCGCGCCTCGGCGCTTCTTTCTCGCGCCTCCACCGTGGTTACTATGTCCGCGGTATCGATTCACTTTTTTTCGTTTGTAGACAACCATGGTGTGTAGCTTTCATCTAATTGGTTATTTGATTATTGGTGATGGATATTATTAGTGATTATTAGTGATTACCATTTATCAAATTAATTTTGAACCAAATACATTTGGATTTACATCATCCTCCTGAGGAGATCATTGATTTTTTCACCGCGATTTCCCAAAGCCCCGCCCACCCGGAACGCAACCTTGATCCCTTTTCGGCCAAACCCTTTGAGTGGTGGATTCAGGGCAAAATAAGGCTTGTATTTTTTCCCCTGAAACTCAATCACCGCATACGAATATTTCTGTTTGCGATCGGTTTGCCGGGCTTTAAATTCTTTTCCCCGCTTACCGATCAGCTCCGTATAGGTTTCTGGAGAGATCTCGCCCCAAGTGACATAATCTTTTACTTTCTGGATCATTCCCCGCGAGATGCGATTATCTTCGACGATGACGCAATGATTCTTCCGATGAAGACGTAGGATACGCAAAGCATCTTTCAATGGTCGGTCCATATCGATCATTCCTCGGATCAGCACAACGGCAATTTTTGCCGCTTTTGAAGAAGCCGCCTCTTTCACTGCCGGTTTATTCTCTCTTTTCCTGTTTTTCTTCCCGTCGAGAGGTGTTGTTGTCGCTGCCATTGTCTTGTTTATGATTATTCCCCCATCGCTCGATTGCGCAGAGAACCTTCCAAAATTCCAAGTTTTGGAATATCTCCCGGTTGGATCTTCACTTCTGATAATTTCTTTAGCGCATCCATGAGCGCGTAGATGAGATTCAATTTGGTTTTTGTTTGACCTTGCGTCTTGCTCCAGATATCTTTTATCCCCGCCAAAGCAAGGATCTTCGCACACTCTTTTTCCACACAGAGACCTTTTCCTTTAGGGGCGGGCATCAAAGTTATGCGAACAGAACCGCAGCGCCCCATTACTGCAAAAGGGATGGAAGTTGGTTCCCTCGAGGCAGATTCCCATGTGCCGCTTCCCCGACGTACACGGATCAGGCCGAGACGAGCAGAACGACGTGCTTTATCTCTAGATGGGACTGTTTCACCACTCTTGCCGATGCCGATTCCAACATAACCATCACGGTTACCAACAACAGCAACGGTCGTGAATTTGATTTTGTTTCCTTCTTTTGTCTTCTTCTGCGTTTGCCGGAAGATTCGACGCTGACCACCACCGAACTTCCCTTTCGCCTGCCCGACCAAGAGGAGATCGTCTTCCAAATGAGAAACTAACGTATCGACGATCTGTGGTTCAAGGATCGGCAGGCCGGAATCAAAAATCTGATCGATAGAAGTTATTTCGCCGTCTTTCACCCGTCTTCCTAACGAAGTGATCGGTTTCCAATCTGCGTGAAGCCGAGGGACTTCTTCGATCTCTTTGGAGACTTCTTCATTCTTTTTTTCTTCCACTGGTTCTACTACTACTGGCTCTTCTTCCGCTCGTTTTATTTTCTTGGGTGGTGCCATGGGAGGATATTCTTTTTTTGAATTGTTGTAGTTAATTTGATTTTTCTTAGTTGATCTTGTTTTAAATTTTATTTCTTGAGTTGGGTTTAAGTTGATCTGATTTTATGATTCAGATTTTAGTTTATCTTCTGTTTAATTGTCTGAAACTGTTTTGAGATGTTCTCGGGGAGAGCACCGCTTTTTAAATATTGCGTATATTGTCTGCTTCCTTTTTGAACAAGGGGAGCATGTTCAATGATATGTTTCCCCATAATCCTCTCCTCCTCTGCGAAGATGTCTTTCTTGAGATTAAATGGCACCTGAAAACCCGCATCCAGTGCGCCTTTCAAGAAAGCATAAAAACGCCCTTTATGGATCGGAGAGACATTACCTGTATCCAAAATGCTCTCTTTGCATCCTTTTTTGACAGCCCTCTTGCCGATGAGGAAGCCAGTCAAGTACGCCGCTGGCAGATTCTTGGTGGAATATTGCCAACCCAGCTTGCGGAGATCACTGCCTGAAGCCGCGGCGATGATCTTATCGCCAGTGAGGGTGAATTCAGCAACCTGAGCCAGAACCTGTGTGTTGGTCAGACGAACAACCAGCCGTGGTTTTCCGGAGAGAAGAAGAGTAAGCCGTTTAGTATAATTTGTCTTTACTTCTCTCTTACGTCGATAGGGTACTGTTTTGGGTCGTGTTGGTTTCATGTTGTTGCTTTTTTTGCTTTTTTTGTATTATTTAGGTATTATTTTTGGACTATTTTTTTCTCTTGGGGGGGACGTCTCTTGGTGAGGTTTTAGACACTCCATTGAGGACTGATTATGGAGTGTGCCCCTTCTCTCTGCTCATCTTTGTTTTTGGAGGTTGTTCTTTTCTGTTAGGCATCCCTTTTTCTGGGACCTCATCTCCGCGCAGCAAGTTCTGCTCAGAGAGGTACAATTTGATGTGCCGTTTGTTCCGGAAATAGCCCCCTTTGCTCTTGGCGTATAACAGACGGTATTGCGTCGGGGAAAGTAATTCCCTTTCCCTCAATTCTTTAAGGAAAACGCGCTGCAGGCGGATCTTTGTCATCCATTGGTCTTTCCTACTGATCCGGGAAAACTTGCGCCCTTTCCTGCTCCCTTTCCCTTTGCGCCGTCCCTTGCTTTTCTGCGCGGCATTCTCTCTTGCCCGAACACGGGATTGCTCATTGGGAGTGATCTTTTTTATTTTGCCGACGGCAATCAGGCCACGCATATCTGCGCGGGTAATTGCCTTGCTGATCTCTTCCAGAGATCCGTCTGCAAAACGTACTTTCTGGTGAGATGTTTTCAGGATTTTTGCGGCGAGTCTTTTCTTAGTATTCATCAGCTTTCTCCTTGTTGATTATTTCTTATTTTCATCGCGTAATTATTGCCTCTTGATCATCGTTTTCTCGGCAAGCTTACGCTCTTCGTCTTTTTCAGCATGTTGATTGGAAGACGATTCAATAACGTTAATTGTGTTTTCACGACCAGCGGAAGTTATTTCTTTCCCCGGTGCAGTTTGATTTTCAGTTTTCTCTTCTCCTGCTTTGACTTTGTCCTCTTTTTTCTCTTTCTCAGCGGACTTCTTGCGATGCTCAACTTGCTTTTTCATCTTCTCCTGTTTCTGGGAGCGGCGTACTTCCTGCCGGCGAGCCAGTGTCTCTTTCATTTTCGTTACCAAAGAAAAGACATCTTTGACGTAAATGATTTTGATTTTCTTTTCCTGAGCCAGCTGCAAGAGGGCCAGTTTCTTTCGGCTGCCAACACTTCGGCCGATCACTGCACCATGCACCCCCGGCGTGAGCAAGGAAAAATCACGTTCCGTGTGAACGCGCACGGGGATCAGCCCCTCTCGGGAAAGACCACGAACTTCCTGCGGGGAACCGTAACCTGGGTGCGGCTGTGCCGGGCGGCCGCGATAGCGTTGCCGAGCCGCGGAATGTAGTCCACGAGGAAGCCTCCAACGTTTTTTAACACGAGCGATGAAGTGGGATTCCTTGACCACAAAGCTAGGCTTACGCCGCTTGGCAATTCTGCGCTTCTGTAACTGGATTGTGTTTACCATGTTGTTTTAGTTATTGAATCATGTTGTTTTGATGACGATGAGGGTGATGATTAAACATCCCCTCCCGGAGTCTAGATTGCTCTCCCCACTTTATGAGTGATATAACACCCATCCTGGAAGATTCTGCGGTCACGATTGGTGATCCGACAGAGGTTCTCGATCCGGGAAGCCATCATTCCTGCCAATTCACGATCAGGACTGGTGACAATAATCTCGTTCCCGTTGACTTTAACATCTGCCCCAGGAACAATTTTCGCTTTTCGTGGAACTGCTTCACCCAGAAAGTTCTTGATGAGCAATTCCTTGCCCACGACACTGACATTCATCGGAAAGTGGCTGGAGCAGATTTTTAGCTTGTAGGTGTGGTGTTCCTGGACTCCTTTGATCATATTGGCGATATGCGCTTCAAAAGTGCCGATCATTGTCTTCTCCCTTTTTGTTCCTTTTTTCACCTGCAAGACAATTTTTCCTTGATTGATAGTAGTGGTTATGGAAGGGCTGCGGAACGACCGGGACACCTCTCCTTTGGGACCTTTGACCGTAAGCATTTCTCCGTTGAGGGTTGCTGAAACGCCAGCCCCAAATGCAATCTCCCGGATAATTTCTGCTTTCATGATCTTTTCACCTAATAGACATATGCCAACAGGCGGCCCCCCGTTTGTTTTTCTTTAGCATCAAGATGCGTCGTAATCCCCTGCGGAGTGGTGATGAAAATGACTCCAAAATCTTTCGCGGGAAGATAACGTTTTTCCCATTTTTCAACATTCTGATACTTTGTGGAGAAACGAGGTTTGATGACCCCACAATGATTGATATTTCCGAGAAGATACACTTTGAGATGCCCCCCCTTCCCGTCATCAATTTCCTCAAACATTCCAAGATAGTTCTGTTCGTTCATCAGACGCAGGATAACTTTTAACATTTTCGAAGCCGGTCGGAGAACTACTTCACGCTTCCCTACTTTTTCCGCGTTCATTATTTTTGTTAAGGCCGCCGCCAATGGATCATTTAACATTTTTAATCAATCCTCACTGATCTTAATGCTTCTTTGTAGCCGATTCTATCCCTATCCATCTTTTCCGTCTTACTTTGTCTTTTCATTTTTGGTTGGTTCAACATTTATTGTTGGTTCTCTGTTGGTTCAGCTATATTTTTTGAAACCAAGATTCAAGGCCATCTCCCGGAAACACTGACGGCAGAGATGAAGACCATACTTATTGATATGACCGCCATCACGCCCGCAGTTTTTGCATTTCCGCAGCGTCACGCCGCACGAACGGGAACGTGGTTGATTGTGCTTGGTGTATTTCGCTTTTTTTACCGGCTTAGCGTTCAGTTGGGTGAACATTTTCCGCCAATCGCTTGTTGTCATTGTAGCTTATTTCCCCCTCTGCTATTTCCCTTTTTGATAGATGAATTATCATTGATCATTTGTGAGGATAGATTATTTTGGGGATAAACATTCGAACAAAGATATCTGTCGTTTATGTTCATGGCTGTACCTCGACTCCAAATGCGGCGCGGATGAAAGCCACTGCTTCTTCTTTGGTGATCTGGTGACTTTTCCCGACTCGAGCCGACCTGATTTTCCGACGCTTTATTCGATAACCGGGCCGTTCCAATGTAACTGCAGCTTCCAGACCCATAATCTTCAATTCAGGATCGTATTCCAACCCTTCGATTTCGATATATTCCGGAATGCCGAAAGCGAAATTTCCCCGCTCATCGAAATTACTTGCGGCGAGAGTGTTTTCCTTAGCGACAAGCAGCCGCTTCAGCAACACATCAGCATTTTTTCGTACCGTTACCATCGTGCCAATTTCCAAGCCGGGACGAAGCGACCATCCCGGAATCCTTTTTTTGGTAGTCGTCTTTACCGGCTTGAGAGGGGTGATCTTTTGCAGGAGGGTGAAACCTTTCTTGAGGACATTTTCATCTTTTCCGGCGCCGATATTGAGTGTTACTTTAGCGATGTGGATGTTCCTCATCGGATTCCCATTCGTTTTTGTTTTCGTTGCCATTGGGTTTTATTCCTTGCTTTTGTTCATGTGTTTGATATTGTAACGGGTGTAGATGCTGCTGATGCTTTCCGTTGTTCTGCGACGACAACAGTTAAAGCCATCTCTTTCTCGCCGACAACAAAGAGATGTCGTGTAACCGTCTCAACATCTTTCCCACCCGCATTATAGGTACTTTCCCGGCCAGCAATTTTCCGGATCATTCCCACCCGGCCAGCATTTTTTCCGGCGTAGGTGATGATCTTTGCCCCTTCTTTGAGGGGAAAAACTTTTTGTACTTCTTGTGCAGGCACGGTGAAGAGGAATGTATCGCCCACTTTTGATACACTTTTGGTGGACAGATTTCTACCGTCATGAAGATGATACTGAACTTTTCCACTTTTCAAGATGCTCTTGCCCAGCACTTTTCCCAGCTTCAACGAGGCCTCGGCAGCAGGGATGGGAATCAGTGCGAGGTAGCCGTTCTGATTAAGGACCATCCGATACTGTTTTCCTAAACCGGGGAAAGAGATGACATCGAAAAGGCCGACGTGGAAACGATGATCTTTCCGTCTCTTTCCATCGACCAGCACTTCTTTGCTGAGGAGGATCTTCCGTACCTCGGACATTGTCAACGCTAAGGCGAGCATATCGCGCAGCACCAGGCCTAAAGGCATCCCTTGATCGATGGGGTGTCCACTCGGAAGAGGTCGGGTGATAAAGACCCGCCCCCGACGCGGCAATGCCCATGTTTTAGGCGACGTTACTCTTTTAAGATGATTTTTCATTCGTTGTGACCTCGCTTGTCAGATTGCTGGTTCTGGTTTACACGCAGAGAGGGAGTGTTTTGAACAATACCCCCTTTACCGGACTTGACTGTTTTGTTGGACTTGGTGATCTTTTGATTTCTTCCCTTTGAATTTCTTCCAGCCGACTTCTCAGCAGCCAGCTTTGCTTTTCTTTTTCTATCTCCCAGATCAAGTTCCAGGATCATCAGGTTAGAGGGATGGATCGGAACCGGAACTTTTGATCCATCCGCTTTCAGCCGGTCCAAACCAGCGATATAAGCACGATTTTTTTTGAGGAGGACACGTTCTACTTTTCCGTCCTTGCTTTTGAACTCTCCGCGCATGACTTTGACTTTATCTCCTTTACGCAACTGCAGCCGGCGGAGACCAGCGTATTTTTCGCGGAGTGCTTGCGCAAGGTGGGCGTGCATCAGCTTCTGCTTAATGTGAAGCGGTGCGCGGTGAATATATTTCCGCTGTTTGCGCGCTTGTGAACTCTTTTTCCATGTGGTGGTGAATTTTGTTCTTTCGGTCATGGTTGTTGAGGATAATGGTGTTTTGTTCTGGTTGTTGAGGATAATGGTGTTTTGTTCCGGATATTTTGTTTTATTTTTCATCTTGGTGTTTCAGATTGATTTTCTCTTAGAGGATCATGCTCGCGACTTTGGCGACAGCCGGCCAGCGCTCAGCGACTTCCTTGGCGATCGGCCCTTTAAAGATTGTACCTTTTGGATTCCCTTTCATGTCTTTGAGGACTACCCCCGCATTATCTTCAAACGCGACCCTCATCCCGTTAGAGCGGCGATACTCTTTCTTCTGCCGGACGATGATCACCGGCACGACCGTTTTACGCATCTCTAATTTTCCTTTCTTTACAGAGGCCAATACTAAATCACCAACTCCTGCTGCAGGAATGCGACCGCGAACGGTCTTATGCCCGATCACGGAAATGACCTTGAGTATTTTCGCTCCCGAGTTGTCACACGCAGTAATCCGAGCCTGTGAAGGAAGGGATCGAGTGATCCTGCTTTTGACGCCTTTCATTGATCATCACCCGGTTCTCTTCCATCTGAAGGATTAGTATCTTTCTGATTAACATCTTGCGGATTACCTGCCAAAAGATTCTTTGCTTTCTTTTTCTTCGAAACGGCAAGGGTACTTTTCTCGGAGTTCTTGCTTCGGGAAGCGGTATCTAATACCTGTAAGATAATATGGTGCTTTGTCTTGCTAAGCGGCCTGGTCTTGGCGACGAGAACTTCATCGCCGATAGCTGCATTGATGCAGGATGGGTTATGCGTTCGCAGGCGGTAACGCCGGACTTCGTATCGCTCATATTTTTTGACAAAGAACGGTCTAAACCATTCGATTGTCGCTGAACGGCTGACATCTTTCTTGATTACCTTCCCTTTAAGGAGTTCTCTCTTTACAAGAATCTCTCCATGGAAAGGGCATTTTCCATCAGTACAATCTTTTTGTGGCGCTGTTGCGCCCATGATTTCTGTTCTCATTTTGGATATCCTTCCTGTTCTTATCCTTTCAGGCGTTCTTCAGGCCGCTTCTTCAGCGCCGCGCCGTGAAGCACGTCTTGTTCGCCTTCCAGTCGGAAAGTGATTGCCGACTTGAGCAGCCGTTTTGTCTGATGATCTGCCGTCTCGACCACAAACGTTGATCTTGTCTCGTCAACGACAAGTCCATGCAGGCTGACCAAACTTTTGTTCGTCGCGTCTATGATGATGATTCTCTTCCCGATTATCCCCCGGGAAAACATCGCTTCTGAAGCCATTGGTAGATTGATTGTGTTGGCCGTGATTTTTGTTTTGCCTGATTTTTGTGTTTTGCTTTTTATTCAATGCCGATTTTGATTCAATGCTGAACTTCAATTGTTTCTTCAGGAAAGCCAAGGTCAACTAAGACTGTTTTGATCCGGGCTTTGTGATCACCCTGAAGTTCTACCTGCCCATTCTTGGCTGTCCCGCCGCAGGCAAACTTTGATTTCAGCTTACGGAAGATATCATCAATGTTTACTTCATTCTTGAATCCTTTGATGATCGTATACTTCTTACCAAACTTCCGCTTTTCTATTCCGACCGTGATCTTCTGCTGTTCACGAGCGATGGTCTCACAGACACAAAGGTCCGTCGGAAGACCACATTGATTGCACACGCCAACCATCATTTATTCCGAGGAACCCCCTTTTCCGCACAATAGACCGTTGATCCGCGCAATACTTTTTTTTGTCTGCCGAAGCTTACCCGGATTAGCTGTGTTTGCTCCGCTGGCAACCTGCACATTCAGCTTCAACAGCTCCTTTTTAAACTCTTCCAAGCGTTTTTGTAATTCTCCAGAGCTTAATGATTGTAATTCTTTTGAGCGTTTCATTGTCCTGAACCTTCAGCAGAGGAGGACTGCTCCGGTTTTTGCTCAGCATCTTCCACCGCTGTTTGTTTTTCTTCATTTTGATTTTCTTCAGCAGGAACCACGTTTTGCCCAGCTGATTCTGGATCTTCTTTATCACTGGAAACAGTTTTCTGAACCTTATCCTTGTCATCTGGGGAGGAAAGTCTTTTTACTTCCTCTTCTCCAGTCCCCGTTTCTTTTGCTTTTCTTTTACGAGGGGTTGCTGTCTTTTTTTTAGCAGATGCTTTTTTCTTAAAGGTAGAATCAGCAGATTCTGAACTCTCTTTCTGTTTTTCTGATTGTTCTTGACCGATTGACAAAGCAGACGACGCTGTTTCGCCTACTTCTGTGGAAATGCTTTCTCGAATCTCAACTTTATCCGGGAGGATGATATCTGGGGGCATAATTGCCACTTTAATGCCGATGATTCCGCTTTTCAGCAACGCAATAGCCTGCGCTTTGCGCACCCCGCTGATGGCGATGTCCCCGCACTTCTTAAGATATCCCTGGTAGAAACGCCAGTTTTTTGCCCGGGAACTGGGAATTTTTCCGGAGATGATTATTTCCACGCCCAACGCACCGGAATTGACAACATTCTCCATGATCTTGTGGCCAACACTTTTGAAACGCGCCGAGCCAAAGCGCTCCAGAGAACCAGCTATGCGCTGAGCGACAACATTCGCATCCAGAAACATATTTTGGACTTCGGCAATCTCAATTTGCGGATTTTCCATCTTGAATTCGGTCTTCAGGACTCGAGTCAGATCTCTGATGTTGGCGCCTTTTGAACCGACGATGAGACTCGGCCTGCTCGCTGAAATGATAATCTTTTCTCCGAGAGGAATTTTCTTGAGCCGGATTTGAGAGATGCCCACCCCGCGCAGACGGCCTTCGATGTACTTCTGGATATAATACTCTTTGGTTTTCTGAGAGACAAATTGACGTTCGATCATTCTTTTTTCACCGTGCTCATTTTAGTATTACGCAAAGTTCCTTTCTGGGATAATTCTGCATATAATTTGGACACTTCATCGACTGATTTTTCCTGATTTTGTCTTTGATTTAATTCGGCGGCCCGCGCTTGAGCCCGTTTAAGAAGCTCTTGGGAGGTTAGCTCCGGTTTGGGAAGCTCAGATTTCAACCAGGGTTGTTTGGGAGCCAAGACTCGCCCAGTTGAAACTTCTGAGACGGCCGTCGTTTCTTTCTCTCGGTTTTTTTCGACAACCGCCGATTTAGTTTCTCCAACTGTTTTTGTATTGATGATATTATCGGCGGGATGATGAACCGCGGCCGCCTCACTCATCGCGAGGGTGGTCTTTCCGGCTTGCTCAGATGAGGAGATCTTGGGATGAGATTCAGGAGAGGGAGACTTAGCCATAACTCTATCCGTAATTTTATCTGTAATTTTATCTGTAACTTTGTCTGAAACATCACTTTTTCTTTTTACTGAATTGTCCGCAACCGTTCCTTTCTTGTTCTTTTTTGCTGCTGGGGATCGCTCTTTGACGACAATCTCCAGATGGGTTCGTTTTGTCTTATGGCGTTGTCTTCCTCCACCAGAGGGGATGGAAGCAAGATTGGCGGTCAGTTTGACTATCTTGAGGTCATCAACATTCAACCCCCGAAATTGGGCATTGGCTTCAACGGAATGAAGCAGCTTGAGGAACTGCTGAGCTGCTTTTTGTGGAAAGCGCCCGGCGGCCATACCCGCTTTGTGTCCAACATTATGACCGTACGTCTTAAACTCAACTGCCCTCTTCAGCGCAACAACATCTTCCAGAAATTTCTTAGCGTACGTTGTTGTCTTGTAACGAACTGCTTTCGCAATTTCTATACTATGCTTGGTAGAGACCGGAATGCTCAGGGATCGGGCTGAAGCTTGGTGTTCTTTCCCCAGTTGTTCTTTTCCAATTGCGAGATTATGTGAGGCCATCTGGATTTGTTCTGGTTGTTTTTTTTTGTTTTTTTACTTTTTAAGTTCTGTTTTTTTAGTTACGATTTTTTTAGTTACAATCTTGGAGATTAGGCTGTTTTCTCCCAGCTGTTTTTCCCCTTTCATGTTTATCGCGCTGACACTGACTTGCTCGATCGGGTTGCTCCTATTCCTGCGGCGCTGTGTGAGACGCTCTTGCGTGTATGGGCAAATTCGCCGAGATAATGACCAATCATGTCGGAAGCGATCAGCACGGGAACATATTCTTTCCCATTATAGATTTTCAATGTCCGTCCAACCATCAGGGGAAGGATGATTAAATCACGACAATGCGTTTTGACATTATTTTCTCCCGCTTCCAGCCGTTTTAACAGCTTCTTCTGAAAATCGGTAAAGCCTCTTTTCAGGGTGCGGCGCTGTCGTGCGGGAACGAGGAGTGAAAACTGTGCGAGATCGAGCTTCTTAATCTCCTCTTCCGATTTTCCTCTCCAAGTGAATTCTTTTGCCATGATTGTAAACCCCGTAATCTTCTTTGTTTATCTTTTTCTCTTTTATCTTTTTCTCCCTGTACGGCGCGGGGCAATCTTACCAACTTTGCGGCCCGGTGGGGCATTGCGTGGTGATTGCGTTGGACGCCCTTTGATGTGCGAACATTTTCCCCCAAAAGGGTGATCGACCGCGTTCATCGAAATGCCGCAGACGTGAGGATATAATTTATTGCGAACACGCATTTTCAGGTAGCGGGTTCCAGCTTTGAGGAACGGTTTTTCTGTTCTCCCCGATCCCGCAATTGTTCCAATTGATGCCCGACAATCGGGAGAAAAGAGTTTTTCTTTTCGTGAAGGGAGCAAAACCCGGACATCTTTCTCTGATCGGGCAATGACTTTAGCAAAGGAACCTGATGACCGCACTAATTTTCCTCCGTCGCCAGGGCGTAATTCAATGTTATGGATCAATGTTCCCTCCGGGATCTGCTGCAAAGGAAGAACGTGCCCGTTCTTTACTTCCGCCGCACTTCCAACAGCGACTTTATCACCGACGCAGACACCTTCTGAGGCAAAGGCCAGTTGTTTTTGTTTCTGGCCGGTCAAATAGGAAACCAGCATCAATGGGGCGGAGTGGCCACCGCAATGGACTAAGTCGACAACGGTGCCTTCTGTGTCAGCAAAAGGATGGCGTACTTCTCCTTTAAAGCGGAAGCTAGGTGAAGTGTAGGTCTTTGAACCTCTTCCCCGGCGTTGTTGAATGATGCGTTTACCCATGGTAGATTTTTACTTTTGTGTATTTGCTTAGATGAGACCGAGATCGGCGCTGACATCTGAAGCCAGGCTACCGCTGGCTAAACGGACGTAGGCTCGTTTTGTCCCCTGAAAGGCATTTTGAATGTTCACGGCGGCAACTTTAACTTTGAAAAGCTGTTCTACAGCCCTCTTCACATCCCGTTTCGTCGCGCTGCGATCAACAGCAAAGACCAGCTTGTTCTCAAACTCGATCTGGCGGATGCTTTTCTCCGTTGAAAGGGGCGCTTTAAGCACGGCGTAGGGATCGAACGAAGAGGATGTCTCGGCTCGTCCAGCTGCCCGTCCAGCAGACTTTTTCGCTCCCCAAACAGAGGCAGGCCTAGCCTTCTTTTCCATTGCCGTGGTTTTTTTTGTTGGTGTTGCCATAGTGTGAGTGAAGATGATTATACAAATAATTTTTCTTTTTTGAGGACATCAAGAGCGTGTTCTGTCCAGAGAGTTACTCTCCCTGGAAAAGCGCCCGGAGCAAGCAGTTCGGCATTGAGATCCTGTGCTTTGACTACATCAATGCCCGAAAGATTACGTGCTGCTTTGACCAGTGGACAATCGCCGCCCGTGACGATCAGCAATCCTTTTTTTCGTTTATATTTCCGGCCGCGCATAGTCGCTATCCCCGCTCGGACTTTTTTGATTAATGAGCGTTCTAATTCGTTCTCAAAACCAAGTTTGACGAGAGCTTCTTCGACGTCTTTCGTCTTTTGCGCCTGTTCTAAAGCAGACTCGACAATAAAAGGATATTCTGAAGGCAGTTGATGCCCTCGTTGGGCAACGAGATCTTTATTTAATGTTGCCGCCATTGCCGAACGGATCGCTTTCTGGTTTTCTTTTCTATTGATCAGTTTCTCCAGGATCTTGATCTGCTTGGGAGGATGAGCTCGTCTTCCACCAACCGTCTGGGGAGAAAATGCACCCACCCAAAACATCCTCGTTCCCCGTCGGGAAAGGATTTTCCTATTGACTCGACTGATGCCAAAGCCGTAACAGCCGCGGTAATTCCGACGGCGCTTGCTGATCCGGGAAGAATGGCGGTAGCCAGCCTCTGTGGACGCACCATAGGCTTGCCGCGCCGCACTTTGCAAAGCATGGACTGATCGTTTAATCAAGTCTGGACGATAGGACTCCGCGAACTGCGGAGGGAGTTCCGTGTCCGCCCTTTTCTGTTTCTGCAGTGAATAGGTTGTTAGTTTCATCTTAGCTATGGAGAGATGTATAATGGATCTCTGGCGCCTCTTTCGTCATTTTAGGATTAGGCCGTAAAGAAGGAGTAAGGACAAGTTCACGTTTCTTTGGTCCGACAACTGATCCGCGTAACAATACATAGTTTTGGCGGAGCAACCCATAGCGGACGATGCCCCCCGCGGGGTTGATCTCAGAAACTTTACTTCCCACTTTCAAGATTTGTTTATTATATTCTGTACGAGAGTGATAACCCATCTTCCCCGATTGAGCAACGGTAAACTGAACGTGTTTTGGTTTCCATGAACCAAGATTTCCGATACCACGTTTCGTCTTCTCTGCTTTGTGTTGGCGGATCGGAACACCAAAACGCTTGACTGTTCCTTGGAAACCTTTCCCTTTGGAAACACCGTGTACATCAACACTCGTGCCCGCGGCGAAAACGTCGCCGATGCTGATCTCTTTTCCCAAGGTGCTTTGGGCGAAATTCATTTTTTCTTCTTTAGATCCACCCAGAGCGATCTCCAACAATTTAGGACGTTTGCTTCCAGTAGAGGTTTGTTTGGGATTCGTGTGAACAAGAAGGCGAAGATCATCGTAATCAGCAGCGACTTTGTCTTTCTTCTGTTTCGGAAGTTGAATACGCCGGCTAAGATCTTTGTCTAATTTCTCAGCCATGACGGAATTGACTTTGCGCAGACCGGTTGCGGTCTGGACATAGAAAGCGATTCCCGCAACGGTCATTGGCGGACATTCGATGATGGTAGAAGGAACAAAAATGTTTTCCCCTTTAGTGGGTGATTTGGGACGGTTGTCCAGAACATGCAGATGGGTCATCCCCGCTTTGAAGCCGATGAAACCGAGTGGTTTTGCTTTGGATTCAGCTACCCAGGAACGGATGCGGACAAGTGTATGCCGAGAGCGCTTTCTAGGCCAAAACTGCATACTTCCCCGTCGTGGATGTCGTGATCGTGGCATGATAAATACCGATATTTCTTTTAGACCTCTTCTGCAACACTCAATGATAATTGCCTATGGAGAGCTTCCATCAAAGAATATCAGTTCTGACTTCCGGTGATGGTTGCTTTTTCAGGCGGCGTGATCATCATCATTTAATCAGTCTGGCTGATCAGTGTAATGATAACCTTTTGTGCGTCGAGTACCACTGGGGAGGTCACTTATTTATAAAGATTTCTAAAAATAGGGCGATATAGAAAAAGTCGTCATAGTCATTGACCGTGGCGAAAACCAGTTGTGTTCGTGGTTGCAGAACCAGCCAGTCAATCTTATCTTTTTCACACCTGTTCCAGCAGATCGCTTATCACGGTCAATCTTCAGGCCAGACGGACGACTTTTTCTACAGTGCCTAAAAATAGTACGTATTTTAGTTTCATCTTACCTCTCCCGTACTTTGCTGACCATTGATTCTATCGTCATCTTCTCACGAAAACTGTCGTGGCCCGAACCCTGAAAATGGACGTGAATCCAATTCGTTCTCCGGCAGTTTGAACAATCAATATTCTTGTAATGGTGAGAGCCGTCTTTCCCTTCCCAATGTGAGCGGGATTGAGGAAGATCGTGATGGCAATAATCACATCTCTCTTTGAAAAAGGGTAATGTCCCGCTCATCGCAATCGACAAAATTACGAGAAAGTTTATATAGCTTGCGCCTCCCTGCCCGTCCCATGAAATACGTGTTCCTCCATCTCCTCGGCCAGGTAGCCGTCGATGAGAAAATGCAAGAGATAAAAATACTCAAAGATACAAAAGAAGCACAGAGGCTGATCCCTCTTCCCACGGAAAAAAGACAAGCTGCACTTTTTCTTCTCAAAGACAAACGATATTATCAAGAATTATCTGCGCGTAATCTCATCCTGACTAAAGAAGCAATCAGAAATGCGGTGAACAGCGATGCCTTGATCATCCAAAGTATCTCGACCATCGGTGAGTTAGACCAGATCTGCAACCTTCTTGCTAAACGCCTGCGCGAATGGTGCGGTCTCTATCTTCCCGAACTGTCCGAAAAAGTGACGAATCACGAGCGTTTTGTAGAATTGATCATCACCAAGACACGGGTTGAACTGCAGAAAGAATATGCTATCACCGAAACGATGGGTGCCGATTTAGAACAGCATCATGTCCAGGAGCTCGTGCTTCTCGCCAAGCAGATCCAACAGCTTTACCGGCTGCGCCAGGAACAAGACCGCTATCTGCAGAAAGTGATGCAGGAATATTGCCCTAATCTTTTAGAACTTGCTGGTGCGACCATCGGCGCGCGCCTCCTCGAGTTGGGGAAAGGATTAAAACGTCTTGCCCTCTTGCCCGCTTCGACGATCCAGCTTTTAGGAGCAGAAAAGGCACTCTTCCGCCACATCAAGACCGGCGCACGAGTACCAAAGTATGGTGTTCTTTTCCAACATCCTCTCATCCAGGGCGCGGCTAAAGATTTGAAAGGAAAAGCTGCCCGCCAACTCGCCGACAAACTATCGTTATGCACCCGGCTGGATTATTTTAAGGGAGAGTTGAAAGCCGGAGAATACAAAAAAGAATTAGAAAAGAGGTTTGGATGAGCACTAAAATCAAGCCGCATCGGGTCTTTGGATTATACCAGGACGAAAGAGGGAGGATGTTATGCACCAAAAGCATTCTTCAGGGGAAGACGCATTTCCGGGAGAGAACAATACGGGCCCAAAAGGAAGAATACCGTGAAATCGATCCGACCCGCAGCAAATTGGCAGCTGCCGTCGTCAAAGGCGCGACAAACATTGGCATCCGTCAAGGTGATGTTGTCCTCTACCTTGGTGCCAGCCATGGCTACACGATCAGTTTTGTCAGCGATATGGTTGGAAAAGAGGGGTTGATCTTTGGCATAGATCCTGCGCCCCGAGTGATGCGCGATCTGGTTTTCCTCGCTGAAGAGCGGAAAAATATTATTCCCATCCTGGCCGATGCCAACCATCCTGAAGAATATGAAAAGCGCATCTGCGGCGCCGATATTGTCTATCAGGATATCGCCCAAAGGAATCAGGCAGAGATTTTTGTGGAGAACTGCCGTCTTTTCCTCAAAAAAGGAGGGTATGGCCTGCTGGCGGTCAAAGCACGCAGTATTGATCCAAAGAAAAAGTCAAAACAGATCTTCGAAGAAGTCCGTAAGAAAGTAGAAGCAGAATTGACAGTCATTGATTATCGTATTCTGGAGCCGTTAGAGAAAGATCATTGTATGATCATTGTGAAAAAATAATTTTATATAGGCAATGATTATTCTGATCGTATGTCTCTTGCCAACGAAGCAGCCTATCTCTACGTCCTTTCTAAAGATTTGGTCAAAGTCAACAAGAAGGTGCAGAAGTATAGCCAAAAAGCGCAGAAACATCTGGAGAAACATTACAAAGCAACATCACCGGAAGAAAAAGCCAGACATCAGCATAAGCATGCCCGGCGTGTCACAGACATTCATCAGCTAATGGGAGAGCACAACAAAATTCTGGCCAAATTACGCCGTCATCAGATCGCCTTTGCCCATCAGCTGCAGAAAGAGCATCGGATAAAATAGAAGTCTCGATTTTTGATCCTATCTATCTCTTTGAGGAATCTTCATCATCAGAAAACATCGTATTTGTTTAGCTGGCGGCAAGGCCAAGATGCGCGCATCTGAAGAGACTTTGTTCCTAGCTTGGCGCGGAAATCTTCTGGTTCACAGCGAGAAGCAGAAAATACTTTTGCAGATTTCCGCTCGGATGCGCGGCCTGCCGGAAAAGCTAAACAAATACAACACATCTATTTCTCATCTTTCTTCTTCAAATGAATAATATTCACCGGACAGACATCCGCTGCTTCCTGATTCGCCGCCCGTGCTTCTTCCGTGTCAATCTCTAATTCAAAATGATCGTCCACTTTCTTGGAACCTTTTAATGTCGAAAGCCCTTCCGCATCCATTTCCCAATATTCCGGCGCGATTGCTGCACAAGCGCCGCAGCTGATGCAGTCCTTCTTGAAATGGACTATTTTCATCTTTTCCATAGTGATCAGAACGGCCTATTTCTTTATAAGATTTTGCGAAGCGATTCACCAAAAGACTTATATAACTAAAAACGTTTATTCAACAGATGCAAAAGAGGATGGTTATCAGTATAGTATTTCTGGCTTTTATCTTTTTTCTCACCTCTTGCTCTCCTCAAGGACCAGGACAAACTCCTTTAGATACCGCTGCTGCTTTAAAACAGGTGCAAAGCGGTTCGCAGGGGGTGGAAGTCAGTCTGCTGGCCAATTTCCCCCCGCCGACATTATATGACCAAGATCAGCTGGATCTCATCCTGGAAGTTCAGAACAAAGGAAATCACGATCTTGATGCCAGTTCCTGCTTTGTTCGGATTACGGGAATTGACCAGAGCATCATTCGGGGCGGTCTGCACATCCCGCGTTCTTGTGCCGAACGCATCGGCAGATTACCCGGGAAAAGTATCTACAACATAGAAGGGGAATCAAATCAATTAGAGATCCGCTCTTCCAGCATCTTCCTTCCGGAAGGTGTTTTTGAATACAATCCCACTTTGAATATCCAGACTTGTTACAATTATCACACGCGGGCAAGCCCTCAGGTCTGCGTCGATCCGGCATTGTATCAAATCACTACCGAACAAAAAGTGTGTACACCTCGAAGTGTGAGTATGGGCGGCGGCCAGGGCGCTCCCGTGGGGATTTCTTATGTCGGAGTCAACATGGTCGGGGCACGTGCCGTTTTTGAGATTAATGTCCAGAATTTCGGCGTGGGAAAAGTCCTTAGCCCTTACTCCGATCTTCAATCCTGCGGCCAGCCTTCCCCAGATTTGACCGATCTAGACAGAGTTGCGTACAGCGTCCAATTCAGCGGCGGCTCATTGATCAATTGCAGCCCGGCCGGCGGTCTCATCCGCCTTAACAACGGCAATGGCAAGATTGTCTGCTCATTTAATGTTCCGGGAACCGGTGCGTTTGAAAGCCCACTTTTGATTGACTTAGATTATAATTACATGCAATCATTCCAGAAATCAATCCGGATCGTCAAGACCCCGCAGTAACCTTTATTAAGAAGAAACACCTTTACAATCACATTACAAACCAAAGAGGCGATAGCATGAATAAAAGAATGATCTTAGTGCCCATACTTATCTTCAGTTTATTCTTATTGACATCCTGCGGCGGCAGTGAACAGCAGACCCAAACAACCGGTGTCTTCATTGGTGGAACGCAAGGTGTCGTTGCTGAATTTGAGCCGTTTGGCGTTGAAGAAGCAGGAGTATCCAGCATTTTTGATACCGAAACTTTCCCCGTGGAAGTAACTATCCGCAACAAAGGAGAATATGAGATTCAAAAAGATGATGTAAGCGTGACCCTAACCGGCCTGTCCAAGGAAGAATTTGCAGGGATTCCATCGTGGACGCTGAAGAATACAGGCAGTATAGAAAAGATTTCTGATCTCCTTCCCAACGGTGGAGAAGAAACCATCTCATTCTCCAGCGATGCCAAAATGAAGAGCAAGGTTGTCGGGTTGCTCGATCGCACGTGGTTTGCCAATGTTCAATATAAATATCAGACCCAGGTCATCGTTCCAGAGATATGTCTCAAAGAAGATCTTACCGACAAGCGTGTCTGTGAAGTTCAAGGGGCGAAGAAATTCTTTGTGTCTGCCGCTCCAGTTACTGTTACGGCGGTCAGTGAAGAACCGGCAGGCAAGGGGATAGTTGCCCTTAAGTTTACCGTTGAAAACAAAGGAACCGGTGATGTAAGCACGCTCACCGGTGATTTTGGTTTGACTAATAGACTTGGATTCTCCATCGACGATCCAGCTTGGGAATGCAAATCAGGAGGAAAGGTGGATGAAGCGCGCCTCGTCAACGGCAAGGTTGATGTTGTCTGTAAGTTAAAACAAGCACTTGCCGCTAAGACACTGGAAGTCCGTCAGGTCAAATTGACGTTAGACTACAAGTATCAGGACTTGATTCAGGAGAAATTGAGAGTGAAAGAAAGCGCAAAATAGGGAGTTATAGTAAACGACAAAATAATTTATACAAAGAGTTGTTTATTTATTAGTAATGTGGGGAGTGGTGGAATACTCCGCGTTTTAGACCGGATGATGCCCTTACTTCATCCCGACCATTGCCACAAATGCCAAAAAGCTTTCTAATTGTAAATATTCATCACTTCCTTCAACCATGCGGAATTCCACTTCACCGCATTTATCGATCAATGCTACTTTCTGCCGGTCATCAATTGGGAGATGCCAGATCCCCTGTTGAATTTGCTTGATGACATCCAAGCCAGCCAACCCATATTGCAGCATCAGATCGAGCAGTTTTTTTCTCGATTCGACAAAATTGCCTTTTGCGGCCAATTCCAAGACGCTTTCGATCTCTTTCGGCTTGGCTACCGAAGCCATCGAATAGACATCATCCGCGGTGATATACTTCTTTAACACCGCGCAACTCTGTAATATATTCATCACCCTCCGCATGTCTCCCTGAGAAACTTCATAAAGTGCATCAATCACCTGTCGATAAACAGCATTTTGATCCGGACCACTGCACTCAAATTCTTTCTTTAACAATCTCTCACGCACGAATAAATCGATATCCTCTTTACTCAACGGTTTAAATCTAAACACTGCGCATCTGCTCTGGATCGGATCGATAATCTTTGATGAATAGTTGCACGACAAAATAAAACGGCATGTCTTGGTATAATTCTCCATCGTCCGCCGCAGTGCCTGCTGCGCCTCTTTGGTCAGCGCATCGCTCTCGTCCAGATAGATTAGCTTGAATGGTACATCACCGATCGCTTTGGTTCGGGCAAAATCTTTAACTTTGACGCGGACAACATCAATCCCCCGCTCATCTGAAGCGTTAAGCTCTAAGGTATTCTGCCGCCAATTTTCGCCAAAAAGCTGTTTGGCAATAACTAACGAGAGCGTCGTCTTTCCTACTCCTGCTGGACCGCTGAACAGCAGATGAGGCATACTGCCGCTAGCCACGAACGCACGGACTTTTTCGATGATTTCTTTCTGTCCGCGCACTTCATCAAACGTGCTTGGCCGATATTTTTCCGTCCAGATGGTTGATTCCATGGAAAGATTTAGACCCCGATCTCTTTATAAGTTTTCGTATTCCAAAAAATCATTTTACGACGGGGGGGGGTAACGCATCTTTAAATAGATCAATGGTTTCTGTTATTCCATCAATTAATCAGGTGATACTCATGAAGAAAATGGCGGTAGTTTTAGGATTAATGGTTTTGACATTGTTTGTGGTGGCCTGTGCGCCGGGGGAAACTTTGGCAGGACAGGCAACAAGTACCGGAGGCCAATTGGTTGTAAAAGGGGATTATTTTGCTCTGCCCGATGGAACCGGAAAGCTTCACCTCTACCAGTATCAAGGTGCGGACGCCCCTTCCAAAGTAAATCCAAAATTTATACTGCTCAAAGATATTGAAACCGGCGAAACCATTGAGTTAGAATATCTTTATCAAGATTATGCTGGGGGGATAAAAGGCGGTGCTCTCTTGAAAGTTGGTTTATATCAAGCCTACGCAGGAGGTACTGACGAAAGCAAAGACTATTATCTCTTATTAAGAGCAAAGCAGGATTCTTCTCTATCAGATTCCATGTTTAGCATCAACTTTGATCCGGAAGGAAAAGAAAAACTACTTTTGAATGCAGGAAAACTGAAGATCTAAGCTTTTTATCTTATTCTTTTGAATTATTTTTTTCTTTTGAATTATTTTTCTTTAACCACAGAAATTCCCTTAAAACGCCCACAACACTACTTTCATCACCCAGCTGACCATCTCATTATAAGATACTCCGAACACAAAGACCATCACCAGGACAAATATCAATACATAAAATAATATTTTTAAAGTAGCCCGAAGAATATTTCCTAAGAAGAGGGCGACGATGATCGCGACCATCACTTCCAGTACGACCAAAGGATCAATCATCAACAGAAAAGAACAACTTTCCTATATAATAATTTCTCTTCTCAGGCATAAT
This sequence comes from Candidatus Woesearchaeota archaeon, assembly GCA_018302605.1. Classification (GTDB taxonomy): domain Archaea; phylum Nanobdellota; class Nanobdellia; order Woesearchaeales; family GW2011-AR9; genus JACOZP01. The sequence goes on along the minus strand of JAGVZN010000010.1, from coordinate 12,582 downwards.
TTGGAAACTAAACGATGGCGCTTCATGCCAAAACATTACGCCGCCACATATAATTCGTATTCAGCTTCCTCAAGATCACCGTTGTAGAATTGGTAATGCAGAAGATCTTGAACGTATTTCTGAAATTTCATGTGTGGACTCTAATCAATCATTTTATTCTTCTGGTTCGTCGGGATGGCCGCTGCTAGGCACCGCAGTCTTGGAGATGATCAGGATATCACCCACCGCTTTGACCAGCTGATGCGGCACAATCACACCTTTCGCACTGCCGATGACACGACTAAGGAATGAATTTTTCGTCGCTTTAATCTTCCACCCGGAAACTTTATTAGACATAACTAGGCAATCTTCGACATCGCCGAAATAATCGCCGCCGTCCGTGAATACTTTTAAATCGTATGCTTCAGATACCCTCTTCATCTTCAACATGGTAAATCCACCTCGCTGTATGCCGTTTAAGTGAGCGTAGCTTTAAATACTTTTCTGTTATCGAACAGCCATGAATCTGAGGATACTGGGTACGTCGCATATTGCCAGACAGAGCATCGAAGAATTGAAGAAAATTGTCGCTGAATATCAGCCGCAGATCATCGCTTTAGAATTGGACTCGCAACGAGCGAGCGTGCTTCTACAAGGAGAAAGACGAGATAAACAGCCTTCCCACCTCCAGCAAGTGCGCTCCTTCGGGCTTAAAGGCTACCTCTTCGCCCGCCTCGGCCATTACATCCAGCAGAAGTTAGGAAAAAGCGTTGGAGTTTCGCCGGGTTCCGAAATGAAGACTGCCTTGGAAATTGCCCGCAAGCAGAACCTGCAAATCGCATTGATCGATCAGCCCATTCATCTTACTTTGCAAAAATTCTCCAAAGGCTTTACCTGGAGGGAACGCGGGCGCTTTGCTTCAGACATCCTCTTCGGCTTGATCCAGCCGCGGAAACAGATGAAGAAGTGGAAGATCAGCCAGTTTGACTTGCGCAGTGTCCCCCCCGAAGAAATACTGCTCGAGATGATCGAGCATCTCAAAGAGCGTTATCCTTCACTCCACAAAACGCTCATTGAAGACCGAAACAAGTATATGGTGCGGAAACTCGTCCAATTAGTACGTGGAAATAAAGATAAAAAGATATTAGTTGTAGTCGGAGCCGGCCATAAGAAAGGGATGGAAGAGCTGTTATTGAAAGTAGAGATGGTGTGAATTGAAGTTGATGGATAATGGTTGTCCTATTCAATCAGGGGTAATTTTGGGCACTAATTTAAATTTTCAGCACACACTGGCGGGTCGACGGACAACTTTTCTCCTCGCTGGTGCTTCGCACTTGATGGTCGAAAAGCTTGTCTCTACTTGGCGTATGCTCCTTCCAGTCGCATTTGCGCCTCGCCGACCGCCAGTGCTGAAAATTCACTCATTGACTCCAGATCCCAAATTCTCCCAAAACATTTAAAAAATAGCCGATAAAATATCCTCTTGGTAGCAGTGGCAGGAAGCGCAGGGTGCTCAACACTCAGGAAAGTCCGCCCACCAGTCTGGCATTAACTTCATAATGCTGGCCACTTTCAGATGAAAGACGGAGAAATCCCGTGGCTCTGGCTCAGAAACGACACGTCCATAACTAAGGATGATAGGTTCCCGCAGGAACGATGGCGAAGCTGTTTGCGAAAACAGCAAGTTAACCCCTTGACGTTGGTTATGGGAACGATGAAACGGCGAACCCTGCTCTATGGCAATGATCATAGGAAGGTCCCAGAAACTTGTTTCCGTGGACCTGGCCGGTGCAAGTTCGAATGAACGCTTAGTCAAATGCTTCCCCGGATCATCGATGATTCACAGAAATCATTTTGGATCCGACAGAAGGCGGCTTATGCCACTCTACCAACCTTTTTAAACGAAAGACGATGGTCACAACGTATACGACAGAAACAGCTAAAACATATCAACAGACAGCTGAAATTTCCATCCCAGAAATGGATACAGTTCTCGCCGTCGCCAGACGGATGTTTGGAGATCTGGAAGAAAAGCTGGTCTTGGATTTCGGCTGCGGCACAGGGCGGTCGTCCCGTCTCTTGCACCAATGGAGGGCTTATCGTGTGCTGGGCGTTGAAAGAAACAAACAGATGCTGGCCATTGCTGAATCACTCCCTTCCCCGGGAATAGAATATTATCATACCAGCGATGCTCGTCTGGGGGAATATTCTGAACATTGCACCGCTGCTTTCACTTGTTGTGTGCTGATGGAAGTGCCGACGAGAGAAGGACTCGTAGAGATCCACAACACGATTGCCAGGCTGCTTCTTCCGGGCAGTACGTACGTCGCAGTTACGTCTAATGCCGTGGCTTTGCCTTACGAAAGCGATTATATCAGTGTCCACCAGGCGCCAGGCTTTACCGGAAGAGGCGGAGATCCAATTTTGGCTCAGATTAAAGGAGAACACGAATTTGAGTTTATTGATCATTACTGGACAAAGCAGGATTATCAAGATATTCTGGAAAGCGCCGGCTTTAGCGTTGAAAAAATGACCGCACCAGTAAATTCCAGTGGAATGGAAGTACCCTATCTGGCAATTAAAGCAGTGAGATTGTAGAGACAGTTATTATTTTCTCCGTACGTATTAAGTTTACTCGTTGGTAAGCACTAAAACTGAACTCAATACGTACTTCCTCCCGAAATCTTTATAAAATCCTGCCTAAATTAACCACCCATGGCCAACGATCCCATACGCTTGCCTTCCGGACAGGGAGGACTGACCCGTTTTACTGAGGAATATCATTCCAAGCTGGAAATTTCTCCGAAAGGTGTGATCATTCTTATTGCTTTGGTGATCGTCGCTCTTATTCTTTTGAATTATTTTGGGGGAAGACTCCTCAGCTGAGAACCATGCTTCCCGGACTTAACCCTCGGAAAATGCAGCAGATGATGAAGCAGATGGGCATCCAACAGGTAGACATTCCCGCCACGGAAGTGATTATCCGCACCGAGGACAAAGAGATTGTGATCACCTCTCCTTCTGTTGCCAAAGTCAATATGATGGGGCAGGAAACTTTCCAGATCTCCGGGACTATTGAAGAACGCAACCTCTCGACGATGCCGGAAATTTCTGCAGAAGATATTCAAGCAGTCATGGATCAGGCCGGTGTTGATCAGACAGCAGCCAAAGAAGCCATCAAAAAGCATCAGGGTGATCTGGCTGAAGCAATTTTGGATTTAACTAACAATACGTATTAAGTTAAGTCTGTGCGGGCTTGGTATTAAGTTAAGTCTGTGCGGGCTTGGTCAAGATGGCCTGCCGAGCGTTGCTATTGAACTAAAAGTTAGATTCTCGCTTATCTTCGAGAATAATTCTTCTGTTCAACTGATCTCTGCTTCTGAGCGAGACGAGGCAGGCCGACCTGCCCCGGCACAGACTTAATACGTACAACTAACACATAAATTTTTATACTTCTTTCTCTTGATATCATCAATGGAAAAATATCTGGAAGCGATAGGCAGGGCGAAGTTTCAATACGATGCTGCTTTCCATCTTCTCACCGTAACTCATCCTTTTCTCAAAGATCCCAAAATTCTCCTCGCGGTTCTTTCCAACATCCATCAATCTATGGAATATTCCATCAATGCCATCCTTTCCTATGAAAGACAGCTCCAGCTTGTCCCCCATTTTCTCGATGATTTCCAAAGTAAATTCAATCTTTTCCGCTATAAATCCGTACGCCGAAACAAGATTGACCCTGAACTGGTACAAGCTATTGACATCGTGCAAACCCTCCTCCTACTTCATCAGCGCAGTCTGATTGAATTCCGCCGGGAAGACCGCCTGATGATCTGTGACAAAGACTTCACGATCCAGCAAGTGACGGTTCCTGATATCCGACGCTACCTTGATGCCAACAAAGCGCTGATTCAGACCGCCGAGAGAATCGTTAATAGAAAGGAATAAATAGGAGGACTCCTCACACCAATTTTCGCCGTGAGCAAACAGTGATACTACCCCCCATGAATGAATATTTATTAGAAGCTAAAGAAGAGCTGAAACGGCTCGAGCATATTATCTATGTCAGCCTGAAATATACCCGAACGGTTGATGTCCTGACCAATGCTTTGCACCGGCTTGTTGGCACTTTTGATTTGATCATCGAAGCTTTCTTAGAAAAAGCCCGTGAGGAAGGCCGTTTGGCAGTGCTTCCTAAAAGCCCCGGCTTGCGTGTAACAAAGATGAGAGAGCAGTACCCGGAAGATAAAGAAATCGCCCGCTACTTGGAGTTTTATACATTTATTAGGAACCTGCTTAAAGCACCGCATCAACGAAGGCAGGAATATCGCCGCCATGTCGGCTTGATTGTTGAGTTTGAACATTCGACGGCAGAAGTTAATATTGATAACTTGGTTAATTGCGAGAAATATGTTCATCAATTTTTCCGCTACGCCTGGGATACGATCGTCGGCAAAGAAGTCGATGAGTTTGCGTAATCATCTCTTTTCAATGTCATGATCTTTCCCCGATTCCGTTGCAACCTAAACTCTCCTACGCCAAAAATATTAAATACCCTTCTATCATTAACTAAGCACACGCAGTGTGCAGAACACTGACCAAAGAGGTTATATGACAAAATTTATCGCAATCGTATCAGGGAAAGGAGGTGTGGGAAAGACAACCAGTACTCTCAATATTGGCCAAGCTTTGATCAATCTCGGAAAACGGGTCGTTCTCGTCGATGGTAATCTGGTCACCCCTAATCTTGCCCTGCACTTGGGATTAATCTCTCCGGAGGGCACATTAAACAAATTTATCCGCAAGGAAAAAAGCCTTAAAGAAGTTCTCTATCTCCACGAAAGCGGTCTCTCGCTCGTCCCTTCCTCCCCCTCATACAGCGAGTTTCAGAAGACAAATCCGCAAAAGATTGACAAGATTTTTGAACATCTTAACAAAGTTTCTGATGTTGTTCTAGTCGATTGTCCTAGTGGCCTAGGCTACGAAGTCAGCCAGATCCTCAAGAATAGCGATGAAGCGCTCTTGGTAGTCAACCCGACACTCAGTTCGGTCATGGACGGATTAAAGACGATTCAATTGGCAAAATCATATAATAACACGATCACCGGAGTTGTCTTGAATATGTCGCACGGCGGCCGGTTTGAGCTCAGCAGACGGGAAGTAGAAGAGATTGTGGGATATCCGATCATCGCTGAAATCCGCTACGACCGCAAGATGCGAAAATCACTTCATCGCCAGATGCCATTAAACTATCTCTATCCACGCTCGCGTTCTGCCCGCGCGTTCAACACCATCGCTGAACATATCACCTTACAGCATTCCTTATGACTCCCCAGACCAAGAATGTCCAGCCCGCTTCCCTGCAAAAGAAAGGTTGGAATGAACGTGAGATTGCCCGGGCAGAACGTTTTGTCAATGTTCCTCGCCCTTACGATACTCATTTTTCTAAAATTGTTTTTTGGAGTGCGCTAATTGTCATTATTTTCGCTAATTTTATTGTCTCGCTGGTGCTCATCCCTTTCCTCCTCGTCTTTCACGATGCTTTACTGTACAGCATCATCGTCCTCCTCGCAGGAACGATCGGCTTCCTGTACAAACATTTGATTACTGATATTGGCCATCTGGAACAGAAGCATCACATCTGGGCAAGTATTCTCATCCCGTTGATTGCGGCAGCAAACATGATTGTCGTCGTGTTCATCGCCAATGAATTTATCAAAAAATTGGAGACTGCATCAGATCTGCAGAATCCTTGGCTGATTGCTGCTGTCTTTTCGCTGGTGTTGATCATTCCGTATGTTCTTCAATTATTGAGTAAAAAAAATTGAATAGATGAGTTTAAAGAATAGTAATGAAGAAAGATGCAGTGATTACTTCCAGCTAATTCTTATCCCTCTCCAAAATCTCGATGATCGCTGCGTACGCCGGACGGGCGATCAGGACGCCGAACATCGCGCCGGCAATGGTGGTCAGGGCAAATCCTTTCAACAGCCCGGCACCAGCAGAAAACAGCGGAATCATTGCGGCGACAACCGTAAAAAATGCCCCAAAAACGATGGACATCGCTCCTTTGATTCGCTGCTTCCAATTTGTCTCGTCCTTTCCGCGCAGCGTCTCGTCCGTAATGATGATCAGATGGTCTACACCCGTTCCGATAACGATGATGATTCCCGCAATGGCAGCCAGGTCCAGATTCCAGCCGACGAGAGCGGCAAAGCCCAGGATCATAATCAGTTCGGACAGCAGGATGAAGATCATTGGCAGGACAACATTTACTTTGCGGTAACGCCAGACGACGACGCTGACCACTGACAGTAAAGTCAAAGCGCCAACGAGCAGTACATTATGTAAGAATTCCCGCCCCAACGTGGGGGAGATCGTATCTAATTTGACCACCTCCAGCTTCACGGGCAGACTTCCTGTAATGATTACCGTCTGCAGGCGTTTCATGTTTTCCAAAGAATTACTGACCGCTTCTTGTTCCGTCCGACCGGTGCCTGACCCGGAAATTTGGACATTTGTCGTCACCTTTCCTCGCAATTCGGCGCCGATCCTCAGCTGGTCGACTTGGACATCATCAAGATACAGAATCAAATCCTGATCCAAGTAGCTGCCGGAGGAATCTGTTGCCACTGCCAACCCTAAATTCTTTGTCGCAGCTGCTTGTCGTTCTGCAGCTTCCGGACTTAAAGTTATGGCAAAAAAGAAGCGGCAGTAATAACCATCACCGCCCTGACTGCAGCCTTGAAACGCATCGATACCAGAACATTCCGCACTACGGCAGACGTAGGTAATATCTTTCTTTCCGCCGAGGAAAACAGATTCGTTTCCGATTTTTGCTTCAAATTTCCCTTGCTTCGCCAGCAGTTCACGAACTTCATTTTCGGTGACACCGGCCATCTCAATCAGGATATATTGGCCTCCGCTGAGATCGCTAGACTCTCGCACGACAATATCGCTCAGACCATAGACGTTCAAGCGCTCTTTTAGGCTGCCGATCGTCAATTCCAATTCTTCGGAAGAGATCTCCTCCTGGGGTTTGAGCAACACACGTGTCCCGCCTTCCAGATCCAAGCCTTTCCGCAGATTACTGGATGGCGCAGCGTACACTTTTAATCCTAGATCAACAGCCCCATCATCCCCTAACGCGGCGAGGGCCGTATATGTCTGCTGATTTGTCTTGATGCGCACACTGCTGTTCAATTGCAGTGCCTGTTCGATAGCATAAAAATCACTGACTGAATGCACTACTTTTCCGTTAACCGAAAGGATACGTTCTTTCGCCAATGGCTGCAGCGTAGGAGCAGGATTAGTCATTCCCGCATTGGCCGCGGAAGAATTATGAGACACGCTGCGGACAGCAACGCCATCAACGCTGCCAAAGTGCGGTTGGATCGCCACCAAGGAAAATACGACAAAGATCAGTAAGAGAAGTACCCGCCAATGAGTAAGAATTCTCTTAAATTTGGCCATGGACAACACCTTTTTTCTTTTCTTTCCTCTCCAGATATAAGCGCAGTAATCCCACGTTCTGAATCCAGGTCATGATTATGTCGACGATCAGGCCGATCAGTAAAATAATCATGATCTGCTTGATCACGTCCGACTGGACAAAAAACAGCGCCACGGTCAATGCTGCCAATGTGGTCAGGGTCATCGTCATTCCTGTCCTAATCGCGCCATACACCCGTTCCATCACCGGGCCATCTTTGCGCTTCAGGACGCGTGTATTCAGTAAGATGTCTGTATCGGCGGAATAGCCAATGAGCATGAGGAAAGCAGCGATGCCTGCCGTGCTTAACTTAATCCCGGTAAGGTTAAAGACCGCCAGGGTCACGATAATGTCAGAAAGCACCGCAGCAATGACTGTCGCGCTGGGGATCAGCGTCCGGAAAGAAATGAAAACAACAATACCCATCAAGATAAATGCGGCCAATAACGCATAAACTGTTTCTCTGAAAAAGCTCTCGCCGAGCGCTGAGCCGATGATTTCAACGCTGGTATTCTCTTCACCGACAGGCAACTCTTTTAACAGCGCGGAGACCAGTGGATCGATTTCCTCGCGTTGCTGATAATCAGAATCAACGATGATCGCGGTAACTTCTCCGAGGGAGCTGAGTGTGCGTACATCGATTTCCGCTTGAGAAAAAGTCTCCCGCAGAATATTTTCCAACGCTTCAATCTCCACCGTACCCATCGAAAAGGTAGAACTCGATGTCAAGGTGATCGTTGAGCCGCCTTTGAGCGTGATGCCTTTATTCACGAAGTCGCCGGTTGCTGCCGTCTGCACGCCAATTTGAAGAAGAGCAAGGACGATCAACAAGAGCGGAAAGAGAAGAAGTGTTTTATACTTTTGTTCATAAATCCTTTTCAGGAATTCGTTCATTGGTGGAGCGGGGAGGATAGTGGATATATAAAGATTGTGCTAATAGAAATTGACTAGAATCCCTCCCAAAAGATCTTATTCTAAAGAGAAGTTTGAAAAATAGTAATTTTGCAGATGGATTGTTTATTTCAGACCAAAATTACGACTATTTCAAATTCTCTTGAGAAGTTTGTAGATCAATAATTGAATTATTCAAACTTCTCTAAACGTAGTTCTAAAGGAATGAAAGTGTCCCAAGACCCACCAACAAAAGATATTCTTAAACTTTCTGGAAGATCAGGATTGA
>JAGVZN010000010.1:0-3911 GCA_018302605.1 Candidatus Woesearchaeota archaeon | reverse complement strand
TCTGTTCCGCCGCCCATTAACATAAATTATTGCAAAATTAGATGATATATATAATTTGTGCAACTTCCGGCCAGCCATTCAAAACATTTATAAACAAAGAAGGGATAATCTTGCTGTGGCTTTAATCCGCTTACAAGGGGTGACGAAAGAGTATCGCAAACGCAAAGTTCTCGAGAATGTGAACTTAACTATCGAAGAAGGAGATATCTTTGGTGTGATTGGCCAATCCGGCAGCGGAAAGACAACCCTTCTCAATCTTATCGCCGGGTTCATTGAACCAACTGACGGACAGGTAATCTATTTTCCGGAGGGAAGCACAAAAGAGAAAGATCTGCACCGCCATTTCTCGCAAATCAAAAAGCATATCGGCTACACGCCTCAACATAATTCTCTCTACCCAAAATTAACCGTACAGGAAAATCTCTGGCACTTTGGGCGCCTTTATAAGATTGACAAACAGACACTATCCACAAATATCCGCAATCTGCTGAATTTCACTCACCTCATTGATTATCGAAATTTCCTTGCCGAACAACTATCAGGCGGAATGCAGAAGAGACTAGACCTTTCCTGCAGTCTCGTCCATAAGCCACGCCTGCTGATTTTAGACGAGCCCACTGCGGATCTAGACCCGATCCTCCAAAGAGAGATTGCCCATCTTCTTCAGGAAGTGAACAAGCAGGGTGTGACGATCATCATCGCCTCACATCATTTGGAAAGTATCGAAAATATTTGCAATAAAGTAGCGATTGTCCACCAAGGAAAAGTTCATACCCACGGATTACTGGAGGATGTACGCAGACCATACCTACGAGATCATTTTACCATCCGCGTGCGCTCCACAGAACAAAAACAATTGCTGATCGAGAAATTAAAAGTTCTGCCCATCCATAAGATTATTGACAAAGGCCATTCCTTGGTTATCTACCCGTCTAACGTCGAGAGTATTATGTCTAATCTGATCAGGATTATCAAAGAAGAGAATCTTTACCTGCATGATTTAGACCTGCGGCGGCCGTCTCTTCATGAGATCTTTGAAAAGATTGCAACGAGCACGGAAAGTGAAGGGCAAGTAAAATAGATTAGATGATTAAACAGATCATCTTAAACAGACGAGCAAAAAAAGAGGTTTAGCATATGGCAGCAATTTGGTTATTGACCGTCAAGAACATCAAGCTTCTCCTGCGGGCAAAATGGTCAGCATTGATTGTTATCTTCGCTCCGCTTCTCTTGATTCTGTTGTTAGGATTATCATACAACACTTCCGATAACTTTGGTATCATCGTCGGTGTTTATGCGCCTCAATTCACTGAAGAGACCAATGCGTTCACCGACCTCCTGAGAACGGAACAGTTCACGATCAGAGAATATCATGAAGATGTCCAAAAATGTGTTGATGATATTAAAGGTGGGACAGTCCACACCTGCATCTCGCTCCCCGAGCAGCTTCACGTGCAGGATAATACACAAAAAGAGATCGTCTTCTATGTTGACCCCAGCCGGATCAATCTGGTTTGGATGGTTCAGGAGACAGTAAAAAGCAAATTCAACATCAAAGCACAAGAGATTACTCAGGAACTGACTCAGGACATACTTTCGAAGATTAGCGAGACGCAAAGCCAGTTATCGGCGCAGGAGGCCAATCTTGGAACGGCAAAAGAGAAAGCAAGTACCGCCGGCCAGAGTACGAGTACGATCGTTCAGGATCTGAAGACGATTGATTTCCAGATTCCGGAAAGGTCAGCCAATTTCAGTGGAAATATCAGTGAGGCTGGAAGCGACCTGACTGAAAGGCTGACCAATACCAAAGAAAAGCTAACTGATGCCAGTACTGCTGTCAAAAAAGCCGGACTAGAAGAAGCAGAAGAAGAAGAGATCATTAAAGCCATCGCCGGCGGCATCAATACAATTAGTAGTCTCTTGGATTCCGGAGCGGGCGAATTATTGATCAGCCTCCAAAAAGATTTAACGGTGGTAACGGATAAACTGAGTACCGCCTCTTCGGTCGTCAGTTCTTCAACGGGAACTTTGACCGCCTCAGCCGCCGACCTCGAACAAGTAAGCGCAAGCCTAGAATCGGCAAAAAGTGCGGTGAGCGAGATGCAGGCAAAATTGGGATCGTTAAAAGTCACTGACGCCCAGACGATTACCTCTCCCCTCGTCACCAAGATTGAAAAAGTAAGCGGGGAAAAGACATACCTTAATTATCTCTTTCCGGCGCTTCTCGTCTTAGTCATCATGTTTAGCACTTTGTTGTTGGGGACAACATTAGTCTTGTTAGAGAAACACAGCCCGGCTTTCCTGCGCAATTTTTTTGTGCCGGTCAGTAAATTCACGTTTATCACGTCTACCTACGTCACTAACATCATCTTGATCATCACCCAGATCATCGTCATCTTGGGTATCTCGTTGTTCTTCATCGACGATGCTTTAGGCTCGCTGGCTTCCGTCGCCCTGATTTTGTTCATCGGCGCTTCTGTTTTCACTTTCATCGGGATGATTATTGGCTATCTGTTCACATCCGAAGAGACCGCCACGCTTGCTTCCATATCTATTGGAAGTGTGTTTCTCCTGTTTTCGGGGATCATCCTGCCGTTGGAAGCTGTCCCTCCATTCATCCGCGGTATTGCCGGCTTTAACCCTTTTGTACTTACGGAAAAACTGGTCAGGGAAGTATTCTTGTTTGGAACACCGCTCTCTCAGAATCTGCTTGATCTGGGAATACTTGCTGGATACGCCGTCGTGCTTTTTATTGCCATCTGGATTATGGAGTCAGTTTTGCACAAGCATCTGGTCCAGAGATTCATGCATCGCCACCACGTCTTCCACCGCCAAAGAGAAAAACAGCTGAAGAACATTTAAAAGTGGTAGTTTCTTCCATAGAGATATGGACACGACAGAGAAAGCAAAAATAATCATCATCACCGGCACGCCGGGCGTGGGGAAATCAACATTAGCCCGTTTTCTCCAAAAAAAATATGGCTGGCGCCGACTGGATCTTCATCATTATTACCAGAATCTCGCCATCCGCTACAATCGAAAAAAAAGATGTTATGATCTTGATCGGAAGAAAGTCCTCCGGCTGGTAGACATAAAAAGAGCGGAAGATTCCACGCCGTTGATTATCGATTCGCATATGATATTTGTGTTGTCCTGACCTGTTCAGATTTGAAGAAGCTGAACAAGAGATTACAGCGACGAGGATATGGTCCGGCAAAAATCAGAGAGAATCTGGACACCGAGATTTTTCAGGTATGCTTTGAAGAAGCCGGGGAACTGGGCCACCGGGTTGTTCTTTTTGCTGACCTCAGCAGGAAGAATATTCTGGCACGGGCAGTTAAGATCAGACAGGCCGTTAAAATACTTAAATCAGTTTAAGATAGCCCAGTTTTCCCAACGTGTAAAACTGCTGGTCATCCAGATCAGACATCATATCAACAAGCCGTTTTAACGTATTGCCAAAATCACAATGATAAACGTGATTGTCTTTCTTATCGCGCACTTTTTCATTCTTGACCGCATGGATCAATGCCCCCTCCTGATCAAATGTTACCCATGGTTTAAACTGATTGCCGTTTCGGACATCGACAGAACCTGCTGAACCGCCCAATCTTAGACGACCGCCGCGCCTGCTCCGCTCGAGGACAAATTCACCATACACTGGACGCCGGTCGATATTCTCCGGAGTGAGATGCTGGTGTGCATCGTGGATCCAATAACGCAAGGTAAATCCCATGATCTCCTGCAGGAGATTAACCTCATGCTGAACATGAAACGTGGCAAAGAGGTCGTAGGTGCTGTTATAAATCACTTTTTCGGCAGTGTTAGTAAATGACTGGTAGAAAGGCTTTTATTCTCCAAGATATTCCTTTTCTTCATGGCAAAAAAAGAGATATGTACTAGTTGCAATA
>JAGVZN010000016.1 GCA_018302605.1 Candidatus Woesearchaeota archaeon | reverse complement strand
GGCCAGGCGGCTGACTTTTTTGACAGAGCGCCTCTCTAACGAAACATTTATATATAAACATATACAGATAGTAGTATAAATTAATATAATTGGTGAAACTATGCAAGAAGTAATTCATTACCCAAACTTGAAAACAATGCTGATGGTAGAGAAAGTGCTGAAAGACGCAGAAACAACCCTCACCAGAGAAGAAATAAAAGAGAAATTACCCACACAAATTATGCACCAAACGTTAAACGTCATTCTTGATTATATGGAGCAACGTGGATTAATTCTTGACGGGCACAAAGGAGTTCTCTGGACACATAACGACAGCCCGAAACTGAGGGAAGCAATAAGCAAAGGAACAGAAATATGACGTTTAAAGGAAAAGAAGTAAGAGTAGTTTTATCAGCAGAAGCTATCGAAGAATATAACGAGTTAAACAAGATTGTAGGAGAGGAACTACAACGAGGAGTAGAATCTTCTGTTCATCAGTCCATTTTTAGATCAATAGAGCGAGTGAAAGGCTGGCTGAAAGAAAATCCTTTTGCCGGCGACCAAGTAAAGAAAGGACAAATACCTAACTACTACATTCAGAAATATGGCGTGTCAAATCTCTGGAGAATTGAACTCTCAAACTATTGGCGACTCATCTACACTATTCAATCAAACGAGGTAGAAGTTATTGATTTTGTACTCGACATTATTGACCATAAAAAATACGATAAGAAATTTGGTTACAAGAAATGAAAAGACTAGTTCATTTCCGAACAGAAATCAACAAAGGGGGGAGCGCGTTGATCTACTGGAGCGGCAAAGACCCCACAGAAAAATAACTTCTTGACAGAAAAATTTATAAACAAATGTTAAAATATATTAACACATGTTAAAAATATTTAACGATTTGGCATTCTTCTTCGAAGACTGCTATCGACGGATTAGTGTCCGGGAATATGCAAAAATGATGAAGATCTCCCCGCCAACAGCTTCAAAAGTGCTTACGCGGTACCAGAAAGAAGGCCTGCTCCAAAAAGTGGAAGATCGAAGATACCATCTCTACTATGCACAGAAAGAAAATCGGCAATTTATCGATTTCTCGCGATTGTATTGGAGAATACGGCTGGAGCCTTTCCTGAAATATCTTGAACAAAGACTGCTTAGCCCACCAATTATCCTCTTTGGCTCGCTGGCCAAAGCAGAAGCCAAAAACGATTCGGATATTGATCTCGCCATTATTGCCCCGAAGAGGGAAATAGATATAAAGCCATTTGAAAAAAACTTGAAAAGACCATTCCAATTATTTTGGTTTGACACGCTCGCAGACCTTAAAAGTGAGGGGCTTCGGGATAATATCGTAAATGGCTACATTTTAAGCGGAAGGCTAGCTTTATGGCAGATTGGCAAGAATGTCTTAAAAAAAGAATCGTGAAAGAAATACAGGAAGACAAAGGTTTGATTATTTCTCTATTAAAGTCCAGTAAAAACAAACAAGATTCACAGCAACAACTTCATCTCAGCGAAATTACCTCCGGCTCCAAGATTTCTCTGGCCTATGATGCTTTACGAGAACTATTAGAGGCTCTTGCTTTGCAACAAGGATTTAAGATTTACAATCATGAATGTTATACTGCTTTTCTTAAAGAAGTGCTGAATAAAAGTGATTGGGGAGATGAATTTGATCAGATCAGAAAAGTCAGAAATTCGATCAATTATTATGGCCAAGAAATCAGTCCTGAAGAAGCAAAAGGAATAATTCGAGAGATAGAAAGATTACAATTAAGAATAAACTCATTACTCCGTTGATAAACTCAATTTCTGATCACAATCACATTTCCCCGACCTTTCTTGATCTTTTCAATCTTTCCTTTATGCTCCAACTCGGTCAGGATCAAACTGATCTTTGCTTCGGAAAGATGAAGCATCTCATTGCGCAGCTGCTTCTGGGAGATTCGTCCGTCATGTTTCTGGATGGTCAGCAGTACCTCGTCTAAATATCCCGGCTCTTGGGCAATTTCCTGTTTATGCTGTTCCAGCGTTTTGGCGTGCTCTGCTTTCATCTTCCGCCGAAAACTGGGCAATGAGCCATATTTCCGGCGCATCTTGGCAAAGCGCCAGCCGAGGACGCTGAGAATAAGGATGATCAGAGCATAGCGCCACCATTCATCGCCAGCTGTTTCCGAATCAGCCAAAGGATCCTCTCCAATTTGTTCGCCTGCCGCCAGCCATAACTCATCCTCCGCCGTGAAATCAGGCAGAAGGAAAAGGTCAACGACAAAAACACCTTCTTTCACGATTTTGGTTTCTTCTCTCACTTCAATGATCCCTTTCCTTGCCGATAAGATATACTCGCCGGGAGGGACATTGAATTCATATTTTCCATCTTTAGACAGCATTTTCTGGAGGGGGGTCGTACTGATTTCAATCAAGACATCATTTTCCAGATTTAGTTTGCTGTCATAAACCGAGCCTTTAAGCGTCGCGGCGGAAACGAAAAGCAGGGAACAGCAGAAGATCAGAAGGAAAAAAGCTAAAAACTGTTTGTTCATCAATCTTTGAATACAACTAAAACTATAAAAACATATCGACTCATCCGTCCCCCCGGTGGCACGAATTCACTACTTGGAAATACTCCTCAAACGAAACATTTATATAGGAGCAGACCTCCAAAGGCTTAAACATCTATCACCTCTTTTTCCCCACGCAGGATGCAGCTTGCTGTGTTCTGCGAGGGGTTTTATACTCCTCTTTTCTGAAATTTCTTTTTTTCTGTTCCCCGTTTCCAAAACAGCATGAACACTATTGCCGCCAATATGCCCAGAGCAAACCCTTGCAGCTGCAGTTGAAACGCACGGGTCATGATGAACGAAGGAAGCATTTTTTTCTCGGGAAAATAGATGCTGAAATCGCTTAATTCCAGCGCATCTTCCAGATAGAACAAAGCATTAAACAGATCAGTTTCCTGAAGAGAGATGGCATAGGTATAATAAGAATACCCCAGAATCGGGAAAATCCCTTCCGCACTGTTTTCCGCGATGATGCGCTCCACTGTCCGCCGCTTGCCTTCCAGGATCTGCGGGAGAGCGCTTTCTTCAACGCCAAGCGAACTGATGATCGCATTGGCCGATGCCTTCGCCTGAGCCGCCGTCATCAGGCACAAGATAAAATCCTGTTGCTCAAAGGCTTTTCGCGCATTTGAAATTTGTTCTTCGATATAATTCACCCGGGGACCGAGAAAAAAAGCAGCATACTGATGACGCTCTTCGCTCTCCATGATCTTTTTTTGACAGGACTGTCCCAGATGCTCCCGATCCAAGACAAAGCTTTTTCCTTCCATGGAGAAAAATTGGAACCAGGCCACGGCCGAATAAAAGCGCTCTTCCGCATAGGCCAGGATAGCGGCCATTTCCTGCGCATCGAGCGGATGATCATTCTGTTGAATCTTCTCCAATTGCAGTTTTACATCGTGCAGCCGCTCTTTGACAACCATCGATGCCTGTAAATCAGAGATAGTCGTGATCGTCATATTCTCCACTTTTTCTTCCAAAGCAGCCGTCTTCTGTTTAAGTTGGACGTAAAGAGGAAGCAATTCAGCTTTGGGCTTCTGCTGCTGTTCAAAATAAAAGGTCTTTAATAAGATGTTATTGCTGAAGCAGAAACTCGCAGCAGAATAAAGATCACCATCACGAGAAGCGTTAAACGCTGATTGATTGCGCAAAGCAAAGGTTTTCCCGGACTCTCCGTCGAGAACAAAACCGTCTTGTTCAATCAAGACCAATAATTCCTGAGAACGGGAACATAATGCGTCTTGCAATCCTTGCATGATCCGGACATAGTTCTTGTCTTCCGTAATCGGCAGCACTTTATGATCCAGATCAATTCCCGTAATCTCTTTGATCACCGTGTCGAGATCAATTACTTCAAGTACGTCTAACTGAAGCTTCTCTTTTCCGTATGCGACAAGATTCAGAGTTGCATTCCCCCCCGTCGCGTTAGAGAGGATAGTCCAATTTTGAAATGTGGGGTTGTGCTCGACCCGACTTTGGTTAGCTGTCCCTAAAGGGATCAAGACTTTGTTCAAGCCTGCTCGCGAAGCCGCTTCTAGTTTTTCTTTGATTCCACCGACTGGACCGACAACTCCGCCGGAATTGATCGTCCCGGTGATTGCTGTCTGCTGGTCGTAGGGGAGATCAAGAAGGGCAATGGTGGTCAAAGCGGCGATAGCTGCTCCTGCGGATGGGCCGCCGATGATCGTTGATTTCGCTTTGATGGTAAAGATAAAATCATATTTTTCACAGGGAAGCTTGAAATGACTGCAGGCAATTTCTTTCGCAAAGCGAGTGGAAATCTGCGTATCCAGTTTTGTCAGCGGGAATGTTTCCAGAAAAACACGCCCCGAACCTTCTTTGATTTCCAGATAGAGATCGGCATCGCTGCCCAGATAGCCATTATTATTCTCTTGGACAGCCAGGAGTTTCAGGTGGTACTGTGGTGTCTGAGCGAGAGAGAAAATTGGCAAGCAGATAACTGCGAGACAGAGAATGATGAATATAAACCTCCCTCTTTTCATGAGTGAAGAAAATGAGGACAATCATTATAAAACTTGTGTTGACTGGCTCTATGGAAAAAGTCAGCCGCCTGGCAAAGAGGTTGCCTGAGAACTGCGATATACGAAAATTATTGGTGCTTCTTAACCATACTCTTAGTAGCTAGAGAAGCACGAAGGCGACGGCCAGGCTGACTTTTTGAGATTTTCGACAGAACCGTGTTGACGGCTTTCAGGATAGCCTGTTTAATCTGCTAGCCTGTTTAATCTATACTAACGGACACAAATTTTCGTACTATTGATTGTGTCCGTTATATACTAAAAATCCATAGATTTCGAACAGAAATCAATGGATTTTGGTATATACCAAAAGAATTAGGTTCGAAACCTAATTGTTTTTAGTATATATACAAAGGGCTTAAATTTGTACGAAAATTTAAGTCTTTTGGTATACTTCGTCTGCTTCCGACTCGGAAGGAGAATAATCCATCATATTGACATCCGGCTGACTGAATCCCGGACGGGCATTAACTATCCTGTAGCCTGAATCTCGAGCACCCAATTTTTCATGCCAGCGTTTTACACCCGGAATGTCGGGAGTATACGTCCAGATGAACGAATAGTGGTCCAACGAAGAGATCTGCCGTTTTGCGGCTTGGATCAACTCTTGTGCTTCATTATTTCCTTTTTCTCCTCGGCGTGTGGGCAATACCGTCGCATCGACCAAGATCAGCGTATCGGCATTCTCCAACGGCTTCCGCCAATGGCCGTCGTTGGTTAATTCGGTGTAGGACTTGGGGACACGATCCATGTTGCCGCCCGTATAAAGATCAATCGTTTCCAAGAACGCGACGGGAATCTTGGTTAAGCGTCCCGCTAATTCTTGGGCATACTCCTGTTCTTCTGGTTTGGGAAGATCATAACCAACGACAAATAATTGACCGCTGCCTAATCGTTCAAGCATAATCTGCGATGTTGCCGTTGTCTGCGTCCAGACTTGATTAAGCATAGCGGAGACTAGCGGATAACATGCCGGATGAAGTGCAGAACTAAAAAACAGTGATTCTAAGACCATAGTTTTTCTGAAGATCATCTTTTATTTATTAAATTTACTGTGATAAAGTAGTTGTAGAAAAAGTCGTCCGCCTGGCCTGAAGATTGATCGTGAGAAGCGATCTACTGGAACAGGTGCGAAAACAATAAGATCGAATAGTCTGTTCTGTGTCAAGGAATACAACCAGTTTTCGCCGCGGTCAATGGCCAGGAGGACTTTTTCTACAGAGCCAAAAAACAGAAAGAAAGATAAATTATGATTACTTTAACTCACTTCAAAGAGATGGTAGTGCAAAAAAAGAAAAAACTGAAATTGGGTCTGGCGCTCGGCGCCGGCGGGGCAAAGGGATTTATCCATATTGGCGTTCTGAAAGTTCTCCATAAACATAATATCCCCATTTCTTATCTCGCGGGGACATCTATGGGGGCAGTTATTGCCGCGGCCTATGCTGCCGGAAAAACACCAGAAGAAATGGAAGATTTTCTCAAGCACACCGACTGGCGGGAAATCATTGATTTTACCATTCCTAAAACCGGCCTATTGAAAGGAAAACGCATCAGCCGGAAATTGGATGAATTGGTCCTGCACAAGAGATTCAAACAGACCGTGATCCCCCTATCGATCATTGCCTATGATCTCAGCGACAAAAAGAAAGTCATTTTCAACCGAGGGGATATTGCCCAAGCTGTCCGGGCATCCGTCTCTATTCCGGGTATCTTTAATCCGATGATGATCAAAAAGAAAAAATATGTTGACGGGGCAGTAGCCGACCCAAATCCATTCGAGGATGTTAAAGAGATGGGGGCAGATGTCGTTCTTCTTGTTGACACTTCCAATCCCAAAAGCGAGGTGCTGAAAACAGCTGCGCCACCGCCCGCACGTTTCCTGCCTTCGCTGAAAGACCAATTTGTCCGAGAAGAGATCGCTTTCCTGGGAACGGTGCTTTTTCCCGAGCATTGGCCAAAGACAATCCGCAAGACCCTGCGCTGGCTGTTCAAAACGATCTTTTATCCGGCGCGCGTCCTGCGCCTGCTTGCCGGGAAAGAGCCGTATCCCATCGTCAAGATCATGTATGAGACGTTTCATCTTCTCAATGATAATCTGGCGCGGGAGCAATTGATCCATGCGCAGGACTGCCTGATCATTTCTCCCAAAATAGACAATTTACAATGGTCGGATTTTGACAAAGCGGAACAGTTCATTAAGATTGGAGAAAAAGCGACAGAAAAGATCATCCCCGAATTGAAGAAGAGACTAGCCGGGAATAACAAAGTATATAAATCCATAAAAGACTCTTTCACCAAGAGGTGAATGAAATGAGTAAAAAAGATACACGAGCCGATTTTCAGAGATTCTTTTTAAGTTTTGATAGTTTAAAAGACGGTGATGAAAAACACACGACACTTCAGAGAGGAGGAGAGCTCACCGTAACATCAAAAAAAAGAGAAGTTAGTTGCCGGATTGAATTGGCTCATGGAACAATGTTTAAATTGTTAAAATTAGGCGAATTCATCGAAGTTGAAATTAATGACGCGGTGCAAGTAAAGCAGTTTAAAGTCTATTTAGCTAGAGGAAAATATGAGATGGCTCCGAACGGATGGATCATCAGTACCAGACGGGGAGCGATGGTCACTTTGGCAATTTTTTAGAACACGAAACATTTATGAGAATTTCTTTTTCTTAGAAAGATCTTTTTGCTTTTTCACACATTTCAGCAACATGCCCAGCAAGAGAAGTATTGCGAGATTCTTCGATTTCTTTGATTACTGCTTTCTCTTGCTTGTTCAACTCCGCTCCCAAGGAAGATTTTTTCAAGATTAAAGCAAGCCCTTTTAAGAATACTTTTTCTGCTTCCTCTTTATTTCTCCTTTGTGAACCCCCTAGTAAGCGATTACATTCCTCTTCCAAAGATGAACATTCCCCCATTAATTCTTCCACGAGATCGTACAGCACGATCCCGTACTGATAAGGCACCCCTGCCATCGTACGCAAACCGAAAAATGAAGAATCATAAGATAATGTGTAAATCCCGCCAAATTTTTCATACATTTTCACGGCAACTGTAATGAGCCCTTGGGGTGTTGCACCATTCCAGTCGCCGAATTCTTTGAATTGTTTAAACTTGTTCAGATCGCAACTCACCCCACCAAAATTCTTGAATCTAACCCAATCCCGTTTTAACTCTTTGGAAAGAGTCATAAAGTGCTGGGACTGATTGTATTCTGCACGAATGCGGTCCCGTTCTTCATCTGCCAAGCGAGATCCATAGTTTATTCCTGTCACAGCTGTAAAATAGGGTAATAGTCTCTGAGTTAATTCTTCTCGACTTTGTGCTCCATTTCCATCGATGACAATACCTTCAGCAATAACAATTTCTGATTTATCAAATGCAAGACCAATATTATCAATGAATATAGTTATTCTACGTGCACCCAACCGGGAGATCTCATCAACTGCCGATTCCTCATAAGGTGATGTATAAAATGGACTATTTTTCACATCATCCGGAACAGCTATATCTTGAAAGAGAGTCACCGGTTTGGCCGGCCTTTTCCTGAGCAGAGCAGTCCACGCTTCAGCTTGATCATCGCTACCTTGTCCAATCTTTTCCTCTAATAGTTCACGGGCATCGTCCAGAAATTGCTCTGGATCATTGTACAAATCAGAGCGATACACCGAAGAACCGAGCAAGACCGGCTTTTTATCTTCAACCGCGTGGTCCGCAATGTCTCTTAAAGTTCTGTGATAGAAATCTCGCCATTCAGATCCGGGAGGGGGGTTATATCCCCTCAGGTCAATAACCTCCCCCCTCAAAACAAGACCAGGATCGGTAAATGGATACACGAAGTTTGGATTTTCATAGAGATAATCAAGATTAAGTTGTTTCACTAAGTTGAAACGTGTCAAATCTTCATCGTGAAATCTTTCTACAAGCGACGGACCCATTTTGAGAAGAAATTTGCCCCGTCATTTTTAAATCTTTGCGGCGATTCTGCTTTATTGCACGATCTTCTTGATCTTTTTCATCTCGGCATATTTCAGATGAATTTTCTTCCCCGTCTTTTCGTGCTGGAGAATGATCTCTTTGCCTAAAGTCAGAACACGATATTCTTCCCCGCCGCGTGCGACAAGATCACCTTTTTGAAACGGGGTCTGCCGGAAAAGGATGGTCAGGCGGTATAGATTCTTATCTTTCTTTTTAGTGTGAAGTTTTGCCGTGACCAGAAACTCACCGCCAAATTTATCTTGCAGGCGCCGGCCCAGCGTCTTTGTAAGGTTGTTGTCGGAAAGATAATAATCAAGCCCCGTTTTTAATTCAATGACTTTGACCACCGAAAGACCACGACGCTGAATCTCTTCTTCCGTAAAATCGATAACTTCCTGAGAAACATGGCGCAGCTGCAGGATTGCTTCATAATATTCAGAGTGCTTGCCTTCCAGGGATTTGGTCATGAAAGACAAAAACGGGGAAGATATATTAAACTTTTCTCTGAATAAAGCAATTATTTAGCTGGTAGCGAGGCCAAGAG
Source organism: Candidatus Woesearchaeota archaeon (assembly GCA_018302605.1). Taxonomy (GTDB): domain Archaea; phylum Nanobdellota; class Nanobdellia; order Woesearchaeales; family GW2011-AR9; genus JACOZP01. The sequence goes on along the minus strand of JAGVZN010000016.1, from coordinate 4,642 downwards.
AGGCCTGTCGGAAAAGCTGAACAATTACCGAATAAAGAACACGTACCAAATAAAGAAATCTTTATATAACGGGAAAACATTAGGTTAACATGACCGCCATTCCCCTCAATCCAATCACTTTGCGCTACAATGGCCTTTTTGATTTCGATGGCATGTATGCGGCAATTATCGACTGGGCCAAAAACTACGGATATCTTTGGTTTGAACGGTCGTATAAGCACAAAGTCCCCGGCCCGCAGGGGGCGGAATTAGAATTTGAATGGGTGATGACCAAGAATATCACGGAGTACATCAACTACGATATTCTGATCATCGTCCATACCTGGGATACGAAAGAAGTGGAAGTGGAAGTTGACGGGAAAAAAAAGAAATTAACGCAATCCCGGCTCTACCTGATCTTCCAGGGCACATTGGAGATCGACTGGCAGAAACGATTTGACAAAGGCGGAAAGATGGCCAAGCTCCTCGGCAAGTGGACAGAGAAAGTCAAGACGCCAGAATTGGAAGGAGTGTACGCCGACCAACTCTATTATCGCCTCTGGAATCTTCATGCCCTGCTCAAGAAATTCTTTGACCTGCAATCGAAGAAGCATGTGTATAAAGGCTATTTGGGAGAAGGATAGGGAAAGTGGTAGTTAAACTCAATAAATTTGAAGTCCTAAAAATAGAAAGAGGGCAATTTCTAAAAATGAGAGGGGGTCGCCATTTCCTTGATACAGGATGTTTAGCCTTGTAAAATCTCTGATAAAGATTTTTCTAATCCATCTAGAAATTCACTCGCAGATTTCTCATGTAAAAACGGAACGTCAATCATTCTTCTGCCCGCAATTTCTAATCTTCTTTGCATTGCAATAGACCATTTATCAGGAATTTTTTGGAGATAAAACTTCCCGGGCTCTTTTTGCTCTATCTCCAAATTTGTATATACAAATTCAGGAGCCCACGGTTCTGGTTCGTCATTCAATGTCCGAAAACGCAGATATATTGGCATAACTTTTGCTTCAGGATCAGGACCAATATATAATTCATCCTTTCTGACAGGATCTGCCTGTTTTCTAACCATTACTGGACTTTCTCTACTCCAAAAAATAATCCTTCTATCTCTAAAAGTATTGTTTGCTCCACAATATTCTCTTACTCCAGTGCCATATTCTCCAAATCCTTTCTGAGTTATTTCATTTCTTAGAGCATAATTTCGAATAGCGGTTTGTAGATCACTATCTCCAACTATTTGCGATAGAGCTTCTTCTATACCTCTATCTACATTAGAGGCTTGTTGCAATCTTTCATAAACTTCTTCTTTGAACAATTTCATTTTAACCACTATCAAAGAGATACCATAATTACTACTTAAGATTTTTAGCGAACATGTATGCCTATTTTAAGAAAGAGACAACATCTGGAATTATTTTAGATTCTGCTTTCTGAAGATGTTTTTGGTATGTTGCCAAAGAAACTTTACTTAACTTTGCTAATGCTCTTAAATTTGTTCTCTTTGGAGTTTCATAATAACTTTCATTGATAGCCAATTCCAATGCTTTCTTTTGCAAAGCTGTTAATTTTGGCATAACTTTAGGAAAATAAATATTTTGCAGAGGAATATTCCTTAAACTTAATAATTCAAATTCATCTACCAACGTCTCAACGTTATTCATAAATCTTGTCAATTCCTCTCTTTTATGAGAAGCAATCTCCCAATTTTCATAACCTTCATTATCCAAAAGCATTGGTTTAACGAAAAACATCTTCTTGGAAAACTCAGAAACCGGTTTTTTCTTTGCAGTTTCAACCAAAAATAATGTCTGGCCATTAAATTCAACGTATTTCGTTCTTTTATCTTTCTTCAGATCGTTAATAAATTTCTTGATATTCTTTTCATCTCCGATTAACTGATGAATGGAAGAAGTCAAAACTTTAGCATTTTTCTTTTCTTCATTCAGATCTAAAGACTGCATCATCACATTGAACTTTCTGCAACGATTTCCAATAATACAATCATGTCTTAATCTAATCTTGGCGACCCACATAGCGAACATGTATGCTTACTAATTTAAATAACTTTCTACAATGGCGACCCCTAACTTCTTTAACTTGATGAGCCTTCGGCTTTGATGAAATAGAAATTGCCCTCTGATTCTGTGTCTTGATTGCTCACTTTGTTCGCTTGATGGACGGACTTCAAATTTACTTCTGCGGTGCTCGGCTTCGCCTGCGCTCCTCGACCACGTTACACTCTCGCCTACGGCTCGGGGAATTTAACAGGCATGCCGACGTTATGATCTCTGTGCCCAGTACCTCTCGATTTTCTTGTTGGGAGTAAATTTTGTTTTCGTAAATCTCGGCTCGTGAACTGTCTTTTCCGGAAGAATCTCTCGAAGTGCTGAATAGAGCGCCTGGGCGGTCCTGCCAGTTTGTGTTGTATCCACATAGATACCGACTGCAGACAGGTTATCAAGAGAATCGTGGAGGGATAATGGCAAAATCGTTGTAGATAAATTTCTACGTTGGGCAGCGACATGCAAAGGGAATGAGCTATCTCGTGTTCGCTGAAGGTAGGAGCGATACGTGCTCGCCAGCAAATAATCACCGGACAAAGGAGTGATAACACCAACATCTCCTTGGCATAGTCGGCCAAGAGAAGTTACCCCTAGATTATTATTTTGAAGAAGATCCCACTGGAGGATATAATCAGGGTCGATATGAAGAGCCCGCAGCCGGCCGATGAGAGCAAACCCAATCACTTCACCAAGTGATGTCCGAGCAGACGTCATCTTTCCATATAACTGGTACTGTCGTTTCGCATCGGCGAGTAAATCCTGCCACTGTTCAAACTCCTTTTTCCCCTGTGTGGTTTTCGATAATTTAGCAGCAAAGAAATCACCAGCAGCATCCGCCAATTCCACTGCATGTTCCAATGCTTCCTGCGGAGGGTAAATCTGCTTATTCCCACCAAACAGAGAGTTTATAGACCGTTTAAAATTGATGAATAAGGAGTCTTCTGACGTAACAGCCGCGCTTCTCATCCTACGAAGAAGTGAAAGAGTTGCCGGCATAGCAGCTATTTCCAAATCAGTCCATAAGCGCTGTACACGTGCCATGGACAGAAAAACAGTAATTTCTATAAAAATGTTCCCGCAAAAAATGATCAATAACTCTTCCCAAAATAAAACCAGACCACAGCTTTCTCAGCGCAGGCAAAACATTTCTGGTCTTTTTTTAATGCGGGCTGTTCAAAAGGGGAATTTAATGATTTCGCACCAGTCTTCTCTTTAAACTCTTCTTCACACGCCGGCTTCCCACACCACGGGACAAACAGCAATTTTTCTGTCTTCAATTGCTTCTCTGCATCTTTAAAGTTGAGTACCGTGACAATACTTTCTTTCAGGTGTTTCTCTGCTTTCGCAAAGAGAGAATGCTGAATAGTTTCCAAGAGGGCAGGTATTTCAACATCAATCTTCTCCAGAGCCACTGCTTTCTTCTCACCCGTATCACGACGGACGATCAGCACTTGTTTCTTCACCAGATCTTTCGGACCGAGCTCGATACGGATCGGGACACCTTTCATCTCCCATTCATTGAACTTCCAGCCGGGGGTGTAATCATCACGATCGTCAAGATAGGTGGAGACATTTTTCTTTGACAATTTCTTCACGAGATTATGTGCTTCTGTCAAGACCGCATTACGGGAATTATCAAAGAGGATTGGAACGATGACCGCCTGCGTAAAAGCGACTTTCGGCGGGAGGACCAAGCCTTTGTTGTCGGAATGCATCAGGATCATCACGCCGATCGATCGTGTAGAAATCCCCCAGGAGTTCTGCCAAGCGTATTGTTTCTGCTGTTTTTCATCGCTAAATTGAATATCAAAAGCTTTCGCAAAATTCTGTCCAAGATGATGAGACGTTGCGCCTTGGATCGCTTTCCCATTGGGAAGAAATGCTTCGACCGATAACGTATACACCGCTCCGGCAAACTTCTCCCCTTCCGATTTCTTTCCTTGCAAAGTGGGAACTGCGTACATCTCACGAAAAGTCCGCTCGTAGAAATTCAACATCTTCAGGGTATCTTCACGTAATTCAGAGTCCGTCGCAAAAACACTATGTCCTTCTTGCCAGAGAAATTCCCTACTTCGTAAGAAAGGAGTGCAATGCTTAAATTCCCAACGCACAACATTGTTCCATTGATTCAACCGCAAAGGCAAGTCTTTATGGGAGCGGATCCATTTCGCATAGGCATCATACATGATCGTTTCAGACGTCGGACGAACGGCAAGACGCTCGCCAAGCTTCGTATCCCCTCCATAATCAACCCACGCAACTTCCGGAGCGAAGCCCGCAACATGTTTTTTCTCTTTGGTTAAGAGAGATTCGGGGATAAAGAGCGGAAAATAACAATTCTTGATGCCGTCAGCTTTGATTAATCCATCCAAATAAGATTGCATTTTTTCCCAGATATGATACGCGTTGGGGCGCAGGATATAACAGCCGGAGACAGGACTATATTCAATCAGCTCCGCTTTCTGGATCAGCTGGGTGTACCATTCAGAGAAATCGTTCTCTTTCTGGACCGTAAGCCCTTTCTGGTCTTTTGATGCCATAGCGAACAGAAGTGCAGTTGCTTTTATTAATGTTTTGGGGGAGAG